>JBBRWA010000033.1:0-29046 GCA_038246345.1 Chitinophagales bacterium
CCTCCTCCTTCGATATAGATTTTTACCGCTACCATCGCTTGCCCCCTATTTCACCGCGCAACCAGAGTTGCCCTAAGCTATAATCAGAAAGCCAATGCTTAAGATCTTCATTGTTAAGTCGTTTGACCTTGGTTTGTCCGTCCTCTTTTTCAAATACCAATACAGATTCTGGTTGTTGAGAAAGCGCATCAATAAGTACATCAGAATGGGTCGTTACGATCAGTTGAGTACGTTTGGATGCTTCGATAAGTAAATCAGCAATCTTAGGTAGCACATCTGGGTGAAGGCCCAGTTCTGGTTCTTCAATACAAATCAATGGCGGAGGAGTGGGGTCAAGCAGTAAGGCTAATAGGCATAAATAGCGAAGTGTTCCATCCGAAAGTCGCGTGGCTGGGATGGAAAAGTCTCCTTCTGTAAAGAATATCTGAACAGTGCCGCCTTCTGTGACAATTTCAAAGTCAGTGAGTCCCTCGTACAAATCTTGCAATGCTGTAATTAATACTCGTTTTGTGGCGGGGTCTTTTCGCAGCCGTGAGAGGAATATGCCTAAGTTGGAAAAATCGGATTCAAGGCGGTCATTGCGGAGGTCGGCACGTTGGGGTAAACGGAAGATGGTGTTGCGGCCAAAGGACCATTCTCGGTAAATGCGGATACGTTCGTATGCATATTCAAGCTCATGAACAATATGGTTTATCTGGCTATTGTTTATTCGCTGTGATAATATGGATAAAGAAAAATTGGCAGGTTTAATTTTCTCGGATTTTCTTGTTTTTGCATTCCAAACTGAGATGTTTTTTGACAGGTCTTTGCGATAAAAAGTAATATGTCTTTCGCGGGTGACATTACCAGACTCAGAAAGAAATTTTTCAGAATTAATATACTCTAATTCAAGATAAATAAGCATATTTAACTGAAAACCGTGAATTAAGCCAGGGGTGTCACCAAGAGTGGCTTCAATAAAAATATTTGGCAACCCTTTATCTCCCTTCCAGGTCCATTCAGAGAAACCACCTCCCCGGCTAATTACACTGTATAAATTATTGGCATCCTCCTCTCCCTTTGGCAACGCCCGCAACAACTCAAAAATCTCCAAAAAATTCGACTTCCCCGACCCATTCGCCCCGATCAGCACATTCAAGTCGTGCAATTCCAAATCAAGCCCATCAGGGCCAAATGAAAGCAGGTTGGAAGCTTTGATGTGTTTTATTAGCCGCATTTCAGGGTATTTTAAGGGCAAATATAAAGAAACCGGGCGAAGCTATATCCTTCGTCCGGTTCTGATTGCATAATGGCGTAATTTAACCTACAACAACCCCTTCACCATCTCCGCAAACGCATCCACGCTCACAGCGCCCTGGTCGCCATCGCCGCCTTGCTTGCGCACGCTGACCGTGCCAGCTTCCACCTCTTTTTCGCCCACAATGAGCAAGAACGGTATCCGCTTCATCTCGTTGTCACGGATTTTCCGCCCGATGGTCTCGTTGCGGTCGTCCACAAAGCCACGCAGGTCTTGCGCTTCGAGGGCTTGCTTCACTTGTAGCGAGTATTCCACAAACTTGTCAGACACGGGCAGTATGGCAAACTGCTCCGGCGAAAGCCAAAGCGGGAACTTGCCGGCGCAGTGCTCGATCAATACCGCTGTGAAGCGTTCCATGGAGCCAAACGGCGCACGGTGTATCATCACGGGGCGGTGCGGTTGGTTGTCGGCCCCGACGTATGTGAGGTCGAAGCGCTCCGGCAGGTTGTAGTCGACTTGAATGGTGCCGAGCTGCCAGGAACGTCCCAGGGCGTCTTTCACCATGAAGTCGAGCTTGGGGCCGTAGAAGGCCGCTTCGCCCAGGGCAGTCACGGTCACCAAGCCGGATTCTGCCGCGGCCTCAATGATCGCTTGTTCTGCTTTTGCCCAGTTTTCATCGGAACCGATGTACTTGGATTTGTTTTCCGGGTCACGGAGGCTTATTTGAGCCGTGTAATCATCAAAACCCAGCTTCGCCAGTACAAAGCGGGTAAGATCCAATACCGCCAGGAATTCGTCTTTTACCTGTTCCTGTGTGCAGAAAATGTGTGCATCGTCTTGGGTAAAGCCGCGTACACGGGTGAGGCCGTGCAGCTCGCCCGACATTTCATAGCGATATACGGTGCCGAACTCCGCAAAACGAATCGGAAGTTCCCGGTAGGAGCGCGGACGGTGGCCGTATATCTCGCAGTGGTGCGGGCAGTTCATCGGCTTGAGCAGAAATACCTCGTCTTTCGCGGGCGTGAGGATGGGTTGGAAGGAATCCTCCCCGTATTTTTCCCAGTGACCGCTGGTGACGTAAAGGTTTTTCGAACCGATATGGGGCGTGATAACGGGCTGGTAACCGCGTTTAATCTGTTCTTTTTTCAAAAAATCTTCCAAACGCTGGCGCAGTGCGGTGCCTTTGGGCAACCACATCGGTAGACCCTGGCCTACTTTCTCAGAGAACATAAACAACTCCAATTCAGCGCCCAATTTGCGGTGATCCCGCTTTTTGGCTTCTTCCAGCATCACCAGGTATTCTTCCAGTTCTTTTTGTTTCGGGAAGGTAATGGCGTAGATGCGGGTGAGTTGTTTGCGCGAAATGTCGCCACGCCAGTATGCACCAGCGAGGTTCAGAATCTTGACCGCTTTGATGGTCTCCGTCGACGGGATATGCGGGCCTTTGCAGAGGTCGATGAAGTTGCCTTGCTGGTAAAAGGTGATTTGGCCATCCTCCAGGCCCTCGATCAGTTCAAGTTTGTACGCGTCGTTTTTTTCGGTAAAAAACTTGATGGCGTCGGCTTTGGAGACCTCTGTGCGGACGTATTCGCTTTTGGTACGGGCCAATTCGAGCACTTTTTGCTCAATTTTGCTGAAATCAGCAGGAGTGAGCGTGCGGTCGCCGGTGTCGACATCGTAGTAAAAGCCGTTGTCGATGGCTGGGCCGATGCCGAATTTGGTGCCGGGGAAGAGTGACTCTAGCGCCTCTGCGAGCAGGTGGGCGGAGGAGTGCCAGTAGGTTTGCTTGCCTGCTTTATCGTCCCATTTGTGGAACACGATGCTGGCGTCGGCGTTGATCGGGCGGGCTAGGTCGCGCACTTCGCCGTTGACCGATGCGGCCAAAACGACGCGGGCGAGTCCTTCGCTGATGCTTTTTGCCACGTCGAGCGCGGTGGTTCCGGCGGCATACTGACGAACGTTACCGTCGGGAAATGTGATGTTAATCATAAAAAATGAGTGTTTTAGCCCGGCCATACAAAGGTCGGGTGCCCGTGCGCCATACGAACGGCGGGGGCGGTTTGTGAAAAATGAGGGGCAAAGGTAATTGGAATTTGGATTTCGGAGTGTGGCTTGCTTAAACACACAGCATTGAACAATATCATGGTCTTGTGATTGTCAATAAACAACCTTTGCTATATTTGCTGGGAGTATTAATAATTAAACTAAGCAAAATACCTTGGAAAACCTATTTATTGATGATTTGCGGCACATTTGCCCTGAAATTTCGCCAAAACAATGTGACACCTTTGCAGAAGGTTGCGCGGTCGCTATGGAGGAAAATAGTCATCTTTCACCAGTAGAATTACTTGTTGATGGAGATTTCTCTAATAAGTATTTGGTATCTTGGAGTGAACCATCTTCCAAAAGAGGCTGGAAAGAACCTCGAGATTTTGCAGAAGCTGGAGCTATTGCCTTGGCATTTTATCTAACAACTTCATTGACGGAATACCAAGTTGTGGAACAGGCACCCATTGGGAAAGGTGGTTTTGATTATTTCCTTGGCTATAAAGAAGACCATCCTAAATATGATCCAGATAATTTTATGAATGCTCGGTTGGAAATTTCTGGAACAAGTCAGGGGGTAAAGGCGTTAGCTAGACGCGTGCAAAAAAAACTCGAACAGGTCAAACAATCTGATGGATGGAACATTCCAGCTTATATTGCCGTTACAGATTTTAGCAAACCGCTTACTTACATAAAAAAGAAATGAGTAACGCCCGGCAAATGCACCGTGAAGCAATGAATATTGTAAACCAAGCTCAATTGGCTCTTGAGTCTGGCGAAAGGGCTCGTTATGAAATTTTGCTTCGTGAGGCTTATATAAAAGAACAAGAAGCTGCCTGGGAATTATTGCATAAATCTGATGCAGAACCGACCCGTTCAATTTTATTCAGGAGTGCCGCTCAATTAGCAATTGAGTGTGGTGAATTCAAAGCTGCTGAAAAGCTCGTTGCAGCAGCCTTATTTGGAAATCCGCCAATCGAAATCCAGCTTGAACTTCGCGAACTAAACCAGCAAATCTTTACATATCTTGAATGGGCGCAAATGATTGATAATTCTGCGCTTACCAATGATTATCTTCAGATGCTTCGGCAGAAGGCCCTTAATGTACGTATTAAACCTAAAAACCCAACGTATGGATCTGCTGTAATGCTTGACACTATAATTGATGTGCTTCGAAAACTACGCGAGTCCTTTCGAAATTTCCTTGATATTGATTTTCGAAAAAGCTTCAGTGAGCAGAAGTTCCCAAATCAAGAAAAATTACTCGCTAGTCTTAGAAATGAAGCTGTATTACTACTTTCTAATGTAAAGTTTACGAGTTTTTCCGCAAGCATTGCTCCCGATTTACGTGTAATGACAAGCATTTACACTGATGAGATCACAGAATGGAAATCTGGTATCTTCGACAGGTTTAAATCTGATGTATTTCAAATGGGATATGATTCGATTCCTGAATTAAAACCGCTTACAGAGCGTTATTCAAACGAAGAACGCAGAAAAATTTTTAATCCTATAATTGATTTATTCAAGGATAGCAATTCCTATAATTTTACTTTAACAGATGCGTCGTTCGCTGTGGAAGAACGAAAATTCAGGCCAGTTTCAAAACCTGTTCGTGATGTATTAATTCCTGCGCTTCTGCCAAATGAACAGCAACCAGAGCGGGAGCTTTTCCAAAGCTTTGGGCTCGCTGACCCGCAGTCTGGGGGGGCTATTTCAAAACCAAATGTGATTACTTCGCAGGCGCTTACAACGGCAGAGTTTAGAGTTTCACTAGAAAAAATCCAATTTGAAAAAGAAGAATTGATATTGAGAGAGCCAATTGAAGTCGAAATAAAATATGACAAACCTGTTTTTTCTATTAACGCTGAATTGTTGAAAATTCGAGTTAATGCCTACGACTATTCCGCTGTTTTGAAGGAGTTTCAACGGAGTTTTATTGAAGAATACCGAGACATCAAAGCAAAAACAAGTACTGAACTTACGTTTGAAGAGCAGCAATCTTTGGCATTCTTAGAATCAGTTGTATTTGCTGAAACCCAATAGTTCAATAGATACGCAATAGTTTTACAATTGTGGTTTGGGAGGGTAGCGTGGATTATCCGTTTTCCATTCTTTTTGGAATTATACTTTTTATTTTGGAAAGGTAGGCAGACAAAGGCTCACCAGGTATTTGAGAAAAAAATATAGTCCACTTCATGGAAAGGTACCAATGCAGTGTCATTTCGAAACGGCCTTATTCCCGTGTTATTTTTGCAGGGAGGAATCAGGTTGGGCTGAATTGGTCATAACTTATTCGTCAGACCACAAAAAGTGGTCGGACGAGGGCCTATTTGGTGTGACGATTTTTCTTCGTCCGTCCAATAAGTATGCTCAAACGCCTGAATTTACCCCTGTTTTCCTTGCAATAAAAATAAGGGATGATTCTTGTTTTAAGCGGTAGTAAGATCAAATATCCCCTTCCTCCACAAACGCCCACCTCAAAAAATCCCCCATGGCTTTCCCCCAAGTCTCCGGATCGTGCCGCCCTTCCTCTATTTCCAGGTATCGGATGGATGCATCGCGAAACCCCTTGCTTTGAATGACTTTGATTAAAGCCAAGGTGTCGTCAATCGAATCAATCACCCCATTATTGTTGCGGTCGTCTTCCTCGTCGAGTGTGCCACATTGAAACCAAAAGTACTGGTCTTTATTGACAAAGACAGTTTGCTGCACGATGTCGTGCATAATTCTATCGGCATCCGGGTCTTCTGGATTCACATGCGAAGAACGCCACCATAGCGCCCCGGAAAACACACCAATGGTGCCAAAAATATCCTGATTGGCCCAGCCAATATCGAAAGCAGACAGCCCACCTAGGGAGAACCCAGCAATGGCGCAATCTTCCGGCAGGTCGGAAAGGCGGTATTGGCGGAAAAGAAAAGGCAATAATTCGGATACAATAAAGGTGTTGTAGCTCCCGGCTTTGTCGCCCCGACCTTTATAATCAGCCTGCTGGGCCGTGCCATACTCCCGTATCCGCTCACTGGAAGTATAAACGCCAACAGCAATGATGGGTGGTATTTCCTCCACCTCATACAACGCCTCCAAAATAGCCCTGAAACCTGAAACCTCTGAAACCTGAAACCCTGAAACCTCCTTTGAGTGCATGCGCGGGAGGTCTTGACCATCATTAAACAGCACAAAAGGGTACAAGCGTCTTTTTCTCAAATCATAATTCGGCGGCAAGTAAACATCCAGCCGTACATCCCTATCCAGGGAAACAGACAAAAACTGATGCGTTTGAACCGTTGGCGGCAACTTTTCCCGTAACATGCTCAGCAGCGCCCGCGCCGGATTTTTCCAAAATTTCATGCTGCTCGAACTCTAAAAAGGATTTACAAAAACGAAATTGCAAACTCATAACTCATAACTCATAACTCATAACTCATAACTCATAACTCATAACTCATAACTCATAACTCATAACTCATAACTCATAACTCATAACTCTATTCTTTCTTTAGCCAGCGCCAACGCTTTCTCCAACTGCTGATCTTCCGAAAGCAAGGTATTGTCGATCACTACGGAATCTTCGGCCTCGCGCAGCGGACTGTCGGCGCGGGAAGAGTCGATGCGGTCGCGTTCGAGCAGGTTGTGCTGAATTTGGTTCCAATCGGCATCGATGCCCTTTGCGGCCAGTTCCAGGTGTCGGCGACTGGTGCGCACATCGGAATCGGCGACGAGGAATATTTTCAGTTCGGCATCTTGGAATACCACGGTGCCGATGTCGCGGCCATCGGCGACTAGGGCGCGGCGTTTGCCCATGCTTTGTTGTTGCTTCACCATGTCGCGTCGCACGGCGGAGATGGTAGAAACCGGGCTCACGTGTTCGCTCACGCGCATCTCCCGGATGTCGCGCTCCACGTCGCGGCCGTTGAGGAAGGTGCGGTTTTGCCCTTTTATCCTTTCAAAGTGGATTTCAATGTCTTGCAAGGCTGCCGCCACCTTTTCGGGGTCGTTGTAATCGATGTTTTGCTCCAGGAAATACAGCGTCACGGCGCGGTACATGGCACCGGAATCGAGGTAAGCGTAGTGCAAGGATTTGGCCAGGGCTTTGGCCAGGGTGCTTTTGCCGCAGGAAGAGAGGCCATCAATGGCGATGATAATACGTTTCATAAGCGAGCTGCAAAGGTGGGGAATCACGCTACTTTTACCGCCTGTATGGGGGCTCTTTTTTCAGAAGATTTTTTTTTGCAGGCATTATGGTGGCTTTTTGTGGTGGTAACGCTGCTGCAAATGCTGTTTGTGGGGCTGGTGCTTGTTTTTTTTAAAGGTCAAAAATCACGCACAGTAGCGTCAGATATGCCAGGTTTGGGCGCAGAACCAGGCGTATCCGTCCTAATTTGCGCCAGAAACGAAGCGCTGAACCTTCAAAACAATTTGCCCGAAATACTCCAGCAAGCATGTGCAGCCGATTGGGAGTTGATTGTGGTGGACGATGCTTCAACGGATGAAACCAATAATGTTCTGCTTGATTTTCAGCGTCAATACCCTCGTTTGCGTATCCTGAATATTCCACAAAAAACATCTCCTGGTAAGAAACAAGCCCTGAGCACAGGTATCAAAGCAGCAAAATTTGATCTTATCCTGCTAACAGATGCAGATTGTGCCCCAGCGACCAAACATTGGCTCCAACACATGACGGCACCACTGGCTGCCAATCCAAAAACTGAAATTGTGCTCGGTTACGGCCCCATGAAAAAATCACAGAAGGGCAATTTTTTAGAAAAATGGACCCGTTTTGAGACCGCTTTTACCGCCATGCAGTATGGCACGTTTGCCAACCTTGGAGTTCCTTACATGGGGGTAGGGCGCAATCTGGCTTTCAGGAAAGTTGTTTTTGAACGCATTGGCGGGTTCAAAAGTCACCAACACATTGCTTCCGGCGACGACGATTTACTGGTCAATGCCGCTGCTACAAGGGGAAATACGGTCTGCTGTCTCCACCCAGATTCATTTGTTTATTCCAACAGTAAACAAACCTGGCATGCCTGGCTTCGGCAAAAAAGAAGACATATTTCGGCAAGTCCGGCGTATAAATGGCGGGATAAACTGATGTTGAGTTTGTTAAGTTTGTCGCATAGCCTACATTTTTTTCTGCTTTTCCTACTGCTGCTGTTTGGATTCGAAAGAGAATCAGCTTTATATTTGTGGCTGTCGCGCTGCTTGTTACTTTATATTATGTACAGGAAGGTTTTTTCAAAACTGCGCGAAACTGATCTGTTGTCCCTTTTTCCGATTTACGACGCACTGCTTGCAGTGTACTATGGAGCATTAATCCCCAGTTTTTTAATCGTTAAAAAGGCATTTTCATGGAATTAACCAAAACACCTTACCAGGATATGAACCTGCGTGCGCGCGATGACCATTCTTTGGTCTAAATGGCCGTATGTGGTAACAATGCTGCGTTTAGCATTCTTTTTGATCGCTATCGTTCACCCCGTAAACCTGAAACCTGAAACCCTTGAAACCTGAAACCCTATTTTAAGTGTATACGGAAAACAGCTCCTGCCTTAAACTCCGTTTGTCCAGCGGGCAATTCCATAAACCCATCTGCTTCCAGTAAGCTGGCGTAGTCGCCAGAGCCTTTGTTTTGGACCGGGGTTGCGTGTAAAACAGCGTTTTCATCTTGCCACAACTTTACTTGCATGAAATACTGGAGCGGTGATTCAAATCGAAAATCGCTGTCTAAAACGGCATAAGCAGGGGGCTTGACTGGGTATCCCAGCGCATTTTCCAGCCACGGTATTACGTAACGGATGAGGCAGAGGTAGGTGGATACCGGATTGCCGGGCAAGGCGAAAACCACACCTTGGGTACCAAAAGTGCCAAACCAAAAGGGTTTTCCCGGCTTTTGCTGCACTTTGTGGAATTGCTTTTCCACGCCGATGGACTCCAGCGCCTGTGGGATGTAATCAAATTTGCCCATCGAGATGCCGCCGCTGAGGATAAGCACGTCGAAATCGGCCGTTGCCTGTTGGAGCGCTTGGGTCACCAGTTCCAAGTTGTCGGTCACATGCAGCATGGTGGCATCTAAGCCGTATTGTTGCAGTGTAGCTTTGATGGTGTAGTTGTTGGAGCGCCGTATTTGGTAGGGTAGGGGTGTTTCGTTAATTTCTACCAGTTCATTGCCCGAAGAAAAAATGACGACCTTGGGCGCTTTGTTGACCAGCAAATGGGTTTTTCCACACGAAGCGGCTACACTAATTTCAATTGGGCCAATTAATTTCCCCGGCTGTATCAGCACGCTTCCTTGCTGATGGTCACTGCCTTGAACGTGGATGTTTTGGCCTTTTTTTACGGTGTCATGTATTATCTGACTTACCCCGCCCTGGATTTCCAGATGCTCGTAGGGGATAACAGTATCTGAACTTGGGGGAAGTACGGCACCCGTCATGATTTCAAAACAAGTGTCGATCAACAAGGCTTCCGGGCCTGGCTCACCCGCTGCGACAACCCCGGCGATGGAAAATGCTTTTTGCCCCCTTTCGAAATCCTCAAAACGAATGGCGATGCCGTCCATGGCTACGCGGTTGAATGGTGGCAAGTCGCGATCAGCCTGAATTTTCTCGGCCAATACATGGCCATTTGCCTGTAACAATGGCAGGGATATGGTGCCGTATTGCCGTTGGCAGGTGCGGATGATTTGGTCGGCTTGTTCAACACTTATCATAAACAGGGAATTAAAGTGCAAGTTGTCAAATGGCAAGGGGCAAAAAGGCAAGTAGGCAAGTTGGCAAAAAAACAAAAAAGCAAAGGGCAAAAAGGCAATGTCGTTGCCAATGTCAAAATCGATAAGTCAACGATTTTAGGTAAAGCGGCGCTAGCCGCCGATCATGGCCATCGACTGTGAAATACCCAACCTAGCGCTTGCCTTTTCGGCTTCCCAGCCGTCTTTATGACGCTTTCCGAAGGCTTCGAGGAGCTTTTCGGTCAATTGCACATTGCTGCTACCGCTGCGCATTGCTTCGCGCAGGTCAAGCACACCGCCATCATACAGGCAGGTTTTGAGCATACCTTGTGGCGTGATACGAATTCGGTTGCAAGTGCCGCAAAAACTGCGTGTCCAGGCGGCAATGATACCGATGGTGCCCAGGTGGCCTGCTTGCTGGTAATTCATGGAAGTGGAGGCAGGAGGATCGACCATTTTTTGCAAATCGGGCCAGCGTTCCCGCAGCTTTTCCAATATCCGTTGATGATCCCAGAATGGTTTCGCGGTTTCATGGTCGCCGCCATTAAAGGGCATTTCTTCGATAAAACGAACGTCAATAGGCCGGTCTTTGCTAAGTTCGGCCAGTGGAATAATGTCCATATCGTTCATGCCCTCCATCACCACGGCATTAATTTTAACCTTAATGCCTTGCTCCAAAAGAGCATCCATTGTTTTCAAAACAGCGGGCAGTTCGTCGCGGCGGGTGATTTCAAAAAAGCGTGCCCGATCCAGGGTATCCAAACTTAGGTTGACGGAATGGATGCCCAGGCTTTTCAGCCGAGGAATAAATGCAGCCGTCGCCACGCCATTGGTGGTCAGGTTTATTTGCTGCAAGCCTTCAATGTTGGACAGCGCTTCCAGAAATTTCATCATATCCTTGCGCACAAAAGGCTCGCCACCCGTAATCCTGATTTTATTGATCCCCAAACCAACCAAAATACGGCTCAGCCGCAGCATTTCCTCATACGTCAGCAAGGCATCCCGCGACAACCACTCCAAACCATGTTCAGGCATGCAGTAGCTGCACCGCAAATTGCAGCGATCCGTTACTGCTAAGCGCAGGTAGGAGATTGGGCGGTTGTGATTGTCGTATAGCATACTTTCAAGGTTTCGGGTTTCAGGTTTCAAGGTTTCAGGTTTACGCGATTTGTTGTCAAATTTGAAACACTTTTTCAAAGCAACCACAGATCGCGTAAACCTGAAACCTGAAACCCTGAAACCTTTTTTATTTGATCCCAGTGACATAATACATATCCATGAAACCTTTGTTCTTCGCGGCAATTTTTCCGCGGGGTTCCCATTCAAATTCATATTTGGTAAGCCAATAGGCATCTTCGCTGACGTTGACATGGCCGATCTCACAGGCTTCTTCCATCCTTGCTGCGGTATTTACAGTATCGCCCCAGATATCGTATGCAAATTTTTTCGCGCCAACCACGCCTGCCACTACCGGGCCGATATGGATGCCGACCCGTGCTTCAAAAAACGGCAGTGCTTGTCCCAATCGTTGCGCTTTCAAGCCAAGTAAGAAGTCTTGAATTTCCAAGGCGGCTTTTACCATGTCTGAAGGGCTTGCGTTCATGTCAGAAAGGCCTGAAGCACAGATATAGGCATCGCCCACAGTTTTTATTTTTTCAATTTTATAATTGCTTATGATGCGGTCAAAATTGGAGAAGCAGAGGTCGAGTTCTTCCACAAGTTGCTCCGGGCTTAGTTTCTCAGCGATGTGCGTGAAGCCGCTAAAATCGACAAACATCACCGTCGCTTGATCGTATTTTCTGGCGGCAACCTTATTACGAGTTTTTAGCTCTTCGGCAATAGCCGGAGGTAATATATTGAGCAACAGCGTGTTGCTTCTTAATTGCTCGGCTTCTATCAACCTGTTTTTGTTGGTTAATTGATTGGCGGTGCGTTTTTTGGCCAGGAAACGGATGTAGAATAAAATGGCCAGTAATACCACGAAGCAAACAATGAGCAACAATATTTTGCGCTGCGTGTCTCCTTTTTCCTGGGCGAGTTCCAATTCTGCAGCACGGCGTTTTTGGCTTTGGATCTCCCGCTCCTGCTGTGCCCGCACGATGGAGTCGATCATTTGCCCTTGTGTCAGATTTTTAAGCATAAGCGAATTGGTTCGGGAAATGGAGTCTACCCGCAATTTCTCTTTCGATATTTGGGTAAGCGCCATATCTTTCACACTGAGTTCGCTCTGGGTTTTGTCCTGTACGTCTTTGAGCTGACTTTGGTAGGTGTTTTCCAGCAATTGGCTCTGTCCGGTGGCCTGCGCCAGTTGCTCCCGCAAAGCGCGGTTGTCGGACGCTGCTGCGGCGAGCTGGTTTTCCAGTTTTCGTTGTGCTTCACCGCCGCTTCTGGCACCGGGGCCACTGTTGTCACTCAAGTATCGAACGGTTTCAGTGCTCCATTTCAAGGCTTCTTTGTAATCGTTTTGCTTGAGCGCAATGTCCTGCAATTTGTTCATGGAATTGATCGCCACGTCGCGAAACCCATAATTGCGGGCTGTATTCCATGCCCGATTGTACCGACCGGCTGCGCCTCCGTAGTCCCGAAGCCGGTAGGCAGCTTCACCTGATAAATATGAAGCATCGGTTTCTTTGCGCTTATCGCCGATTTCGGTTGCCAACTGACTTGCTACGACGGCAAATTCAAGGGCTTTTTTCGGATTGGAACCAACAGATTTTTCTGCAATCTGGTAAGCCAGATCCATTTTTTCATTCTTTGAGTTGGATTTTTTGTACTTGTTTTCCAACTCATAGACGCTTTGAGCAGACAATACATTAAGCCCCAAGAAAACCAGGCACAGGACAAAGGCGGATGAATATTTCATTGACGAATAAAAATTTAAAATGGTTGTCAGGGTTTCAGGTTTCAGGTTTCAAGGTTTCCGGTTTACGCGATTGGTTCTTATCCTTGAAACACCATTTCAAAATTAACAACAGACCGCGTAAACCTGAAACCTTGAAACCTGAAACCCTGACAACGGCAAATGTCGAAGATTTCAGGCATGTTTTCAGCACAAATACCAAATGAAGCAGCAGCCCTGCGAAAAACAGCTACTTTTGCCGCTCATTGATGCCCTCCACCATGCAAATAAAACCACTCACAGCACTTTATCCTAAAGTAAACCTCATTGGCTCCCCGGACGCGTTTTGCAGTAATGCCAAACATGATTTCAAAAAAAATCTCGAAGCGGGACAATTCAATCAAACGAAAGAAGATGGCTTTTTTGTGTACCAAATTGAAAGTGGTTTGCACAAACACATTGGTTTGGTGGGCCTCAACAAAGTAGAAGATTTTCTCCAAGGCCATATTAAAAAGCACGAAGAGACCTTGAGCGAGCATGAATTGAAGCACAAAGAGCTGTTTTTGAATTGGAAAGCCATCCTAAAGCCTATCCTCGTCATGCATACGCCTGTACCGGAACTGTTACACTGGCTCAACAGTTTTGCCCAAAGCCATATCCCAATAATGACGGTGCGCATAAAAAAGGAGGAAACGACGCACCGGTTTTGGTCGGTGACGAACCCCAATGACATCGTGTACTTACAAAAGCTTTTTGCCCGTGAAGTGACGGATACTTACATCGCCGACGGTCATCACCGCACCACAACAACGGCTTTGTTGCACCAATCGCCGGAAATAGACACCACGGATTTGGATATGGCCCATTTGTTTTGCGCCTGGTTTGGGGCCGACCAACTGGACATCCTGGACTATAACAGGGTGGTAGAAGGCGTGAAAAAGATTGGTGCCGGCCGCTTGGTAGCACAATTAGCACAAATCTTCGACATTGCGTTGCTGGATAAACCGCGTAAACCTTCAGCGAAACATGAGGTTGTCATGTTTCTGCACAAACAATGGTATGCGTTGCGCTGGCGGGATTATGTACTGCAAACGGCTCCCAATGGGAATGAAACACTGGATACCGCTTTGCTCAATGACCTGGTCATCAACCAGCTATTTGGCATCATCGATGTGCGTACTGATACCCGTATCAGCTATGTTGAAGGTAGCAAAGGCATGGAAGGACTGCAAAAAACGACCAATAAGAAGATAGAAGACCGCGTTGGCTTTGCTTTTTACCCGGTAGCTGCTGAAGATCTGATGCGCATGGCCGATGCCGGGGAAAGCCTGCCGCCGAAAAGCACGTACTTTGAACCAAGGCTTAAAAGTAGCCTGCTGGTGCGGCAGTTGGAATTGAAAACGTTTTAATAATGGCACCGCCGCGCGGTTTATTATCACAATTCAGGTTATTCATAGCGAAGTGCGATCCAAAGCCCGCGGTAATTTTATGATAGAGCTTCACCCTATAGCTGAAAATTTTTTCAATATGGAGCGCTGGATCGGTGCCGAGCCGATTGGCGCAGGTAACATAAACGACACTTATCGCATTGATTTTGAACAAGATGGCCATGTGAAATCATACTTGCTGCAACGGCTGAATCACCAGATTTTTCTAGATCCCGATGCGGTGATGCGCAATATCTGCCGGGTGACCGAGCACCTGAAAAATAGCAGTTTCCAATATCTGTCACCAGCGCCAATTCCGACCTTGAGTGGACGGTTTTTGCACCTGGATGAAGCAGGGAACTACTGGCGCAGCTTTCCTTTTTTACCCGATACTTATGCCCCGGAAGGTAAAACGAATGTCGCCACAGCTTTGGAGGCCGCCAAGGCTTACGGCGCTTTTGCGCGGGCTTTGCGCGATTTTCCCGCACAGGAACTGGCGGAAACCATCCCCGGATTTCACGATACGGATCGGCGTTGGGACACCTTTTTGAAAGTAATTGATACCGATCCAGCCAATCGTGTCGCAGGTGCTGGTGCTGAAATTGAAGCAATGTTTCAGGCAAAACCTGTATTTGATACCATCAGCCGCCTGAAAAAAACGGGGGCGCTGCCCTTGCGCGTGACGCACAACGATACCAAAGCGGGCAATGTGCTGTTTGACGCAAACGCCCACAAAGCGGTGGCAGTCATTGACTTGGATACCGTTATGCCCGGCACCATACTCTCCGATTTTGGTGACATGGTGCGCACTTTTGTCCCGGACAAATCTGAGGACGAACCTACACAAGTGAGCCTCCGCACGGACATGTTGGCCGCGCTCCAGGACGGTTTTTTATCCGAAACCGCAGATTTTTTGATGGATGCTGAAAAGGAAAACCTGCTACTCGGAGGTGCCTGGATCACAGGCGAGCAAGCCTTGCGGTTTTTGACCGATTGGCTGGCGGGCGATGTGTATTATAAGATACAGTACCCGGAGCATAATTTGGTGAGGGCTAGGAATCAGGTGTTGGTGTTTCAAGCGCTTAGCAGCATGAAGCCTACTTATAAGCCATGGGACACCGGGTGTTGAACAATTTAGCCAAATTTTATTTCGAATTTCTTGGCCAAGACCTTCCAGGTTTTTAAAACCTGGAAGGTCTAACGCTCGAATAGAATTAAATTTTGTTGACTATCCCGGCTCCAACCCTTCTGACACAGCCCCTTTTCTCCCTGCTTAATCCAACGAGAATTCGGCACCAAGAATTCAATTACTGCTAAGCATACTTATGAGACATTCGCGTTAACGTCATTGCCGCGCTTTCAACTCCGCCAGCGCCGCCTCCATGATCTTCAAAATATCATCCAGCTTGGCAAAATCCTTCGCGGCATCCTCCGGCTTTGAAGGATCGAAGGCGTGGCGATCGAACGCTGCCAGGGTATAAGTCATGGCTTCGAATCGGATTTCGTCGGGTGTGGTAGCATCGGCGAGCGGGTCGCGGCGGGGGGCTTCTTCGGGTGTCGCGGCTTGGTTTATTTGGCCGCTGCTGGCCAATTTTCGACGCGCTGCTTGCGCGGCGTGCGTAGCCAGTTTCAGGTCTAGTTGATTGATTTCATTGCGCAAGCTCATCAAAACAGCAGATTCGTACACGGCTATTTTACCGTTGTCTTTAGCCGCAAAAGCTGTTTTGAGGTTGGCGAGCTGCTGGGCATAGTATTGTACCTCAACGGATTCTTGTTGAAGTTGTGCCTCTTGGGGTGAAATGGCGATCCGGTTTGGATGCTCTTGAGCCGTTAAAGCGTTGGAAAACAGGCAAATAAAGAAGAGGAGAACAAGGTTGCGTATCATCGGAGGTTGAGTTATTATGAAAGAATTGATAGGCAAACGTACGGAATAGTGGTGGAATTGTGATTTATTTGCCGCAAACATGATTCATCGCAAAGAGCATCCGGGATTTCGAGGTTGAAAGACTACGCGCTACGCAATATCTTCTCCATCGTCCAGCCTTTCTTCTCGACTTTTGCTAGATAATGTGGATAAACAGAGGCGAATGTCAGTGCTGCAATTCGCTGATTGTGCGTGTCGAAATTATTCATACTTCAATTGTTTGCGCTAATTTTTGTGTATTATCTTCTTTCAGTCGGTGTCAACTATTGCTTTTTTCAGGGTTAGTTTCAAACTTAAAAATCCAATTAGTCCTGCAATCAGTGACGAAATTAAAATCACAAATTTTGCGTTATTGATGATATTTTCATTGTCAAAAGCAAGAAGTGTAATAAAAATTGACATTGTAAATCCTACCCCGCCCAAAAATCCTACACCTATAATAGCTTTCCAATTTAGGTCGCTTGGAAGTTTGCAAAATCCAAATGATACCGCTAGAAAAGTCAGCAAAAATATACCCAATGGTTTGCCTACAATAAGTCCAAGTGCAATTCCTACGCTATAATTCTGTGTTAGTGCTTGTCCAATATCGTCGCTTAAAATGATAGCGGTATTTGCTAAGGCAAATATTGGTAAAATAAAAAATGCCACTGGTTTATGTAAAAAATGTTGCAAAATATAAGAACTTGATTTTTCATTTCCGTTACCAAATGGAATTGCAAAAGCCAACAGAACACCTGTAATTGTGGCGTGAACACCTGAGTTAAGCATAAAATACCACATAGCAACGCCGCCAATTAAATATGGAATTAGGTTTCTGATTTTTAGTCGGTTGAAAACTAAAAGCAAGGCAAAAATCCCTAATGCAATAAAAAGATTTGTCCAAAAAATTGTTTTAGTATAAAATATTGCAATTATCAAAATTGCGCCCAAATCGTCAATTATCGCCAATGCAGTTAAAAATACTTTCAAAGAAGTTGGTACTCGGTTTCCCAATAAAGATAAAATTCCTAATGCAAAGGCTATGTCTGTCGCCATTGGAATTCCTGCTCCTGATTGTGTTGGAGTGCCAAAGTTGAACAACATAAAAATTCCTGCTGGAAATATGATGCCCCCTAATCCTCCAAAAAGCGGCACTAAAGCATCTTTGAGATTTGAAAGCTCTCCTTTATAGATCTCTCGTTCTAATTCTAGGCCGATTAATAAGAAGAAAACCGCCATTAGTCCATCGTTGATCCAATGCCCAATACTGAGTCCTGCAAATTGAGTTTGCCAAAAATGATGATACCCTTCACTAAAAGCGGAGTTGGCGATTATTAATGATAAAATTGCGCAGGCAATTAAAATAAGGCCACCTGCTTTTTCACTTTCAAAAAATTCTTTAAACAATTTGGTCATAATAATTTTATTTGTATTTTTTCATCCCAAACAACAAACCTGGAAAACATTTCTTCTTTGTACCAATTTAGTTCTCTGGTTTTTTTTACCATAGCAGCGTGACTGGGATTTTGATAGGCATAAGCTTTCATTTGCTCTAGGCTATCCCAAACTGAAAATGTTGCTTGCATCATAATTGGCCACTCTCCAAAACCTTTTGAATAACTCAACCCCTGATACTCTTCGAGTGTCTTGGAAACTTCTGGTACAAACTTCCAAAACTTTACAGCCAACAAAGGTTTAATCGTTGCTCTGGTAATGATGGCTATTTTTTTTGTCAGATCAGGGTTTTCGCATACCACCATTGGGTTTGTACCTCCCCAATTGCCATGGGTGTGGATACAATACATGAAATAAGACCTGCATTCAACGCAGTTTTTAGCATACTTTTTCATGATATTCCCTTCGTAGAACTTTACAGCATCTTGTTCTGTTTCAAATACTGTTACCAATGCATAAGTTGATAAATCTGGCTGGATAGAAAAACCGTTTTCTCCACCTACACCCATTGCCCGCCAAAACTGAAGACCATTCACTTTCGAGAACATCAATGGAGGGAATCCCATTCTGGTGAATGCCTTCCACTTATCCCATGTTTTATGGTACTTAAAAAATGATACAACAGTTGTTTGACTCATAAAATGATACTAAAAGAAAGCGAAAATAGAAAAAAAGAAGAAAAAGGCTATCATGATATTATATGCAAGAACGGTATTTCCGTGAGGGCTAAATTTTTGAAAAAGAAAATTTGCCACGAAACCAAAACCAAACCACGCTAAATAGTTTTGTAATGGAATTACGCCATCTTTAAACTCCCAAAAATCGAATCTGGGCGCTGACATTTCAATCACAAAATCTAAACCTACCATTAATGCAGCACCTATTAATGATGATAAAAACAAATTTTCAGTAATTTTTCTTGAAATGTTCGCACTACAATAAGTTAAGATTGCCCAATTCACTCCTATGAACCATGGAACACCTAAAACTTTAGGTCCCAGGTTTTTTCCGTAAGCATATTCTCCGAAAAAACAACCATAATTAACCCCGAGTATTTCTGCAAACATACCAATGCTGAATGGTATCAACAACACTAACAATCTTTTAGCCTGCCACTTTTCAATCCAGAATATTGCGCCTAAGCATACCAACAAATTAATAGGCGTAAGCGCAATAAAAAACTTTTCATGTCCCATTAAAATTTCTATCATTCCTGAAATGTGGAATAACCAAATTAAAAAAATTGCAATATTGAGCGATGTAAACTTCAATGTAGTATTATTTTTGGATCAATTCGGAAGTGATTTTAGCGGATAAC
This sequence comes from Chitinophagales bacterium, assembly GCA_038246345.1. GTDB lineage: Bacteria > Bacteroidota > Bacteroidia > Chitinophagales > Saprospiraceae > M3007. The sequence goes on from JBBRWA010000033.1 coordinate 18,959, forward strand.
AAACAAAGTGGGATACCTCCTCCTGGATGAACACTTCCGCCACAAAAGTATAAATTCTGGATCTTTCTAGAAAAATTAGGATGACGTAAGAAAGCAGAAAGTTGATTGTTACTAGCCGCACCATACAAACTGCCTTGATAACTTTGGGTTCGACTTTCAATGCTTCGCGGGTCAAGTATGGATTCGGTAACGATCAGAGGGGCAATATCTACGCCAAGTTGTTTTGATAACTTTTGGAGAATATTGTTGCGCGTTCTTTCTATAATTTCATCCCAATCTTGATTCGTGTTGCCTGGAGCATTCACCATTACAAACCAATTTTCAGTGCCCGCTGGAGCATCTTGTGGTACATCTTTAGACGTAATATTTATATATACAGTAACATCATCGGCGATGGTACGGTATTCAAAAATATTTTTGAATTCATTGACATAATCTTTTGCAAAAAATATATTGTGTAAGTCGAGTTCTGGGAATTTTTGTTTTACTCCCCAATAAAAGATTAATGCTGAACTAGATCTTTCTTGTCGTAGCACTATCTCCGGTGCAGGAAAGTCCTTCAATAGCTTTCTGTAAGTTGGCACAATATCCATATTGCTAACCACAATGTCAGCAGCTATATTTTTGCCGTTAACGATTACTCCCGTAGCGCTTTTGGAATTGTTAATTAGAATTTTTTCTACTTTGGAATTCAAATGCAATTGAACACCAATTTTATTAGACAATGACACCAAAGCATTTGTAATGGAAATCATACCGCCCTCGGGTATAAATGTTCCATAATGATTCTCAAGATGAGGAATAAGACTCATTATGCCTGGCGTTAAGAATGGAGATGAGCCATTATATGTTGCGTACCGATTAAATAATTGAATCAATAATGGATTTTTAAAGAATTTTTCATTCTCTTGATTTAAATTCCGATGAATTCCCAATATGGGTATCGATGCAATTCCTTTTAATGTGTCAAGCGATAAATATGTCCTGAATTTATGAAGCGATTTTGTCAAAAAAAGATTCCGGGTCAAGTCATATTTTTGCTTGCTCAATGACAGATAATTGCGTATTGAATCAGCTTTTTCATTAAAAATTAAAGCCGCTTCTTTGATGTATTTTTCTTGATCAGAATAGGCTACAAAACGAGTACCATCGTCAAAATAATATTTACAAACGATGTCTTTTTTATGGTATCTAAAATATTGATCAATGGGTTCTCCACACAAATCGAAAAGCTCTTCTATGAATTGAGGCATTGTAAACAAGGAAGGACCTGCATCAAATCTGAAATCTCCCAATTTAAATTCGGAGAGTTTGCCGCCAAAATAATCGTTCGCTTCAAAAACATGAACTTGGTGGCCCGCCTGTTGTAAGCGAATCGCAGTTGCCAAACCAGCAATTCCTGATCCTATTATTGCAATACTTTTACTCATGATTGATATTGGAAGTGTGAGCCAAAACAACCTTGTCGCTAAAAGGTTTTTGAAGTTCATTCAAATAAATAATGGTTCGTATCCGCTTGAACCGCAGTAACGGTCAAAAGATTAGCTTTGGTTGCTACTCCACCTCAAAAAACAAAACAAGGATAGTCAAATATGTCACTAAAGACCAAAAGGGTGCCATTAATGAGGAATTAGTGTTGAAAATGAACACTAAGTGCGGCGAAGCGTTTACAATCAGCTATGCTTTTCGCACAAATTCCGACTTCCGACCCATCGCGCCGAAGCCATCAGTTTTGGCATCGATATTGTGGTCACCATCCGTAAGACGTATATTTTTCACCTTGGTGCCTGCCTTTACCGGCCTGGGCATGCCTTTGACCGGCAAGTCTTTGATGACAATGATAGTGTCGCCGTTTTGCAGTTTATTGCCATTCACGTCCAGCACTTTGGGTACCTCGTCCGCTGCTGTTTCCGGAACTTCTTCCGGGTTCCACTCGTAAGAACATTCTGAACATATCAGTAACCCCTCACTTGGATAGGTATATTCACAGTGGCACTTTGGACAAGGTGCAAATTCAGACATGAGTAGTTTATTATGCGGCAAAGGTAACTGTAAAGTTCCAAAAGTTTCATTTAGAGCATGTTAGGGATTTCCTCGCCGGGTCAAATGCCTGTCAGCAATGGTTTTTCTTTGTCGCAACTATTGAAAAAACCATTGGAATTTTATCGTCCAAGTGTTCTAGTCTATATTTTTTAGGTTCGAACTCTATTGTCTTATTGAAACAATTGTATGGTGAATAGTCAAACTCCTCAAGAGAATTTAGCTCAAGTCCGTTCTTAATATGACTGTTGATTACTTCGCCCAAACCGTGATTCCACACTACATTCGATTGAGTAATTGCGGCTGTTTTTTCTGCATACGTTACGTTTTCGGTCTCTACAATTGCGCCCGAATTGAAATAAGGTGTGTGTTGATTCTATTGTTCCAAGATTGCCGGTTTATCTCTATATAATTTTGTTCTTAATCCATTTTTCTATGTTCGGTATTCAAAATAACAGCTGCCGCGTAAATTTTACGAACGTTCATTTTCGGCGCGCTAAAGTAAGCCAAGTCCTTTAATCGCGCAGAAATTCAGAAAAGGTACTTCTAAGTGACTGATAATAAGTTATTTAAAAAGGTGCTCTAAACGCCACCATTCGCAAAACAATTCAAAATGCGTATTTTCTCATGATGTCTTTGCTGGCACAGTTGGCACTTTACGAAACCATCGTCCTAAAAGTTAAATTTACTCTTGGCTTCGTAATAAATTTTGTCGGTGGGAGCCTATGAAGCCAATTTGTTTGAGTTGTATCTTTCATAATCAATAAACTTCCATGTTCAAGAATTAACGAAACAGTTTCTTTGGTTTTTTTATTTTTGCATTCCAATTCATTAATTATCAATTTTTTCATTTACTTTTTTAAAGTTTATTGCTGTGCCCATACAATGACCGCTCATAATTACCGCTCTCCCTGAACCGGGCTACATAAAAGTAAGCCAAATCTTCGAATCCCGCAAAAAAAACACCATCGCAGGGCGCTTGCTGGAGCGGGGGAGCGTTGGCAAAGGGGAGAACACCTGGTGCGGTAAAAAATTTCGACAGCTTTTCGACTATTTTTTTAGATGATTGTCATTGATTTATATTTTCAACTTGTAAAGCCAGGCCCTTTACGCTTTCGTCAAATACCCCATTATCATAAACTAAATTACCGTTTACAAATGTTTGTATTACTTTAGTTTGAAAAGTTGTCCCTTCCAATGGCGACCAGGCGCATTTGTATAAAATATTGTCTTTTGTTACGCTCCAGGTTGAGTTTAGGTCAACCAATGTTAGGTCTGCATAATAACCTTCTCTGATAAACCCCCTTTTCTCAATACGATAAAGCGTGGCAGGGTTATGGCACATTTTCTCGACAATTTTCTCCAAAGAAATGAGCCCTTGTTTGTAAAACTCCAACATACAGTTTAATGAATGTTGCACCATTGGCGCTCCAGACATGGATTGAAAATACGGCTTTTGTTTTTCTTCCAGAGTGTGTGGTGCATGGTCTGTGGTAATAATATCAATTCTATCGTCCAATAATGCTGTAAAAAGTCCATGCCTGTCTTTTTCTGTTTTTATGGCGGGGTTCCATTTTATTAAATTTCCTAAACGCTGATAGTCTTTGTCGGAGAACCAAAGATGGTGAACGGATACCTCTGTGGTAATATTTTTTTCTTTTAAAGGAATATCGTTTCGGAATAAATGCGTTTCAGCTGCGGTGGTTAAGTGCAAAATGTGCAATCTGGCGTTGTGTTTATTTGCCAATTCAATGGCTCTTTCGGTCGCTTCAAAACAAGCCTTTTCACTTCTTATCATTGGGTGAAACTCAATGGGCACATTCTCCCCATATCGTTCTCTATAAATATTTTCATTTTCTTCTACTATTTGTTCTTTTTCCGAATGGATAGCAATAATGGATTTGCAGTTGGCAAATAGTTTTTCCATTGTTCCAGGGTTGTCTGCAAGCAAATTACCTTTTTTGGTAAAATACAATCCATCATCTGAAACGCCAATCATTTTTGAAGTGTCTGTATTGATAATTTCATCAATATTATCGCCATTTACCCCCAAAAAGAAGGAGTAATTTGCCAATGATTTTTGTGACCCCAATTCGTATTTTTCGGCAAGAGCTTGAACTGTCAATACATTAGGAATTGTATTGGGCATATCGATAAAAGACGTTACACCGCCTGCTATAGCTGCTTTGCTCTCAGAATAAAGGTCGCCTTTGTTTGTCAGGCCTGGATCACGAAAATGTACTTGTCCGTCAATTATTCCTGGGAATAAATATTTGCCTGTTCCGTCAATTACGTAAAAGTCGGGTTCAACATCTATGCTGCCAATCTTCTGAATAAGGCTGTCATAAAATACAATGTCGCTGATAAAACATTGCCCTTCATTTACAATGGTTATATTTTTTACGAGAAATTTTGAAATCATAATTCATGATGTTATTGCGAGGTGAAAAAACACCATCGCAGGGCGCTTGTCGGGCGGTTGAAGCTTTGGCGAAGGGGTTGAATATCTGGCACGGCGGAAACGGTTGGTGGTTTGCCGAAGGCTGGGATTTAGCCTTGTTAATGTTGAAAATAAATCTTGCAGTTGGCATTGTAAAAAACGCCAAGAGCAGCGAAACGTTTAAAATCATCTATGCTTTTCGCACAAATTCCGACTTCAGGCCCATCGCGCCGAAGCCATCAATTTTGCAATCGATGTTGTGGTCGCCATCCGTAAGCCTGATATTTTTCACCTTGGTGCCAGCCTTTACCGGCCTGGGCATGCCTTTGACCGGCAAGTCTTTGATGACGATGATACTGTCGCCGTTTTGCAGTTCATTTCCATTCACGTCCAGCACTTTGATGACCTCGTCCGCTGCTGTTTCCGGCACTTCTTCCGGGTTCCACTCGTAAGAACATTCGGAGCATATCAGCAACCCCTCACTGGGATAGGTATATTCACAGTGGCACTTTGGGCAAGGTACAAATTCAGACATGAGCAGTTTATTATGCGGCAAAGGTAACTTTATATTCCAAAAGGCCTGACCCGCCCACTTCTCCATCTTCTTGCCTTTCGCCAATTCATCCACCAACTTATCCAAATATCGAACCTGCTGCGTCAAAGGACTTTCTCTGTTCGTTGATTTTTTTATCCGTTGTCCAATGGTATTATTCGTAGCCTTTTCCAGTAAACCAATCGTATCCGTCAATGCTTTTGTATTCTTTAGGTATTAAGTTAAGTCGTTTAATAATTTTTGCATTGCCATCATAGGGTCTATGTTTTGTAACTAGGATTTTCCCTGTTTTTTCACCCCTTTTATTTTTTTCGTAGGATACGTATTCCAAGGTTTCAATAGTATCTCCGTCCCATTTATATTTATACATTTCTGTTTCACCTGGATATCCATAACAAACCCCTCTAATTATTTTTTCAGTTGGTGAAAAAGTAGGATTAATAAATTCAAGGTTATTAGAGAATGTTTTTTTGTCTGGTCGTAATAAATATACGTTACTAAAAGCTTTTAAACAACAGCCATTACTTCCATACCAGTTTACAACAAAATCATTAAACCCGTCACCGTTTATATCAAGAATAGTATCATTCATATATTCCATTGCCAATTGTTCGTGTGAAAACACTTTTTCAAATTTGCTGCCACTTTTAGAATAGATGTCAATGTAAATAGTATTTGGTCTGTGTCTGTGAATAATTAAATGAGGGTAGGATTTTGTAAAGTGATTGTCCAAATTTATTTCAACTTCTACAGTTTACGCACTATTTGGTTTTGCTTCGTATTCTTTATAGAATTTTTCTTTGTCAATATTTTGAGTTGAAAAAGTCAAAGCATCTTTTAAAACTTTGTCAAGCATTAGACTGTCTATATTGCCTTGCTCTTCAATTTCCGTTCCTCTTTCTAAGCGTTCTTTTTCTCTTTTGTCAAGGGTTGGCTGCAAAGTGTCAGTTACAATAACTGCAATGTTTTTCTGGTCGTTTGGTTGTCCGCACGAAAAAAATATTGCTAATAGTCCGAGTGTCAATGTGTGTAGTGTTGTCTTCATATAGTTACCGCCAACGCGAAAGTTTGTACCATCGCACTAATTTAACACCCTACACATTTCTTGCGTAGATTCAAACTCAATCCATTCTGCACTATTACTTAATCGGCTTATTAATTTTCTGTTATGCAGTTTCCTCTTGCCTTCATAAAAATCAAATTCGCGTTCAGAAGATGAAGTCGAAGCTGTAATTATTAATTCGCCATTTGCATCGAATTTTACTTTAGGGATTCCTATTGTTACGCTATTTGTCATATTACTTTTATTCTTTTTTCCATACTCACTTTACCGCTTACTACTACTTTGGCAAAGTAAATGACAAGTATTAAGCCAATTAAATCAAAAGCGTTAGACTGTTTCGAGCAATTGCTGAAACAGTACCAAGAACGATTCTGGAAGTTCCTCCGAAAGGAAGTCTTCACCCTGCACTTCTATGCAATATTTGAACCGTTCAGGAGCGCGATCCGCGATTTCTTCACAAACCTGCAAGAGTACAAAAAAGAACCCGATGTTATGGGCTGGCTACAATTCACTTTTTTGAGCCTTTTTTATCAGCACTCCATAAAGCATAGGCAAATCCATAGCCAAACAACAAGGTAATTATTCCTCCAAAATATGGTATAAAATCAATCATTTTTATTGTTTTTTACTAGATGTAAGTATATTCCAAAACACAGTATTGAGGGCACCCAAAGTCCAACAAAAATCGCTTGGTTTTGGTGACCATTAAAAAATAAAACTTCAGCATAAATAAGCGAAAGCATCGCAGCTGTAAAAAGCAACTTGTCCGTTAAGTTGAATCTTTTAAACATTTTTATGTATCATTTTTGTCCTACTCTTATGGCGTTTCGGTTTCTCCCCGTTTTTTTTAGTGGGATCTGGTCTCCACTTTTTCGGTTCAAAGATACAATCTTTTATCACATTGGTTGGTCAAAAAATGTTTATTTTTTCTTGAACTTGCTAAAATACATCTACCAATTCCATTCCCAAGTTTCTCCATTTTCGTCCGAGAATGCTTGGCTCCAAATTGGATTAATCTTGTCGTCCAATTTCAAATTTCCATTAATTACAAAGTTTGCTAGAATGGTTGTAATAAACACCTTTGTTATAGAGCCAATTTCAAAAGCACTATTACTGTTTTGAATTGAAATTAGTGTATCATTTATGCGATTTACGCCAAAAAAAGTTGTCTGCCCATTTTTAATAAGCGCAAAGGCGATTTGTATGTTATTGGGAAATGCATTCGTTAGCCTATAAATAGTATCCAGTTGTCCGGCTTGTAAACTTTCGGATTTTAGATGATTTTTAGCAGGTTTTTCTAAGGGTGGTCTGCCACATCCGAACAAACCAAATAATATCTTTTTCATTTCAATTATTTTGTCTGTTTACAGCTGATCGCTAACGTTCTACAGCTTGGCGAAGGGGGGGGAAGTAGTGTGTGCGAGCGGCACCTTTCACCATAAGTGTTGATGTTTAATGAACCGCTTTATACGAGAACCGTACTGCCTGTCCCGATGAAGTCGGGATACAGTGGTGTGAGCGCCTCTCCCTGCCATGTTCTGCATGGTGGGGCAAGCTACTCGATTAGGTTCTGGCGTCTTGTCCACCTTGCTTGTATACCATTGCCGTTGTTGAGTTGTCGTGTCATTGAGTGTCGGCTGTGCGTTGCGTTGTCAGTAACACTTTGTCAATTCTTGCACCGTCCATGTCCAGGATTTCAATTTCAAAATTGAGCCATAGTAGTGTGTCGCCTGCAAATGGTATTCGTCTTAGTTCATTTAGTATTAGATCGCTGATGGTATTAAACGGATAATCTTCTGCTAAATCGCCCAAGTCAAACTTCCGTAAAAACTCTATTAGAGGGTATTGTCCGTCAATAAGCCAACTGCCATCTTCTCGTTCGATAAACGAAAATTCACTGCTGTAAAAATCGGCGACATCGCCTACTAAGGCTTCTAATAAATCGTTCATTGTTACGATACCTTGCATTTGACCCAACTCGTCCATTACAATTGCCTGATGTGTTTTCCCTATTTTGAATAATTTCAATGCTTCGTATGCCGATAGGTTTTCTGCAACGTATTGAGGTTGCTTAATGTGGTCAGCTATTTTAAAGTCGGGCTCATTAATATGTCTAAAAAGGTCTTTGAGTAACATGATGCCTACAACATCCATTTTATTATTTACAACGGGATAAACAGAGTGCATTCCGCTATTTACTGTTCTGTTGATGGCTTCTGCATCAAAAGTGGTTTTAAAAAAAACGGTATCGTTGCGATGTGTCATAAGCGATGCAACTTTTCTGTCACCCAAACTAATAACACTTTCCATAATATCCTGCTCAATCTCGTGAATTGCTCCGCCTTCCATACCTTCCTGAATAATTGCTTTTATTTCTTCTTCGGTTACTTTGCTTTCGGCAGTAGGTTTTATGCGAAGCAGTTTAATAATCATATCAGAAGTAAAGGTGAGCAACCAGATAAAAGGGGCGGCAATGATAGAAATCCAATACATAGGAAAAGACAATGATTTTGAAATCCTTTCAGGCATTGTCAGACCAATTCGTTTGGGAACGAGTTCGCCCAGCACCAATGAAAAAAAAGTAAGCGTTATTAAAATAACAACTATTGCAATGGTTTCGCTGTATTGCCTGAGGAACTCAAACTGATTTAAGTAATTTATTAAATCATCTTCAATTTTTTCCCCACTGTAAATACCTGTAAGTATTCCTATAAGGGTGATACCAATTTGCACGGTGGAAAGGAATTTTCCGGGATTGCGCGAAAGTTCAAGGGCTTTTTTTGCGCCTTTATCGCCTCTTTTTGCTGCCGTTTGCAGCCGTGATTTACGCGAAGAAACCATAGCAATTTCAGACATGGCGAAAATGCCATTCAGTAAAATCAAAAGAAGGATAATCAGTATTTCCATTCAACAAAGTTATTGATTAACTGTTCTATTTGCGTCTCTCCCGCTGTCCCGTTACTATAGGGTTTATTTCTCTTTGGTCACCTGTCCAAACCGTTTCTTTTTTCTGTTTAATTCACTGCCTGTTAGTGGTTGTTGTGTCGCTCGTTGCGCTTGCACCTAAACTTTTAGCAAAGCTCCCGCAGCCAAGCCCCGCACGCCCTTTTCCCCTGCCGAGCCGCCCAAGGGCTTGGTTGCGGGAGCTTTGAGTTGAACAGCCTTCCCGTACTTAAGTTGGGAAAGCCGCGGGGTCAGGAACAGCAGCCCAGAAAATCTATGGGAATTGAATAGTTTTTTTCATGCTGGAGCCGGGCTTGTGTGCGGCCAAAAGTAAGTTAGATTTGACAAAACCCCATGCATAAGTTGTTTTTTTTGTGTGCCTTTAGAATAATGTGTGCGGGTTGGGCTTTTTGGGGAATGACATGGCCCTGCAATTGGGCTTTCCAACTGCGGTCAGACGGGAATTAGGGGGTTATTCCTTGTGATAGCGGTCGTTGGCAGCGGCCTTGCGGTCCGATGTTCCACCGAAGTGCCGGATCTTGTGGAAGCCATGCGGCAGTACGTGGAGCAAGAAGCGCCGGATGAACGCTACGGCCCCAGAGCCTGTCCCGTACCGAGGGTCGGGATGTGCAGCACAGCCAGCATTCCGGGCTGTGCGCCGAGCCACCGCGGCTGCCGGGCCAGTTGGTCGAGCGTCTCCCAGACGCAACGGAACAAGAGGTTGTACCGCCTGACATCGTTGCTCAAGAACAGTGCATTGAGCGCGTGGGGGACGGTAAAGACGACATGAAAGTATTGGGTATTGAGCAGTTCGCCCTCCCGCTGCCGCACCCATCGAGTCTGCGCCGCCCATTGGCACTTTGGGCAAGCGCGGTTCCCGCTGGCAAAGCCTGAGGGTATGTGCGGAGACTTTTTTTTGTATCCCCGAGGCTGCTTTTGCATGTTGAAAGATGGCCTGAGCGGTGCGGACGCTCAATGGGCCGCCGCTGACGCTGCGCTCGAACAGGAACACGGCGGGCCTGTAGATGCGCCAGTATTCCCGCATTTTC
>JBBRWA010000034.1:0-28646 GCA_038246345.1 Chitinophagales bacterium
ACAGATGTACAAGGTGTCCGGGAGCTGGTCGCTGATAAAGCGCACGGTCACGTCTTCTGTAGCCGTGGCGGTACAACCGTTTATATCTGTCACCGTCAACGTGGCCGTTACGGTACCTTCCTGGTGGAAAGTCACCAATGGATTTTGTACGTTGAGCGAATCCGCAATGCCACCGCTGAAGCTCCAGTTCCAGCCCACCACCGCGCCATTCGACATGCCGGTAAACTGAATCACCGCGCTGTCCACACAGATCACGTAGTTATGGCCGATAATAGGCGTATCCAAGCCCATTTCCTGCACATTGATGAGCGAGTCCCAAGGCATCGTGCATGTGGTATCCAAGGGAATAAACATTACCTGGTACAAGCCTGCGGTATCGTAGGTATGCACCGGGTTCGTCAAAACGCTGGTGTTCATGTCACCAAAATGCCAGGTACCAAGCACCCCGCTGGTGTTGAAAAATTGTACCGTCAAACCATCGCACAAATCCATCGTTATGGTATTGCCAATAGGCAGGCTGCCAACAATATGGACAGGAATTATCAGCGTATCAGTACAAAGAAACTGATTGGTTACAGTCACTGTAACATTATAGCTTCCTACTGGGCCAGAGACAGTTGGTGCACTGGTATTTGCCCCTGAAATAAGCATTGGCGGCGTTACCGTCCAAACATACTGCAAGGTATCACCAGGGTGGTTGTTTATCAACCCCAATACATGGTCAGTGCCGACGCAAATTGTATCTGTGATAGTTGGATCAATAGCTACATCAACACTATGGCCAGTCACCGACACTGATACGGAATCAACACAGCCACTGGTGTCCGTGGCGATTGCCGTATAGACCATTGTTTCACCTGCGATCACCGTAACAGGGTTTCCCGGAGGATTACCAATGGTGTCGCCCTGTGCATTTACCCAAATCACATTGGGTACATTGGATGTTGCAAACAACACAACCGTGGAGTCGCAGGTATTGATCACTTCCTGATCGACAGAAATAGTTGGGGCATTACCCCGTATTATGGTCACCGCAACGGTATCGCAACAGCCCTGATCACAGGCAATCAGTTGATAGGTGGTTGTGATAGATGGGTTTGCCGTAGCATTTGGTGGAATGGAATCCAAGGTGAGGCCTGTCAAAGGCGACCAAACATAAGTGTAATAAGGCTGCCCGCCTGAAACAACAATATGAACGGGGCCATTCGAACAATCAGACACTTGGGTACCAGTATTCAAGGAAATATTTGGGATACCAGGGACGATAAATGTTTTTGATGTATCCGCGACACAGCCCAATGAAGATGTTACGGATAAACGCACCGTGCCATGAACACCGACGGGAAGTGTCAGTTGGAGCGGGCTGATATTTGCAAAAGTCAAGGTGTCTGTTGGGGTGGTTATTGTCCAAGCCCAAGACACAATGGTATCATAAATGTCCGTAGAAAGGTTTACAAATTGAATAACGGAGTTTAGTGTATCGCATACCATTGTTGTAGAACCTCCAATAAGTGCGACGGGTGCTGACAATACACCAATATCTGCAACACCGATTGCGGTGCAACCATTGGCATCCGTCACGGATACCATATACGCACCTGAGGCTAAGTTATTTATGCTTGGGCCAACGCCAATTTGAGGGCCAGAAGGCGGAATGAGCCAAGAATACTGGTACGGAGCCGTACCAAGTGTTGCCACTGCTGAAGCCGTGCCCGTATTTTGACCCGCACAAATGATGTCAGTATCAACAACATTGACATTTACGGCGGTGAACACGCCAACTGTTGTTGATGCCGTGCCGGTACAACCGCTAATTGGATCTGTAACGGTGACAGAAACAAAGGTATTTGCCGCCAAGCCCGTAAGTTGATTTACCCCAGTAAAAGGCGGCAAATTCCATTGGTATTGATAATTTCCGGGAGGATCTACAAATGCAGTTACGGTGCCATTGTTCACACCTGTACACGCTGCACTATTTACAACCAAGGAAACATTCAATGCTGGAATATTGGGAATATTTACCCATATATCCTTTTGGCAGCCATTTGCGTCAAAGGTGCAAACATAATACAGGCCTGGTGCTAGGCCAGTAACCGTACTGCCAGTTTGCCCTCCTGGCGACCAAATATGAGTATAAGGAGGGGTGCCGCCGACAGCGAGTATGGTTGCACTTCCATTGTTTAGTCCACCACATGCTGGTGTAAGGGCTGTTATGACAGTTTCAATCGGTGTCGGCACTGTAATGAAGCCTTGGCCCACTGCAGTACAACCATTGGCATCAGTCGCTGTAACAAAATACGTACCAGCTGGTATATTCTGGCGATTAAGTTCGGTACTGCCATCATTCCATAAAACCGAATATGCGCCTGTGCCTCCTGTGATTAAAGCCTGGGCAGCGCCTCCATTGGGGAATTCATAACAAGGAACATTTGTAACCGTTACATTTACGGTCAACTGGAGCGGTTGGGCAACAATTACTGATCCCGTAGCTGTAATAGCATTGGAACCAGTGACGGTTACAGAATATGTTCCTGAGCCAATTCCTTGATTGGTTTGGGTTGTCTGTCCATTTCCCCAATGATAACTATAGGGAGCTATCCCACCAGTGGGGGTAACAGTGGCTGATCCATTACTCAAGCCGTAGCAACTGGGTGTTACATAGGAGAATGAAAGGCTTATCTGTGCCGACGCGCTATGCGCCGTCACAAGTAACCAACAAACAAACGCCAGTATGAGGCTGTTTTTCATCGCGATTAGTTTTTAATTGTCAATTCTTGAATCCGCATTTAGAGCTTTTCTTCTCTATTTACCCTAACCCCTATTATTTCCAAACGCCTTTCGCGGGAAGCTCGGACATCATAAATTGATTTGCGTTCATCTTTTATGTCATCGCTGACACCAGGTGGCGCTTTGGATTCACCATTTGCCTCACGCTTTATTACAAGCTGTTTTGAAATAACGAATCTTTTATAAATGCCGCCGTCAAATAGATCGAAGTGATTGTACACTGAGGTAACACGACGATCCGTCAAGTTTTTGTTGTATTGTGTGCCTGCGCGTGGTGATGCATAGCCTTTGAGGGTAATTTCAATAGAATCGCCGGAAGTGAGTATGTCATACAGCACTTCTGAGAACTCCATCAATCGATTCCAGCCTCCGCGCACATCTTTTTCAAAAAAAGTATCCAGGGAGGCGGAAGCATCAATAAGCTCCTGGCCTGTAAGTCCCTCAGTGTATCTAGAAACAAACAATGCTTTGCGGTTGTAATATTCCCTGTATACTTCGATGTATTCTTTCTTCGTCGTGGTAGAAAGGGTGCGTTTATCAGGTTCGTCATTATCAAAATAAAGCGGGATAGGGAGGTAGGAGGTAAGCGATAGCGGACGCAATTTCAACTCCTTAACGACGGTCTGAAAATCAACTTTGGGCAAGTTTGCCGTGGAAAAATCCAGGGAATCCATGGTAAAATGCTCCTTGCTGGCAATGATGCGGTATCGCTTATCAAACGCAATAACCGTTTGATAATCCTTGCCTAAAGGACTGATAAACTTTTCTTCCTGCCGTTCACTTGGCAACTCCAAAAGCCTATAGGTTACGCCATATAATGTGTCACCCGTTATTTTATTGGTCGTAAATGCCCTAAATGCAAGGCCGCGCCGCAAGTAAAGTTTAACCTCAATTGTTTGTGCGCCTTTAAGTCCTTCCGTTGAAACAATGCTGGAGGAATCTACCGTATAACCAGCCTTTGAAGCCACCACTTGATACCTGTGGTCAAAATCCAGCGGATATTCATAGCGATTGTTGTCTGGATGCATATCTACCTGTGGATCACCCTGTTTTGCTACAAAGGTGCCGTTTGGACGTTTTTGCCCAAGATCAAAAAACTTGGAAGTAGCGCCGTTAATGGGTGCTCCTGTGTCTTTGTCATACACCGTTACGACAAGGTTCGGCGCACTGGGCTCGAGGTAGAGTTTTTGGACGAGCTCTTCACGCCATATCTTGGAAGGCGTGGTGAAACGAACAGTATCTGGAGCAAAACGGTCTTTTTCTCCGATAATCATGTAGGATTTTCCTGGAAGGAGGTCGAAGCTATGCCGTCCAGAAGCGTCAACATTCACAATAATCGGCGTGGCTTTTGGATTGCCGATCTCGATTAGGGTCATGGTTGTATAGGGCAGAATCTGCTGTGTCTTTACGCCATCCTTTTTCAAAAATGTAATGGCGGACATCTTTGGCCTAAAGAAGTCGACCTGATACAAATCATAACAACACCCCTCTTCAGACTGGTTGAAACTACCTTGCCGGTTTGATGCCATATAGCCTGTTTTGCCAGAAGCAGCAAGCATATAGTAGACATCATTGTAACCAGAATTGACGGGCACGCCCAGATTTACAGGGTTAACCCAATCTTTTCCATCCCATTTTGCTTGGTAAACGTCAAATCCTCCCATTGACTGGAGGCTATCAGAACTAAAATAAAATGTTTGGGTACCTGCGTGGTAAAATGGTGTTACATCATTGCCTACGGTATTCAGGTTGGAGACATTCATTGGACTGGAGTAATTGTCTCCTGCAACCTTGCTGCACCAGATGTCCTTTTTCCCTTTTCCGCCCGTCCGGTCACTAACGAAATATAGCATTTCGTAAGGCTGACCAGGTACTGCCCCTATACAAGGCTGTGTATTGGTAAAACCAGGAATATTGATTGGATCCGGAAGCTTTTCAGCTGGCCCCCAAGTGTCATCTGGCAATTTCCGCCGCAAATAGATTTCACAGAAAAGCCCCACGGTATTGCCGACATAATCACACAAGGAATAATACATAATATCCCCCTTGGTATTAAAGGTGTTGCGTGTGGTATGTCGAATGGCATCGTTAATTGGGGCTTCTTCTATGGTACCCCCATCATCTCCCCTAGCTTGCATTATTTTGTTCAAACTGCGCTTTGGGAACAACCTGTCTTTTTCAAAGGTGAATTTGTTTGTTGTATAATACAGCACATCGCCGAGCATATACGGCGCAATTTCAGAATAATGGGAGGTGTTTATCCCTGAATCAAGTACCACGAATAATTCCGGTTCCACCACGGGGTGGCGCAGCGTTTCCAGCGCCCATTCACAATCTTCCAACCTATTCTCTGCCTCAAGCTTCATCGCTTCTGTAGCGCCCACAGGTTTTTCGGTAAAAAGAAACCTGCGATAGAGTTCCCTCGCTTCCACGTACTTCCCTAATTGAAATTTCACCCCTGCCAAGCGTAGAAATGGTGCTCCATCAGGGCCTGTCAATCCATTGTCAACCAATTTTTGAAAAGCAATTTCTGCGCTATCCAAAGCCGCAAACTTGATGGCAGCTTCGCCATACCCGTTCAAGGCCATGACATTCAGCGGCTCCGCTTCAAGGATAAAAGTGTAATAGCGAAAAGCGGCGTAGTTGTTTCCACGCGCTGATTCTTTGATCGCTGCTGTCTCCAGGTCTTTAATCGATGGCGCCCTGTTGGTCTCTTGATTGATTCGATCTGATACACCAATTTGGCCCCAGGCGTTGATGCCAAAGCACAGGATAACGAGGCAAGTAATATTTAAACGGACAATTTCCATTGCTTTATGTAACATGAAAGATTTCTTAGCTTCAGAATCGGCGCTTGGCATGGATTAAATTTGAATGGTTTTACAGAACAAGTTTTGTTTAAATAATTTCACAAGACCTGAATTTGGGTATTGGTTTGAGCCGATATAGCCTGTATGACAGGGAGAGTTCAGGACCGCCGCGGCCTCTTGTAATTATTTCTATATCAGAAAAGAAGTTCATGTCGTAGGAAAGCCCAAACTGCCAACTGCGATAAAAAACTTCTACACGCGGAATCAAGGCGTCATTATATCTGTGGCGGTAGTCAAACCCAATTTGCAGGGCCAGCTCTTTGTATGGCTGGCGATTGAGGTGCATCCGAATGCCGCCACCATAGACGATTTCACGATAAGTCCCTTGATTCTGATAAAGCCCTTGTGCTGTCAAATCAAAGTTGTCCGAAATCTGTACCAGTCCCAGCGCATAGAGGGAAAGCTTGTTTTGTAGGCGTACATTCCCAGGATTTGCCAAAGTAACAGACCAAAAATCGTGATATGGCCGATTTATATGGTGCATGCCTACGCCAATATCGATCCTGCTGCGTTTTTTTTGCGCTTGAATGCGCAAGTTGGCACCAGCACTGATATCAAAGTATTTAAGGTTGGTGGATTGAAATAATTCAGTTTCCCTGGAAGATGCAGACGGGTCATACACGCTGTCTTGCCATTGTGCGTCAAATGACAGGTTTTTTGTGCCGAACGAGCGCTGACCAAATGCCGGTGTCGCGCCTAAGGTCAAAAAAGATGTTTTTGCAATGGGAATGGTGAGTGATATCGGTATGCCAATTTGAACCGAAGTAAGCTTAAGGCTTCCTTGTTGGTCATAATTGATGAGCAGCCCGCCGGTTAAAAAGCGATCGTATTTCCCTTTTGCCCAATATACCTTGCTTTCTACAGCGCCGGAAACCGTGGTATAAGGCACTGGAACCGAGCGGCCCTGGCTTCTGAAATTGGCGCCAAAGCGCAAATCGCCACCAAATACCCCAGCCAATCCAGGGGAAAGGTTAATAGGGGCGTTTCCAAATTGCGAAAAATGGATATCCTGTGCTTTTAAGGATATCATTGAAAACGAAAAAGCCAGTACAAAAAGGATGCGACGGTGTAGAAGTTTTGAGTTCACAAGCAGTCTTTTTAGTGTTCGGAACATATTTTGTAAACAAAATTAGTGCCTAATTTAACATTTGAAAATATAGTACTGTCGCATCAGTGCCAAATGACACATGATTCAGTGGCGGATATATATTTCCAACACAAATAAATTCAATTGAAGGCAGGATTCACAGCGAATTTATAACACATCGCTGGTTAAAACTTCTCAGAGGGGGGGAATTCAGGGGGTAAAGATAAGACTAGTCGTTGTTTTTCAAAAAAATGGCACGTTTTTCCAAAAAACAAATGCTAAATCTGGGATTAAAAGCCTTTATCCTGTCGTAATCAGTCCTTGAAATACCCCTTCCCAACAAGTATTACCACAAAGGTGCCGGCTGCTAACCGCAAAAAATATAACATTTTTCGCAGTTTTTTTCAGGCCAAGACTAGATGAGTTCAATAATGGTCACCCCATCTCCACCGCCATCTTGCTCCGGGTGATAAATGTTAGAAATATTATGGCCATACTCCCGCAGCTTTTGCCGCACCACCCGCCGAAGCACACCATCGCCTTTGCCGTGCAGCACGCGCAAACTGTTCGCATTGGTCATAAGGGCATTGTCCACAAACTTTTCAAGCACCATCATGGCTTCATCTTTGCTCATGCCCCGCAGGTCAATTTTAGCGTTAAAATCGGCTACACGGTTTATATCCGTCGCGCTTGGCGTAAATTGCTGTACGATGGGCTCTGCGGCTGGCAGCAAATCGCGGAGTGGAGCATTTACGTTGATGCCACCCATTTGAATATCTGCTTTTTGCCCCCGGATTTTTTCAATTCTTCCGGTAGCACCGCCAGCCCTAAGGCGCACATAGTCTCCTTCGGCTAAGGGCCGTGCCGAAGCAGAAGGCGCATTCAACTCTTCGAGTTTCACCACTTCTGCATTGACTTCATTCACTTGTTGAACCTTTTCACTGCGTTGGATGCGCAAGTTTGCAGCTATTTCCTGGGCTTTCTCCAGGTTCTTTTCATCCTTTAGTTGCTTGACCAACTTATCCACTTCCCTGCTTGCATTGGCGGTTTGCCGCAGGTCAAATTCTTTTTGATCCAACTTGAGCCGCTTTTTCTTCACTTCCAGGTCGTGATGAAGGGCATCGTAGGTTTTTATCAGTCTTTCCAGGGAAACCTCTTTGGAAGAGACGGCGCTAAGCTTTTCTTCCAATTCTTGCTTCTCGCGCTGCAACTCGATCAAAATATCGTCCACCGCGGTTTCTGAACCCGTTTTGTGCCGTGCATAACCGATCAGCTCTTTGGACAGGCCACTTTTTTCTGCAATTTCAAAGGCATAGCTGCTGCCTGGGCGACCAACTTTCAACTCGTAGGTCGGCATAAGCGAGTCTTTGTCAAAGTGCATATTTCCATTCAAAACACCCGTATTGCGGAATGCAAAGACTTTGAGGTTTGAATAGTGCGTGGTGACAACGGCATATACCCCCTTGCGATGGAGCTGTCGCAACACTGATTCTGCTAAGGCGCCACCAGGCTTCGGATCTGTTCCGCTTCCCATTTCATCAATCAAAACCAAAGTATATGGATCTGCTTTTTCCAGAAAGACCTTGGCATTTTGAAGGCGGGAAGAATAGGTGCTCAAGTCGTCGTCAAGGCTTTGTTGGTCACCAATGTCGGCAAATAGCTTTTTGAAAACGCCCATCTCGCTGAGCTCGTGTACGGGCACTAAAAGGCCACACTGCAGCATCAGCTGCAGCAGTCCTACTGATTTCATGGCGACAGATTTTCCACCAGCATTGGGACCGGAAAGTACCAAAATATGGTTTTCAGGATTGAGCTTTAGTTCGAAAGAAATAGTTTTTCGACTCAACCCTTTGTTTTTCAAGTACAACAAAGGGTGGTAGCCTTTTCTGATGGCGATAATAGGCTTTTCTTTCAATACGGGCATGCCAGCGCGCATCGATACAGCCAATCGAGCTTTTGCCTGTATCACATCGAAGTGGATCAGCAGTTCCAAATATTGGCCAATAAGCGGCTTGTATGGGCGAACTACATCACTCAGTTCTTTGAGGATTCGGAAAATCTCTCGTTTTTCATCGTGTTCGAGGTCGAACAGGTCGTTGTTCACCTCAACGACACCATCAGGCTCGATAAAGGCGGTTTTTCCGGTATCAGATTCATCATGGATAATGCCCCGAATTTTCCGTTTGTGCTCTGCTGGCACGGAAAGCACCCGGCGGCCATTTCTGAAGCTTTCCGGGGAGTCTGAAAGCCAGCCTTTGCTCCGATATTCCTGCATGAGTTGGCGGAACTTCCCGTCCAGTTCTTTGATCTTCTGTTGTGTTTCCTTGCGAATACGCATCAGTTCTGGTGAGGCATCAGGGCGGATTTCTCCCTTGTCATCAAAAACACGATTTATAGCTTTTATCAAGCCATCGTCGAAGGAAAGCGGGCGAATAAGGTCGTAAAGCTTAGGATAGATATCCTTTTTGGCACCTCCTGCGAAGTATTTGAAAATGTCGCGGACTACAAAAAGGATGCGCAAAATATGCTGGAAAGACTCCGTTGCCAGGGTGTAGCCCTCGATTTCAAGCATGCGCAGATCGGGGCGAATATCAGCGAACGCTTGCAGCGGAAACTTGTCGTTTTTCTCCAGTGCCAATTTGTAATCACGGGTTTCCCGCAACTCAAGGTCAATCTTTTCAAAATCTGTGGAAGGCTTTATCTCCTTAATCCGTTCGACAGCAAGCGGTGTAAGTGCTTCTTTTACAAGCAGTTCCAGCACTTTATCAAACTCTAGCTTGCGAACTACATCCTTGGGCTCAAATATCATATTCATCAGTATCAGAAAAAAATCAGGGGTAAAAATACCGTCTCAAAACAAATTCCGGGCATCTAAGTTCCCTCCATACCAACAAATTCCGTTCAGGCACGATGTCAATCAGTGGCAAAATGTGATAATTCCCTTTAATAAGGCAGAAATAAATCTTCATTAAATTATCTTTGCGAAGAATTATTCACCCACTAAAAAAAAGTGCTTCCAATTATGCAAAAAAAGTTACTCTTTTCCGCCATGCTCATCGCATGCTTTGCCTTCACAGTCTCTGCGCAATACAGCCGCCGTGTCCTTGTTGAGGAATTTACCAATGCTTCTTGTGGCCCATGTGCTGGCCAAAACCCGGCATTTAATGCTAAGTTGGCCGATAAAGCAGCCATCGTCACCCCTATCAAGTACCAAACCAACTGGCCGGGTGTCGACCCAATGAATGCCCAAAACGCCAGCGAGGCCGCTGCACGTGTTTCCTACTATGGCGTAACTGGTGTTCCGCACGGTGTTGTGAATGGCACCGCCATTGCAAACGATTGCAGTGCTTATCCTGGCGCACCTGCATGTCTGTCCATTGCTGAAATTGATGCAGCGTATGCTGAGACAACACCAGTTGACATGACCTTAACGTACACTTTTTCTCCGAACACAGACTCCCTGTATATTGCCATTTCGGTTACCTCCGACATTGCACTTGCAGGTGATCTTAAATTGCATGTTGTGATTGTTGAAGATGCCATCTATTTCAGTGCAGCCCCAGGCAGTAATGGAGAAACGGAGTTTTTCCAGGTGATGCGCAAGATGATTCCAAATGCTACAGGTACCACTACTGGCGCTTTTACAGCAGGAGAAATCAAGACGTATAACTTTGCTGTAAAGCTCCCAACGTACATCTACAACAAAAACCAAGTTGGTGTATCTGCATGGTTGCAAGACAATGCCAATAAAAAGGTGCATCAATCTTTCCGGGCTGCTCCAGAGACTCCATTGGTAAGCATTCCAGCTTCTGGTTCGTTTGTTTGCGCAGCTGGAACGTCTCCAGTGGTGACCTTGCAAAACCTTGCAACAGAAGCGTTAACTTCCGCTTCAATTCGCTACCGCTTGGGCGCAGGTACTTGGACAGACTTTTCCTGGACAGGCAATGTACCTCCTGGTGGATCTACTCAAATTACTTTGCCAAACACTGAAATCACAATGGCTGGCATCAACACATTGGATGTATTGGTCGTTGAGTCAAATAACGGTGCCAATCAAACAAACGCTAACTCCGGTTTTTCGACCATCACCGTAAAAGGGTTTTTCGCAGCCGGAAGCGCGCTTCCTTTGGGCAATACATTCCAAAGCGCTACTTTCCCACCAACTGGCTGGGATGTAACCAATGTTGGTACCAATGGCTGGAAATTGGCAACGAATGCAGGTGCTGCCAGCACCCGTTCTGCCAAGAACAACTTTTATGACTATGCCACGGGCAATACCGTTCTGATGACACCTAAGATCGATCTTTCTACGCAAAGCAATGCTACGACGTTGACTTTCGACCACGCCTACACGCACTACGTTAGTGGTGCCGACATATTTTTTGATTCTTTACGGATTGAGGTATCTACGGACTGTGGCGAAAACTGGGAAACGGTTTTCCACAATGGTTACGAAGCGTTGGGAACAGCCCCTGCAATATCTGCAGCATTTACGCCAACAGCAGCACAGTGGAGTGCCAATGCAATAGATTTGAGTAGTTTCAATGGTAATGCTGAAGTTTTCATCCGTTTTGTCGGCGAATCTGGCTTTGGTAACAACCTGTACATCGACAATGTGAGTGTTAGCACAGTATCTGGCGTGAAGGCCCTGGAACTCAGCGTCTTCACACTGAGCCCCAACCCAAGCAGCGACATTTCAGAAGTTCGTTTTGAACTTGCTACTGCACAGAACATGCAGCTGATGGTGTACAACGCCCTGGGTTCACTGGTTCAAAACCGTGATCTTGGCGTACTCACTTCTGGCAAGCACAACGTATCGCTTGACGCTGCGCGCCTCAACTCCGGTTCTTACCGCGTTGTATTGCAAGGCAAAGAAGGTATCGCACAAACACAGTGGATTGTATTGAAATAATTAAATTTCAATCTTTTTCTTTGGAAGCGGAGCGTGCTAATGTGCGCTCCGCTTTCTTTTTTTCAGGATATTTGTGCCAAGGATCATAGGGTGCTCGAACATTATTGATAGCTTAAAAATGAAACTATTCATCATTGCCGGAGAGGCTTCCGGTGATTTACACGGATCTAATTTGATCAAAGCGCTTGTCGCGCAAGAGCCCAGCGTCGAGTGCCAGGCCTGGGGCGGCGATATGATGGCCGAGGCAGGGGCTGAGCTGCTCAAACACTATCGGGAGCTAGCGTTTATGGGTTTTATAGAAGTTGTGCTCAACCTTCGAACCATTCTCCGAAATATAGCTACCTGCAAAAAACAAATTCTGGCATACAAACCCGATGCCCTGGTGTTGATTGACTACCCCGGGTTCAACCTGCGCATGGCAAAATGGGCAAAAAAACAAGGCTTCCCGGTCATTTATTACATATCCCCCCAAATTTGGGCCTGGCACCAATCACGGGTGCACGACATTAAACGGGATGTGGATTTAATGCTGGTAATACTGCCTTTTGAACAGGCTTTTTATAACAAATATGGTTTTGAAACCACTTATGTCGGGCACCCGCTTTTAGATGCTATCCAATCCATTAAATTAGATGCAAACAACCCAATTGCCCCCGGAAAGAAAATAATCGCCCTGTTACCTGGCAGCAGAACGCAGGAAGTAAAAAAAATACTGCCGAAAATGTTGTCTGTGGTGGCACATTTTCCTGACTATCAATTTGTTGTGGCTGGAGCTAAAAATATGGAGCCCGGTTTTTTTCACCCCTTTCTGGCAGAGCACCCCACTGTGCAATTGGTACAAGGGCAAACTTATTCCTTGTTGAAAAACGCTGCTGCCGCATTGGTCAAATCAGGGACTTCTACACTGGAGGCTGCCCTGTTTGATGTGCCACAAGTTGTTTGCTATGCTGGCAACCCAATATCCTACCGCATCGCCCGATGGGTCATACAGGTAAAGTATATTTCTTTGGTAAATTTGATCGCCGACAAACCACTGGTGAAGGAGTTGATTCAACAGGAACTGAATGAATCAAATCTGGTTGCCGCACTCAAAGAGGTACTTGATCCGGCAAAAGCAACAGCATTAAAAGCGGAATACGCTGAAATGCGAAAACTTTTGGGCGAGGGCGGCGCATCCCGCCGGGCGGCCGAGGCAATACTAAAAAACCTCGTTGGTTGAACGACCAACGAGGTTTAAGCCTAAGCGCAATGCCATTGCCAAATTATGGAATTATCACATTGAATCAAATTAATTCGTAATCAACTCAAACGGCAATCGCGCCAGAATCCCTTTACTGCGCCGAATATCCTGCATCGCTTTATACGCGGGGTACATTTCACCCAACTCTTGCCGAACCAAATAAGACTTTACGCTGTCGTCACGATCATTTTTGTTGGTAAACTTATCGATCAACTGCTCAATACCAGTTTTTGTACGCGGGAATTCAGTGGTGCGGTATTTCTCAATACCTGCAAGTTTTGCAGCCGATGCCAAAGCGCGATCGAGGCCACCTATATCATCTACCAAACCTATTTCTTTGGCTTTTTGGCCAGTCCATACCCTACCCTGTGCAATTTCATTTATTGCTTCGGGGGTCCGTTTGCGACCGGTGGCAACTTTATTCAAAAAATCCGCATAAATTCCATCTACCCGACCCTGAATCAAAGCTGATTCTTCCGGGGAGAAATCAAAAAATGGGGTACCAAAAGTGGAGTATTTGCCCGTCCGAACGGTGTCGTACGTAATGCCCAGTTTGTTGCGCATGGTTTTTTCCAGGATTGGTATCAGTCCGAATACGCCAATTGAACCGGTAATCGTACTTCTTTCCGCAAAAATGCTGTCGGCATGGCAGGCGATAAAATACCCGCCAGAAGCCGCAACGTCACCCATGCTTACCACAATGGGCTTGCCAGCTTGTTTACATAAATCCAGCTCACGCAGGATGTTGTCACTGGAAAGGGAGCTACCTCCTGGCGAATTGACACGCAGCACAATGGCTTTAATGTTGTCGTCTTTCCGGATTTTTCGGATCATTTTAACGTATTCACCATCGTAAATGTCTCCCGGCTCACCTTTGACACCGTCAAAAATGGTTCCTTCCGCATATATCACTGCAATTTTATCTTTTACACTAAAATCCAGCTTCTTGTCCTTGGCTTTGAAGTAATCAGTTATGCCGACACGATTCAATTTGTCTTTTTCGTTCAAACCAAGTTTGGACCGAATCAAGGTATAGACTTCATCCTCATAAGCCAATCGGTCAATCAATCCGGTTTTGACGGATTTTTCACCGCTAAATCCATCAAACCGGTCGGCAATCTGGCGCAATTCGGCCTCTGGAATTTTGCGGCTTGCTGCAATATCCTGCATGAGGATGTCATTCAGCACCTTTAGATACTCGCGGGTTTGCAATTTGTTTTCCGCGCTCATTTTGTCAAGCCTGAATGACTCTGTCGCGCTTTTATATTTTCCACAATAAAAAATACGCATCTGCACATCCAGCTTGTCTAGCAAGCCCTTGTAAAATGGAACCATGCTTGAATAGCCTCGGAAGTCGACGGCCCCTTGAGGGCTCATGAGGATACTATCCGCCACAGACGCCAGATAGTATGCACCCTGAGAATAATAACTTGCGTAAGAAATCACAAATTTTCCAGAGCTTTTAAAATCAGCAATAGCTTCGCGCAAGGTGGTGGAGGTTGCTTTTCCGGCTACCAAAAAGCTGGCTTTCAAATAAATACCCTTGATATCAGCATCTTCCTTGGCACGACGAATGGCAGCAACCATATCAGTAAGCCCTAAAACATCCTCATTTTCAAAATTGAAGGGCTCCATCGGGAGGTTGTTTGTTTTTTCGGGAATAGGCTGCTTAAAATCGAGCTCAAGGATTGTGTTTGGCTTGATACTAACGGCTTCTTTTTCAGTAGCCGTGCTTGCTAGACCAGCAAGCCATGTAAAGCCGATGAATGTGAGCAAACCAAGCGCGAGCGCAGTGCCAAGACAAGAGGCAAACAGAAATTTTACAAATTGAGACATGTGGATATAGCGAAATAAAGTTTGTAGTAACCGGACCGCTATTTGTTGGTTGCAGCAGTCTATTTACCACAAAGACCTTAATACTCTGTGCAACATTTTCAAAAATTAGATAAAAAGCATTATTTTAGGGATGGAGAGGCAATTTTGGAAGCGTCGAAAGTTAAAAATTAAATTTCTTGCCCTGCTTTAGCTTTGAAATTACCCAGAACTTGGTACTTTTCGGCGTGCTAATGAAAACACGCACAAAATAATCCGCTCATCCGCTTAACCCGGGCTTTAATCTCCAGAAAAGTTGCCTGGACACTAACTTATAAATTCACCGGATGAATCGCACACAACTATTCCAAAAGCTTTTTTTTGCAGCCCCATTTCTCTTTATTTTACAAACATCAAACGCACAGTTTTTACAAACCATTGATGCTGCCAACAATGGTCCCTACACCCCACAGTCGTTGATTTCCAATGTCTTACTTGGAAATGGGGTTGATGTTTCCAATATTACTTACAATGGATCGCCAAGAGCAGTAGGTTATTTTTCAGGAGGAACCCAATCCATTGGAATCGAACGCGGAATCCTGCTCACAACGGGGTTTGCCGCTAAACCTGGTTTCGGATTCGGTCCTACGGACCCTGGAGGGTCTTTTGCCAGCAACAGCAATGGCAGTACGGCTACGGATGCCAACCTTTCGAACATTGCCACCTCTCCGCTTCGAGACGTAGCTGTTTACACCATTACCTTTATACCAACCTCTGATACCCTTCGATTCAGGTATTGCTTTGCTTCAGAGGAATATCCAGAATACTCCTGCACCCAATTTAATGATATTTTTGGCTTCTTTATTCAAGGGCCAGGGTATCCAACACCAACAAACATTGCACGGGTGCCTGGGACAAATTTGCCCGTAGCCATCAACAACATCCACCCGTTTAACAATCAAAACGGCCCGGTTCCCAATCCATGTCCTCCCTTTAACGTACAGTATTACAACAGCAACAACAACTCGGCGGTCCAGCCAGTGTATGATGGCTTCACGGATGTATTCACTGCTATGGCCGTGGTAACCCCTTGCCAGCCCTACACCATCAAGCTGGCCATCGCTGACGTATTTGATTCTGCTTATGATTCTGGGGTGTTTCTGGAAGCTAAAAGCTTTGGTACTACTGCCCTCCGGGTTGAAGTCAATACTCCCAGCGCCGATGGTTCCATCGCCGAAGGTTGTACTCCCGGCAGTATCACTTTTACGTTGGGTGACCCGCAAAGCACAAACTACCCCATCAATATCAACACGTTCGGTACGGCTACGCCAGGTGTAGATTTTCAGCCCTTGCCCAGCAATATTGTTATTCCTGCCGGCCAAACTCAAATCTCCTTCCCAATAACAGCCATTCAAGACAACCAAACAGAGAATGTTGAGGTGATTGCTTTTTCTGTACAAATTGATGCTTGCAACCGGGACACCGTCTATCTCTATCTCCGCGACAATCCAATAGTGCCTCCATTGATGCAAGATACGACCATCTGCACCGCTGGCGCTCCTATTTTGTTGAATGCAACCATCCCTGTCCCAACGCCACAACCTCCAACATTTACCAACACGCAACCATTAACCATCCCAGACAATGCTCAAGGGGTTTCTTCTTCCATCAATGTAGCAGGTGTACAGCCTACCAAATTGGGGCCAGGCGTGGTGAGATCGGTATGCATGAACATCATTCATCAATACGACGATGATCTAGATCTGTTCCTCTTATCGCCTGGAGGGCAGGTATTGGAACTTTCCACCGATAATGGTGGCAGTGGCGATAATTATACCAACACCTGTTTTACGCCAACTGCTACGGTCCCCGTCAATTTCCCAGGGCCACAAGCGCCTGCTTCCGCGGCGCCTTTTACCGGCGATTTCCTTCCGGAAGGCCAATGGACTGATCTTTGGGATACACCCAACCGTCCAACCAATGGCGCCTGGCGTTTGCAGACGACCGATGATTTTCTGTCATTTCAAGGCACCTTGCAAGATTGGAGCATCACCTTCGCGCCTACTTATGAGATAACCTATCAATGGGCGGCATCGCCAGACATCACTTGTCTGACTTGCCCGATTACCATTGTAAGCCCTCTAGCCTCCAGCACCTACTTCGTGACCGCTACAGACATTTATGGCTGCACGGCAACAGATAACGCCCATGTTGAAATAACAACTATGACGGCTAATGCAGCTGTTAATGATCAAGTTTCTTGTTTTGGTGGAAATGACGGCATGGCCACCGCGAATACGAATATTGGCGGTTTGAACACCTTTAAATGGAGTGACCCAGCAGCACAGAATACTGCCACAGCTTCAAACTTACCGATTGGTTCCTACACCGTGACCGTAACCAATGTCGGTGGATGTTCTGCAACATCCTCTGTGACGTTGACACAACCTCCATTGTTGGATATAACAACGTCCTCACAGGATGCAGTTTGTTTCGGACAACCCTCAGGAACCGCCTCCGCCCAGGTAATTGGAGGAACCATGCCTTATCAATATGCCTGGAGTAATGGTCAAACAACCGCAAACTTGCCCACGGCTGGCCCTGGTACCTACACTTTGGTTGTGACAGATGCCAACGGATGCACCGATACAGGTACTGTGACCATCAACCAGCCATCAGCCATTCAGGCAAGCGCTAGCACCGTGCAAAATGTATCTTGTTTTGATGGGGCAAATGGCCAAATTAGTCTTTCATCGTCCGGTGGGGTACTGCCGCTT
Organism: Chitinophagales bacterium; assembly: GCA_038246345.1. Lineage (GTDB taxonomy): Bacteria > Bacteroidota > Bacteroidia > Chitinophagales > Saprospiraceae > M3007. Next base: position 17,486 of record JBBRWA010000034.1, read on the forward strand.
TCTTTTCAGTGGAGCAATGCTCAATCAGGTGCCAATGTTACTGGCCTTTTGGCTGGAACCTATACTGCAACGGTTACAGATGCGAATGGCTGCAGTGTCAGCCTCCAACAAGTAATTACCCAGCCGGCTGATTTGACAGTGTTTGCAACGCCTGTGCCGGCCAAATGCTTTGGCAGCAACAATGGGGAGCTGCACGTAGATATCAATGGCGGCACGGCATCCTATTCCACAAATTGGCAAGGTCCGGGAGGCTTTACGGGTACAGGGGCAAATTTGCTAAATTTGATTGCAGGGAATTACGTCGCCACTGTTACGGACCAAAAAGGATGCGCAGAAACGCTGGCGGCAACGGTAACAGAGCCAACAAATATATTGCTATCATTGCCTCAAATAGCTGATACGATATGTTTTGGCGCATCCAATGGAAAGGCAACCGTAGTTCCTGCTGGGGGCACAGCACCGTTTTCATTCCTTTGGAATGCCAATGGCCAAGCATCCGCAACTGCTTCAGGGCTTTCTTCGCAAGAATACCAAGTGACTGTTACGGATTCAAATGGTTGTTCCAAGACTGCCAAAACAGCAATCATCCAGAAAGCACAGCTAAATGCGTTTGCGCAGCCTACGCTGCCAAGCTGCCATGATGGGGCTGATGGTACTGCAACCGTGATTTCAGTTTTCTATGGCGCTACGCCCGCAAACCTCAGCACATTCAACTACGTTTGGAATACAAGCCCTGCCCAACAAAACATAACGGCAAACAATCTAAAAGCCAACCAAACTTATTCCGTAACACTGTCGGATGCTGATGGATGTTCCGCCCAATATGGGTTCACCATGGGCAATCCAACAAGTGTTGAAGCTGCTATTACGGGTTTCAAAGATGTAAAATGCTTCGGCGAAGCCAATGGCTATGCTTCGGCCAATGCCTCAGGGGGAACGGCACCGTACACCTGGTTCTGGGGAGCAGGCACATCACCGGCAGATTCCATTGGCCTTGGGCTATCCGCAGGCATTACACGTGTGACTATTACTGACGCAAAAGGATGCCCAAGTGTCGTCGCCGTAACCCTAAAAGAGCCCGGTAAATTACAAGTGCAAATTTCGCCGACCCATGTTAAATGTTTTGGAGATCGCACGGGCACCGCTATAGGGAGTGCAAATGGCGGCACGGCACCTTATAGCTTCAACTGGTGGAACGGGAGCCAAAGCAAAGAAATCCAGCAACTAGAAGCGGGCATATTTGGGCTCAGTGTTACGGATGCGAATGGTTGTATTACACCAGCCACTGTAGAAATTATCCAGCCACTCGAACCCATTAGCGGAACAGCCGACATGAGAGCGGTCCGATGTTATGGGCAGCAAAATGGGCAGATTATTTTCGTACCAGCTGGCGGCATCCCACCCTACCTCTATGCCCTTGACAACAAACCATTTAATGGTTCCAGCATTCAAATAGGGCTTAAAGCAGGTATTTATACGCCACGTATCAAAGATGCCAATGGCTGTATCTTCGACCTGGCAACCGTTGAAGTGACCCAAATGCCCCAAATGGCCGTCGACTTGGGGCCCGACATTCGAATATTGCTTGGCCAGGATACACAGCTTATAGCGCAGGTTTTCAACTATTCAGGCAATTACCAGTTAGCATGGACTCCAGCTGATAGCATTTGGCTAAGCTGTATGAGTTGCGCCAATCCAGCAGTGTATTCCCTTGAAAACAACCATTATTTTGAGGTGTACGCCATTGACGATTTTGGCTGCCGATCGGAGGATCAAATTTTAGTTTCTGTGGATAAGCCCAGAAGGGTACACGTGCCCACCGCGTTTAGTCCCAATGGTGATTTTGTCAATGACCTGTTGCTGGTGCACGGTCAGAAAAACTCTACAGCACTGATGTTCAGGATTTATGACCGTTGGGGGGAAATGGTGTATGAAGCCAAGGATTTTGCCTTTAACGACGAAAACACAGGATGGGACGGTAATTTCCGTGGACAGCCTATGGATCCAGGGGTTTATGTATGGGTGCTTGAGGTGGAATATGTGGACGGAGCTAAAGAGGTGTACAAAGGAAATACAACGCTGATTCGGTAAATATTCTAAACCTTGCGAAGCGAGGAACCTGATTGTAAACACGAACTCAGGTTCCTCGTTTCGCTCGGAATGACACAACTGCTTAATATTCGATAAAGGATAAAATAAGGGCAACCGCTCAGCTAATTGATACTAGCTGGGATTGAAAAACTTGCGAGGTTCAACGCTCGCTCCCCCATGTCGCAAAATTCCCCTACTTTTGCCCGCTCATTCTGAGCAAAAAATTCCATGAATATAATTAATACGCTACAAAGTGCTGTGGCACAAGCTGTTGAACAGCTGTATGGCGAAGTCACCGATCCATCTAAAGTATTGGTCAATACAACCCCATCTGATTTTACGGGAGACTACTCTGTGGTCATATTTCCCTTCGTAAAAGTGGCGAAAAAGTCGCCGGATGTCGCCGCTGCCGAGATCGGTGCCTCATTGCAGCAAAACGTGCCGGAAATAAAGGCGTTTAACGTCGTGAAAGGTTTCCTGAATTTGGAAATCAGCGACGCTTATTGGCATGAATTTCTGCAATCCCTTGGTGCCAATACGGAATACGGTCGACAGCCCAAAAATGGCAAAAAGGTGATGGTTGAATTTTCATCTCCCAACACCAACAAGCCTTTGCACATGGGGCATATCCGTAACATATTGCTGGGATGGTCAACAACCAAGATACTGGAAGCTGTTGGTTACGAGGTTGTTAAAGCTCAAGTTATCAATGATCGGGGCGTGGCGATTTGCAAGAGCATGCTGTGCTGGAAAAAATTTGGCGAAGGCAAAACACCTGAAAGCGAGGGTATTAAAAGTGATCATTTTGTAGGCGATTGGTACGTATTGTTTGAGCATAAAACCCGCGCAGAATACGAAGCATGGCAAGCAAGCGCTGAAGGGAAACAGCTTTTCGAAGAAAAACACAAACCCGATCAAGCTGAAAAAGACTTTTTTAAAGACTTTAAAAACAAGTGGTTCAACGAATATTCTGTCTTAGGTGCTGAAGTGCGGGAAATGCTACTTTTATGGGAAAAAAATGACCCGGAAACCATCGCCCTCTGGAAAAAAATGAACGGCTGGGTTTATGCCGGTTTTGACAAAACCTACCATGACTTGGGTGTTTCTTTTGACAAGCTGTACTACGAAAGTCAAACCTATTTGCTTGGCAAGGACATTGTGGATGATGGACTAAGTAAAGCAGTTTTTTACAAAAAAGAAGACGGCTCGGTATGGGTAGACCTAACCGATATTGGGCTCGATCATAAAGTAGTGCTGCGTTCTGATGGCACTTCTGTGTACATCACCCAAGACCTTGGCACTGCCAGAATGCGCTACGAAGAGCTTGGATGTGAACGCTTTGTGTATGTAGTTGCCGATGAGCAGAATTACCATTTCCAGGTATTGTTTGAAATTCTCAAGCGACTGGAGGAGCCTTATGCCGCTGGGCTGCGCCACCTCGCTTATGGCTTGGTGGAACTACCAACCGGACGTATGAAAACGCGTGAGGGCACTGTGGTAGATGCTGACGACATAATAGCAGAGGTCGTAAAACTTGCTACGGAGCAATCCGGCGAGCGCGGCGAAGCAGAAGGTATATCGGAGCAGGACAAACAAGAAAACCTGCGCCGCGTCGGCATGGGAGCCCTCAAATTTTTCATTATCAAGGTCAACCCGAAAAAGAAAATGATCTTCAACCCGGAGGAATCCGTGGATTTGCAGGGACAAACAGGGCCGTATATCCAATACAGCTTTGTGCGGATAAATGGCTTGATGCAACGCGTTGAAAAAGAACAAGTTGATCTTAGTATTGCGGCCAATTACAAGGAAATTCAAGCACTTGAAAAGGCTATATTGGTGGCTTTGCACGACTTCCCCATTACGGTATTGGCCGCTGCGAAGGATTACGATCCGTCCTTGATCGCCAACTATTGCTATTCCCTGGCCAAGAACTACCACCGTTTTTGGCACGACCTGAGCATTTTTAGTGCGGAGAACCCTGAAGCCAAAGCCTTTAGACTTTCTTTGAGTAAGGCAGTTGGGCGGGTTTTGGAACAAGGCATGAGCCTTTTAGGCATAGAAATGCCGGGAAGGATGTAAATGTTGCTTTTCCATTTCTGGTAAATCATCCCCTACAAATACCCCCGTCCGGGTCAAAAGTACCCTGGAACTTTTGATACAATCCGCTCCGTTTCCCTTAAACTGAGTTTCTTTGCGCTCTATTCTGATTTGAAATTATGAAACCTGACACGTCTGCACCAGAGAAAGAATCCCTAAACTTCCTCGAAGAAATCGTTGAGGCTGATCTCGCCTCCGGGAAACACAAATCCATACGCACGCGCTTCCCGCCTGAGCCAAACGGCTATTTACACATTGGCCACGCCAAAAGCATCTGCCTTAATTTCGGGCTTGCACAGAAATACGGTGGCAAAACAAACCTGCGCTTCGACGATACCAACCCCGTCACAGAAGAGACCGAATTCGTAGATGGTATTATTGATGATGTGCGCTGGCTCGGTTTCGAACCCTCGGACATTTTTTACGCCTCCGACTATTTTGATCAACTGTATGAATGGGCTAAGGAGTTGATTTACAAAGGAAAAGCTTACGTTGACTTTTCTACACCAGAAGAAGTGGCTGCGCTGAAAGGAACACCAACGACACCCGGTACCGCAAGCAAATACCGCGACACTTCCCCCGAAGAGAACCTGGTCCAATTTGAAAAAATGCGGGCAGGCGAATACCCCGATGGCCACTGTACCCTCCGGGCAAAAATCGACATGGCCGCGAACAACATGCACATGCGCGATCCATACCTATACCGGATCAAACATGCGCACCACCACCGCACGGGCGACAAATGGTGCATCTACCCCATGTACGACTGGGCGCATGGCCAAAGCGACAGCATTGAAAAAATAACGCACTCTTTCTGCACCCTTGAGTTCATTCCACACCGGGAACTGTACGATTGGTGCATTGAAACCTTGGGTATTTTCCCTTCCAAACAGTACGAGTTTGCGCGCTTCAACCTCTCTTATACCATCATGAGCAAGCGCAAGCTCAAACTTTTGGTGGAAGACAAGCACGTGAACGGCTGGGACGATCCGCGCATGCCCACCCTCGTGGGATTCCGCAGGCGCGGGTACACCGCTGCGAGTATCCGCGAATTCGCACACCGCATCGGCATCGCCAAACGCGAGAATTTGATCGAAATTGGCTTGCTGGAATTCAGCATCCGGGAAGATTTGAACCGGATTGCGCTGCGCCGTTTTGCAGTGCTTGATCCACTTAAAGTGGTGCTGACCAACCTCCCGGAAGATCAAACCGAGTGGATGGAAACCGATAATAACCCGGAAGATGCAGATGCCGGGCATCGCAAAATCGCCTTCACCCGCGAGCTTTGGATCGAACAAGATGATTTCATGGAAAACCCTCCACCGAAGTACTTCCGCTTGTCACCTGGGGGAATAGTTCGCTTGAAATCGGGCTTTATCATCCAATGCGATGAAGTACTAAAGGATGCGGATGGAAATACCGCGGCATTGCATTGCACTTACTTCCCGGAAAGTCGCTCCGGGCAAGACACCTCTGGCCTGAAGCCAAAAGGCGTTATTCACTGGCTTTCGGCCACCGATGCGGTACCCGCTGAAGTGCGGCTTTACGACCGACTGTTCAAAGTGGAAAACCCGGCCGCAGAAGATGATTTCAAATCGACCATCAACCCGGATTCCTTGCAGGTGCTGACAAATGCCATGATTGAGCCTGCGCTCGCAAAAGCATCGGCTGGCGATAAATTTCAGTTCACGCGCCTTGGGTATTTCTGTGTTGATCCAGATTCGGAAGAAGGGAAAATGGTGTTTAATAGGACGGTGACGTTGAAGGATACCTGGGCGAAGGAGCAGAAGAAATGAGGATTTTATTTCACACAATGACACAACGACCACAACGGCGATATGCTCTTGGTTCAAATATTCGGAAGAGCCAAAAGCGAAGCCTTTTACGTTGTGTCGTTGTGTGAAACTTTTTAAGTCGTGGTCGATATGACGTTGCGCAGAAAATCATAACCTGTACCGCATCATTTCCGCCACTGCCGCGTGATATTCCCACTCTGTCTTCAACAAATGCCACACCGCATTTTGGTAGAAACTCATTTCCAAAAAATATTCAATAGTCGATATCTCACCCAAGCGGAGCGCCTTGTCCAACAACGCTGTGTTGCTCGCCGAGGCCAGGGCCGTTTGAAACTCATCCATTGATTTTTTGAGCGAAGCCTGTCGCTCGTATAATTCCTTTATTTCAAAAAAGTGCTCGTTCAGGTGCGATTTCAAATTCAAATCGGCGAAAAGCACCTGTGCCTGCTGCGCTTGTACCCTGTTTTTCTGTTCCCAGATTGGCAAGGTCACGCCCGCATGGATGCCATTGAAACGCTGACCCAAAATGCCCTGATAATGATACCCCAGCTCGAATTTCGGCAGCAACCACGTGTTGCTCAACGCCACCTGTTTTTCAGCAATCCGTTTTTCTTGCTCCAAAGATTGCCGTGCTGGGTCGGCAGCTTCATATTCTTGCTCAACTGTTTCAAATGGAGCAATCTCAGGCAGCGACGGATAATTATCTTCTGAAAAAACAATTGCCTCGCCGCCGTTCAATTCGACCAAATGCGTTTGCAAGCGTTGCAATTCAATGGCGCTTTCCTGTTGCAACTGATTGATTTCCAATAGCTGTAACTTGGTCTTGTTCACATCCAGAATGTTGCCGTCGCCTTTGTCCAATTTGGTTTGGAAGTCTGCTCGCAGTTTTTCCAAGTCCGTTTTCCGCTGTTCCAATTGCGCTTTCAACTTGTTGCGATAAATCATTTCAAGACAAACCGATTTGGCTTCGAACAGCACATCCAACCTTTGGGCAGCAATGGACGATGTTGAAAGAGCACCCTGCACTGCGGCAAGTTCCCGCCGTTTTTTGTACGTCGTTGGAAAATCAAAAGGCTGCACGGCGAAAAAATCAGTTTGGTCGCCCGCCGCTACCGGTGAGCCGAAAAGGTATTGCCCCTGCACGGTAGGGTTTGGCAGCGTCAAGCCAGTTTTGTGCTCCAACTTTTTAGCTTCCCAAAACTGGCGGTCGGCGGCTAGCGAATGGTTGTTTTTTTCAACCGACAACAGTACCGTTTCGATACTTGATTGGCCATTGGCATTTATCCAGAAAGCCAATCCAAGACAGGTTAAAACCAAGATTTTATATTTCATTTCTATTTTTTCTATTCATTAAGAAATACACCACCGGCACAATGAACACATTGAGCAAAGTGGACGTGAGCAGCCCGCCTAAAATGACCTTCGCCATGGGGCTTTGGATTTCGTTGCCTGGCAAATCGCCCGCAACCGCAAGTGGGATTAGCGCAAGCCCTGCCGTCAAAGCTGTCATCAAAATCGGGGAAAGGCGGTCAACTGAACCTTCCATGATGGTTTCGTACAGCGGTTTTCCTTCTTCCAGCAAGGTTTTGTAGCGGGAAACAAGCAAGATGCCGTTGCGCGTCGCAACACCGAACAACGTGATGAAACCGATAATCGCCGGAATGCTCAAAATGCCCGACGTGACCCAAATGCTGAACACCCCGCCAATCAATGCCAAAGGCAAATTTAACAGGATGATGGAAGCCGTTTTCAGGTCTTTGAACTCCTGAAAAAGCAAGAGAAAAATCACCAACAAGGAAAGCAGCGAGGTCGCCAACAGCGTTTTCGAGGCTTCTGCCTCGGCTTCGAACTGCCCGCCGTATTCGATGCGGTAACCTTCAGGCAGGACTATTTTTTCGGCAATCACTTGTTGGATTTCCTCGACGGCGCTTTTTTGGTCACGACCCGCTACATTCACCGAGACCACCGTTTTGCGCTGCACGTTTTCCCGATTGATGGTATTCGGCCCGGAGGTACTGACAATATCTGCCACATAACTCAAAGGGATTTTCTGCCCGTTGGCAGCGTCAATCATCGTGTTTCGGATATTTTCCATATTGCCCCGATTGGCATCGTCGAAGCGCAAAATCAGGTCGAAACTTTTATTGCCCTCATAAATTTCCGACACTTTTTCGCCCGCAAAGGCCACATCTACAAACTCGTTGAACTGCCCGATGGTGATGCCGTAATGGTTGAGCAAATCCCGTTTTGCCTTGATTTGCACCTGCGGGATTTCGACTTGTTGCTCGACGCTCAAATCCACGAGGCCTGAAATCGGGGTAATCGCCGTCTTGATTTCGTTGGAAAGTGAAAACAGTTTTGCCAAATCCGTACCGAAAATTTTGATAGCGATATTAGCCCGCGTACCGGACAGCATGTGGTCTATCCGATGGCCAATGGGCTGCCCGATGGTGATGTTCACACCGCTGACGTTGGCGAGTTTAGCCCGCACGTCCGTCATAAATTCTGCCCGGCTGCGGTCTTTCAACAAAAAAGGCGCATCTATTTCGGCAGCGTTCACGCCTTGTGCGTGCTCGTCGAGTTCCGCCCGGCCCGTGCGGCGGGTGGTGATTTGAATTTCCGGAACTTTCAGCAATTCCTGTTCGACGTGGGTACCAATTTTGTTGCTTTCTTCCAATGAAATACCTGGCAAAGTCACGGCAGATATGACCAAAGAGCCTTCGTTGAATTCCGGCAAAAAACTCCTGCCCAAGCCCGTCAGCACAAAAATCGCCGCCACCAACAGCAAAACTGACGCAGTTAGGACTGTGGTTTTGAATTTCATCACCCCTTTCAACGCCGCCGAATAACCGCTTTGCAAACGCTGCACCAACCAACTTTCGCCATGCTGCCGTTGCAACATTTTTTCCCCGGTCAATAAATAGCTGCACAAAACAGGGGTCAACGTGATACTCACCACCAAAGAAGCGAACAGTGAAACAATGAACGCAATACCCAGCGGTGCCAACAATTTGCCCTCCATCCCTGACAAGAAAAACAGCGGCAAAAACGCCACAATAATGATAAAGGTGGCATTGATGATACTCGTCCGAATTTCCACCGAAGCATCGAACACGACGCTCAGGATGCTTTTTCGACCCCCGGTCTTTGAAGGGGTGTTGGCATTCTGTTTCAGCCGTTTGAAAACATTTTCCACGTCGATAATCGCATCGTCCACCAGCGCCCCGATGGCGATGGCCATGCCACCGAGCGACATGGTGTTAATGGTGAAGCCGAGCCATTTCAGCGTCAAAATGGCGACGATGAGCGAAACGGGAATTGCCAGCAGTGAAATGACTGTTGCCCGCCAGTTCATCAAAAACAAAAACAGGATGACGATGACGAAAATGCTGCCTTCCAACAAGGTCTTCTGGATATTGGAAATTGAAGCATTGATGAAATCCACTTGCCGGAAAATCCGCGTGTTGATTTTCACATCCGATGGCATTGTTTTCATCAAATCGGAAACGGCTGCGTCAATTTTGTCGGTCAGCAGCAGCGTGTTCGTGGCAGGCTGTTTCATCACAGTCATGATAACAGCGGGTTCGCCCCGCAGCGAGCCGTCGCCGATTTTCGGGGCTGCTCCGATTTGGAGCGTTGCCACGTCTTCGATTTTGACGGTGCCTTGCGGGGTCGTTTTGATGACCGATTTTCCAAGTTCCGCCAAATCGCTCGTTCTGCCCATGCCCCGAACGATGTACTCGTTGCCAAACTCGTTCATGAATCCGCCGGAGGAATTGCCGTTTGCTTCCTCGCAGGCTTTCAAAAGTTCGTTGAGCGACACGCCAAAAGCGTTCATTTTTTGTGGCGAAGCCAAAATCTGGTACTGTTTGTACGCGCCGCCGATGACAACGACCTGTGCCACGCCGCCCGTGGCCAAAAGCCGGGGTCGCAGCGTCCAATCGGCGATGGTGCGTAAATCCATTTGGGAAGTCGAGTCCGCCGTCAGGCTGATGAGCATGATTTCGCCCATGATGCTCGCCTGTGGTGCCATGGTGGGGTTGCCCACGCCCGTCGGCAGCCGCTCGGCCACGGAGATGATTTTTTCATTGACGATTTGCCGCGCCCTGAAAATATCGGTGTTCCACTCGAATTCTATCCAAACGATCGAGATACCCGCCGAAGAAGACGAGCGCACCCGTCGGACATTGGTGGCACCGTTGACGGCAGTTTCGAGCGGGAAAGTGACCAGTTTTTCGACCTCCTCCGGTGCCATGCCGTGCGCTTCGGTCAGCACGACGACGGTTGGGGCACTGAGGTCGGGGAATACGTCTACCTCCATTTGGGAGGCGACGTAGGAACCAAAAACGATGAGGAGCACGGTGGCTACTATCACCAGCAATCGGTTGTGCAGGGAGAAATCTATTATTCTATTGAGCATGATTTTGGGGGATTTAATGTTCGTGACCATGCGCTGGCATGGTGCCCGAAGCGGTGGATAATTTGATTTGATAGCCACCTTTCGTCACTACCCTTTCGCCTTCAGCAATACCCGAAAGCGCCTGCACATTCACGCCATCGGATGCGCCGATTTTGAGTTCCCGTTTTTGAAAACTTTCGCCTTCTATTTGGACGTAGGCATAAAAAATGCCCTGTTCCTCCAAAAGTGCCGTTGTCGGAATGACCAATGCGGGCGACGAACCCGACTGCAAAAACACCTCAACCACTGAGCCGGGGATGAAATTGCCCACATTGTCGATCTCGAAAAAGAGCGGCACAAAGGGCGAACCCGCCTCTGCCGATTTTCCAAAAGATACGACCCGTCCATTCAGTTCGCTGGTGCTGAAAACCCGACCTCCATCGGCGGTCTTGAAATTGGCGGCGGTGAAGGCGGCGAGTTTCGGGAAATACCGTTGGGAAACATCTGCCCGCAACAACAGCCTTTTGCTTTTTGAAATGGTCGCCAAGGGCTGCCCGGCGTTGACAAACTGCCCGTTTTCGACCAGCACGTTTTTCAAAAAACCACCCATGGGTGCGGTAACAGCTTGCCTGTTTTTGTTGAAATTTTTGGAAACCGACACGTTGGCAAGTTGGGTTTGGGCATTTTCGAGGCGCAGTTTTGCTTCCAAAAACGCCTTTTCGGAAATGATTTTGTCCTTTACCAATTCACTTGCTCGCTCGAAGTTCTTATTGGCTGA
>JBBRWA010000035.1:0-28623 GCA_038246345.1 Chitinophagales bacterium
ATCTTTTTTGATAAAGCTATAATGCAAAAACACATACATGATCCCATCTGCATCGGGGAACATGCGTAGCATTTCATTTTGATTGCGGTTTGCTTTCACCGCGCCACTGGCACCACCCAATCCAAGCGCTCATACGGGCTGTACTGCACTTTCATCATATCCACATCCGGGTTTACAAAATACTGCGGCTCCCGACCATTGAGGCTAAATTTGACTTTGGCGTACATCTCCGCATTCGGCACCTTGTTGTCGATACACTGCTGGTGTATCAACTGTGCAAAGGCCATGATGGCCCTGGGGTCGTACAGCATGGCTTGCATTTGCACGTTGTTGATCTTGGTCGTATGTTTGATTTCACCTTCCCGGCCGCTCACGGGGTCTTTTAGGATAAATTTAAACTCAGAAACCACCCTTGAGTCGGCTTTTACCCGCCAGGAAAAGCGGTTGCCAATGGTGGTGTAGTCCAGGTCGTTGGGCAAGAACAAGCCGCGCAGGGGAAACAACAGCTGAAAGGCAAAATACAGGATCAGGAAGGCGCGGGTAAACTTGCCGATGATAGGCTGGGCCAGTTCCGCGTTTTTTTTCGTGATTGCTGGAAACCAGTTGCGCAATCCGGGTATTTCCTCCGCTTCAAAATACAGGATCAGCGCCGCCATCATGATGAAAGGGAATATGCCGATGTCGCCGAATATTTGAGAATTGGAGAAGTGAAAGAGGGCGAAGGGGATGACGGCCCAGCGGCGCAGGGGTTTGTACCACAGCAGCAAGGGGGCAAAAAAATCGAGGGAAAAACCAAGGTACACCATCACGTGGATACCCAATTCCGACTTATACAAAGGTGCCAGCAAACTCCCGGGCGACATGGCATCGGCGATGGACCGCAAGGGTTGTTGCAGTTCCCACCAATCGGCCCGCATTTTGACAAAACTGGCGAAAAAGTACACGCACATCACTTGGGCACCGAGCATGAATTGTTGCCAGCGAGGCACCGTGATGCCAGGCAGGTTGCGTTTGCGCAGTGATAAAAACTGATCGGCATGGGTGAAGCTTAGCAGGATGGCCAACAGGATGAACAGGTAAATATGGTTGTTGTACAGGCTGGTATCCAGCAAAAACAGGTACAGGTACAATACGGCAAAAATACGCGCTGCCCATTTCATCATGACTCCGAGCGCTATCAACAAGGCACAGACAAACAGTATATTGAGTACCGCGTTCAGTGCCGGAACTGGCAAAGGCTGCAGCCACGCCAGTCCATCGTAGGGAAAATTGACCTGCGCCTCTACAAAAAAGTGCTTGACCATTTCATTGGAGATGTATTTCCCCACCTCGTACATCATGAAAAGTCCGTACACCAGGCGAAACATTCCGATAACATAGCCGTTGACGGGCTCGCTCAGCCATTTATTAAATTTGTGGAAAATCGTCATGCATCTGTATTTTGCTTGCTTTATGGGGGATTATTATGGGCGATAAAGCTGGTGCCTATTATTCTCGGACTCAAGGTTACTTTTATACAGGTAGCTGTTGTAATTTTTCGCTGCACCGTTTTTTAGTTGCTGGTATGTCATAACCAGCTACAAAGTTAAGGGTTTTCCCGCCTCGCCAGGTATTTCCATCTTCGGTAAAGCCTTTATTACATTGCCAAAGCGCACTTCGTGGGTGTTTTCATCGCGCAGGAAACGTACAGCACGATACCTCAATTTGAAAATCTCTAAAATCCCATCAACATTTGTAACTTTACCGACCATCATAATCCTTTTCGCTTGCGGTGTTAGCATAATCCTGCTTCATTTTATGAACCCTTATTCATTGCAGAATTATTCATTAAACACTTGAAAATGCAAATTTCTAAACTCCTCGCACCCCTCCTCCTCTTTTTAGCAGGAACCCTTTCAGCGCAAGATTATCCGCCAAATCCGAAACCCGGAATGTGTTATATCCGGTGCAAGAAAGAACTTGTTGAACAAACGGTGAAACAATTGGTCGTGCCCTCCTACAAAGAATATAAAATAGTGCCCGCGGTGTACGAAACCGTGAATGAGCAGATAGTGGTTAAGCCCGCCAGCAAAAGATTCGAAATTGTTCCAGCGGTATACAAGGATGTGATTGATACCATCATGATTGAAGATCCTATCAACAAAATCACCCTGTTACCCATAAAAACCATCGACACCTTTGAGGTGCTAGAAATCCAGCCTGCTTATGCTCAATTTGAGTCCAAACCAGGCGTATTGAACTGCAAATCCAAGAACCCGCGCGATTGTGATGTGATTTGTTACGTACAACACGAAGCCGTAAAAAAACAGATTCCGGTCAAAAAAATCGTAGCGAATCCAACCTTCGTCAAGGAAGTCAAGGAAGGGAAATTCAAAATCCTTAAACGAAAAGAGCTCGTTTCCGCTCCTGTGGTTAAGGAAATAGAAATCCCCGCAGAATATATCACCATCAAAAGAAAAGCATTGGTGAAAGATGAAACCTTGGATTCTTCGGATGTTGCAGCCATATACAGGGAAGAAGTAAGGTTGGTGCGCGATGAAACGGATGGCGGGGCAGAATCCGAATACGTTTGGGAAGAAATTGATTGCAACCTTACCGACCTGAATATTCTACCTATTTATTACGATTTCGACAGCGCCGAACTCTCTTCGGATGCCAAGTCAATCATTGATGAAAAGCTTTTCAACCTGATGGTTAAGAAACCGCTGATCAGAATTGAGGTTAACGCACACACCGATTCCCGCGCTTCTGCTGACTTTAACTTAGACCTCTCGGAGCGGCGTGCAAGGGCCGTTGTGAATTACCTGGTTTCCAAAGGAATCAAAAGAAGTCGCCTGGAGTACCATGGACTTGGCGAAACTGTTCCAGTCAACCATTGTACTGATGGGGTTAATTGCAGTGAGGCGGGATATGCAAAAAACCGCCGTACAGAATTCAGGGTGCTCACCCAATAATCTCCGCAACATTGCATTTGAGGTGTTTTCCTTGAAGACTGTGCCAACAAGGTCCACTGTCTACTCTTTTTTAATTTCAAAAATTAACGGCCATGAGAACCCAATTGATCATTGTCTTTTTCACGTTGGGTGTTTTTAGCGCCCAGGCTCAAGATCAGCAAGCGAAGTTGGTCATCCCCGTTGGCCACACTTCCGGTATCACGGCTGTGGATATTTCTCCCAATGGGCGCTATATGCTCACGGCCAGCCTTGATCGAACCGCCAAAATCTGGGACAAATCAGGATACGAGATTCAAACCCTGGAGGGTCATAAAAGAAATGTGCTGGCAGCAGTATTTTCACCAAAATGTCCCGATGACCCTGATGGCGGGCGGTTTATCCTAACCGGGAGCTCTGATCAAACAGCCATATTATGGGATAAATTTGGACGCCTGGTGAAAACGATAAAAGACCATCAGGGCGACGTTACAGCGGTGGCGTTCTCGCTTGATGGTAAAGAAATGCTCACAGGAAGCAAGGATAAGACGGCGCTGCTTTTTGACTTATCGGGTAAAGTTATCCAGAAATTTACCCACAACAGTGAAGTGAATGCTGTCGCATTCTCACCCCAGGGCGATAAAATCCTAACAGCTTGTAAGGATAATAATGTGCTGCTTTGGAGCCATTCCGGTGGTAGTTTACAACACAGTTTTTTAGGGCATAAAGCCGCTGTTTTATGTGTTGCTTTTTCACAGAGCGGTGATACAATTCTGACGGGAAGCGCTGATGGAACGGCGATACTATGGAAACTGAATGGGGTTAAAATACGGGAATTCAAGCACGCAAAAGAGGTGCAGGCTGTGGCCATTACCTACGTCAACGGCCTCATGAAAATTGTATCGGCAAGCTCCGACGGCAGCCTGAAAATTTGGAATTTGACGGATGAAACAACAACATCGTTCAAGCTATATGACCGGGATGCCCGGACACTGAAAGCCCCTGCCGATGGGCAGTATGTGCTCTCCGGCAGCGGTGTACATAACGGGGCCAAAATGATTGACCTTAAAGGCAAGGCCCGACTTGAACTGACAGGTTATACCAGTACAATCACGGCTCTCACGATCTCCCCAGACGAAGCCTCGCTGCTCGTTGGTCATGCCGATTCTACCGCAAAGCGCTGGGATCTTGCCAGTCTGAAAGTCCAAAATTTTCCATTCCCCGGCAAGCTGGAGTCCGTTGATTTTTCACCCGCTACCCCAACCCTGGGTGGGAAATTTATTTTAGTGGGATGTGAAGATCATTTCAGCCGAATACTGGACAGCAAAGGAAATGTTGTAGACGCTTTCCCCTCCGCAGATCGGGCCGTTTTTTCTCCTGACGGAAAATATGTGCTGACCGGAAATTCTGATGGTACAACCAAGCTCTGGAATATCGCAAACAAGACATCGGTGGCGTTACAGCACGAAGAAAGTCGTATTACAGCGCTGGCTTTTTCACCGGTTGCGGGGGCACAACAATTCGCCGTGGGAAGTTATGATGGGGCCGTAATAGTATGGGATTCAGCTGGTGCCCCGGGAAGACATTTCAAAATTGTATCTTTAGCGCCTGTTCGTAGCCTCTCTTTTTCACGTGATGGAAAATCCCTGGCGTTTGGCAGCGAAGGTGGATTAACCAAGGTCAGGGATTTAAGCGGCAATCTTTTGCATGAATTTCCCAATAGACAACGTGGTATCCAGAATATTCGATCGCTGGCTTTTTCACCTGCTGACCTTGACGGTTTGAACGAAGGTAAATATGTAATAAGATCAAGTGGCAGCAATGCCGAACGCTGGGATCTGGAAACCGGCACCATCACAACCTATACCGGGCATACCAGCGAAATTAGTGCTGTGGCCTACGCCCAAAAAGGGAAGACTATTTTCACCGGCAGTAAAGACGGCACCATAAAAATATGGAATGCCGCATCTGGCAAGGAAGTAGCGACCATGGTCGCCATAGGAGCCGCTGACTGGGCCGTTACCAGCCCTTCCGGACTTTTTGATGCTTCTCCCGGAGCCATGAAATTATTGCATTTCACCGCTGGATTGGAGATTATTGGATTCGACCAACTGAAGGTTCGTTATTATGAACCAGGATTGTTGCAAAAGCTGCTGGGTTTCATTAAATACGATGTCCGAAATGTGTCAGATATAGGCGTTTTGGAACTGTATCCAGAAATCGATGCCAAAATTGATGGGGATAGCCTCCGTATCAAACTAAGCATCCGCTCCGGCGGTTTGGGTAAGCTTAGCCTATTTATCAATGGCAAAGAAGTTTCGGAAAGCATTAACGACAACTGCGATACCCAGCTTTCCGTTGGTTTGATTCAATATGCCAAATATTATGAGCCGGGGGTCAATACCCTGGCACTTCACGTTTTCAATAATGCAGGGTGGCTAAAAAGCAAGGCTTATGAATTGTCTTATTTCCCGGCTGACATGCCCGTAAGTGGACGCGGGGTGAGTAGCAACAACAATAATGAAAGACCATCATTGGGAAACGCAAAGCCCCATCTATACGCTATAGTGGTAGGAACCTCCGACTACAGTGGTGATCAGCTGGATCTTCGCTTCCCGGATCTGGATGCTGCTGCCATGGCAGTAGCATTTCAGAATGCAGGCACCGCATTGTTTGAGGACCGTGTTCACCTGACATTGTTGACCTCTACCGGTACAGCGGAAAAATCCTCTTCCAAAACGGCCATCGCTGCAGCATTCAAAGCCTGTAGCGAACAAGCAAAGGCTATTGATATTCTGATCGTCTATTTTGCCGGTCATGGCCTTACCTATGGAAGCGCCGAGCAAAGCCAGTTTTACTACCTGACCAAAGATATTGGCAGCCCAGACCTTAATGACCCCAGCGTGCGGGATCAATACACGGTTTCGTCTGAAGATTTGACCCATTGGCTTACGGCCATCCCAGCCAGAAAGCAGGTAATGATCTTTGATGCCTGCAACTCCGGCAAAGTAGTAGAGGCCCTGGCATCCATCGGGGGGCGGGAGCTCAATGCCTCCCAAATTCGCGCTTTCGACCGTATGAAAGACCGCACAGGAATGTTTATCCTGACCGGAGCTGCTGCCGATAAAGTGAGCTATGAAGCAAGCCAATATGGTCAGGGATTGCTCACCTACAGCCTGCTTCAAGGTATGAGCGGTATGGCGCTTGGTCCGGGGAAGTTGGTGGATGTGATGACACTGTTCCAATTTGCGCGAAATGAGGTACCCGTTTTGGCCAAAGGTATCAAACAAATTCAGGTGCCTGTGCTTGCCTTTCCTGACGGCGGCGGAAGTTTTGATATTGGCTACGTTGACGAAAATGTCAAAATCCCGCTGGCACAGGTGAAGCCCGTATTTATCCGAAATAACTTCCAGGATAAGGATAACTACCGGGATGTCTTGGGTTTGACCGATGCCCTGGCCAATCAATTCCAGCTGATCACTGCCCGCGGTGCGAACGCTCATATTATTTATGTGGATGTGGAACAATACGAAAATGCTTACTCCATCAAAGGCCGCTACAGCATTACCGACAATACGGTGTCTGTCGTCGGATATTTGTTTAAGGGAAATGCAGATAAAGGAAAATTTGAGGTAAGTGGCACGAAAGACGACGTTCCAGGTTTGGTAAATAGTATTTTGGAGAAAGTGATGGGGATGCTTTAGCAGGCTACTTCCCAATAATATTAAACGACACCCCCAAAAAATAACCCAGTGCGTACTTCGAATCGGTCGTGAACAGGCTTGCATCGGACTCAAACCGGTCGCCCACCGCATAACCCTGGGCCGGCTTTGGAACTTTGCCCCCACTCAAGCCAGCGGTAAATACAATGTTGTGATCCTGTCCGATGACAATGCTTGGGCCGAGGAAAAAAGAGATGGACTGCAGGTTGTTGTTGCCTCCCAAAGGAATACCCACGCCAAAGGAACCACCCCATGAAATGGTGCCGGGCTTTGGGCTATAGAAGTGAATAAAGGTGGAAAGTACTGGCGAAAAGGCATCCTTATCAGAGGCGTATACGATGGAGTCCCGAACAAAATAGTCTTTCGGATTCTCAAAATACTTGGCGAAGCCAATGCCCACACTGGTCGTGACCCGAATGCCGCCAAATACTTTCACCGGAATGGGCGGTAATCTTTTGCTATGGGCGCCGAGGTTGGTTGCCGAATCAATGGGTTCAATTCTTACCTTCAAGGTCAGGTTGTCCCCACTTGCAACCTGGCGGTAAGTTCTGCTAAAATCATTGGCCATAAAACTGATATAGCTGCTGCGCAGTTCTGCCATTTTGGAAGCATCCATGTTGTAGGCGCCATCCATGCCTGCTTCCAGCTTATGGAGGTTCTTTTGGTAATTCTCCAGTGTTTCCCGAGAGGTTTCGGCGGCGAGTGTAGTGGAATCAAGGAAAGTACTCAAGTTGCTTTTAGGAATAGAGAATTGAAGCAATTCTTCACTTAAATCGGCAGTTTTTTGTTGGAAACGCGCGTATCGTCCCACCTTTTTATGGTAATCGGAAACAAGTTTTTCCAGTGGTGCATCAGCACTTTGGCGCTGTGCCAGGTATTCCAGGGTCAATTTATTCGGGTCACTTTCTTTAAAAACCTGCTGTGCGTATTCACGGGTCAAGCGCTTGATTTGTGCCGGCTCGAGATTGGGGTCATAACGCAGTCGATTTATTTCTTCAATGGAAAAAACAGTTAGTTTCTGGGCATTCAACTCGGTTTTTATGGTCAATTCGAGCGATTTCAATTCCTCGCTTGTTTGTTGCATGCCGCTCAAATTGCGGTTCAGCTCCAGCTCTATTTTCTTGATTTTACGTACAGCGGCCTCCTCTTCAGCGGTGGTGGCAAACCCATGCACATCGTCCAAAACACCGCCACCCAGATTGGGCAGCGACGGAAATATACCACCAACAGATTTCAACAGCATTTCAAAAGAGTTGCCACCACCGGAAACAGCTGAAAAGCCCTTGCCAAATTGCCCCTGGGACATTGTCAGGTTGGTTTTGTCCGTTTCCAGCTCAATATCGTACAGATAGCTGTTGTAGTTTTTTACATGCAAAACAATTTGATCTCCTTTTCGAACCCTGGCGTCTTCCACAGGGCGGTTGTTGCGCATGTAATAAACAGAATCACTGAAAGCATCACAGTAAATATGCAGATCCTGAGCAGGCAAAAGGGGAGAGAAAGACAGAAGAAAAACTAAAAAAGACAAACGCTTGCACATGGTTGGTTTTTTATATTTTATCATTAAAATAAATCCACAATCGATCCTTGGGGTGCCATTTATCAAAGAGAAGCGTCAATTATTATTGTAAAGATGACCTAAATGCTACCACAAGGTATTAACATCTTTAACTAAATTGCGCCCAATGCCAACAAAGCCTAATTTTTTGCTGAAACAAATATGAAAATTAATTGGAGACGGTTTATTCGCCCCCATAACATCCTGGCAACAGTTTTTATTTTTTTGGTCATGTGGTTGACGAGTTTCATCCACATCGACCACCATAAACTAGACCCATTCACCTACGGTATTCGCGACTACGACGTGACGGATATTGTGTATTCCCGTTTGCGTAAAAACGAGACGGTGCTGGATAACCGCATCGTGTTGGTGAACATCGGGCAGCCCGACCGAATGATGCTGCACCGTATGCTGGAACGCATCGAAGCTGCCCAGCCCAAGGTGATTGGGATTGACCTGTTTCTGGAGGGAAAAAAAGATTCCCTGGCCGACGCACTGTTGCAGCAAACCTTTATGCGGCATCAGAACATCGTTGTCGCGACCGTTCTGGAAGGTTACTCCGCAGAGAAAGACTACTTTGAACGGGAAGCGGGTTGTGATACAAGTTTTTCAAGTTACACCAGAACGGGTTTTGCCAACTTTCCCGGAAACAAGACAAATACAGTACGAATATTTTCTTATGAAGAAAATGTTCGGGAACACAGCGTTTATGCATTTTCCGCTGAACTCAGTCGGTATTACGATCCGACATCCATTGAAGTTTTAAAAAAAAGGAGGGAGGACTTAACGCGCATTCATTACACTTCTAATTCGGAAAGCTTTCTTAGATTCGAACCGGAGACGATTCTTGACACCACCATCAATTTGGGGGAAATCCTGAAAGATAAAATCATTCTCATCGGCTATTTGGAGGACTATAAGCCCGACGACCCGATCATTGACAGGTTTTTTACCCCGCTAAACGAACGATACACCGGACGAACCAACCCTGATATGTATGGCCTTGTCATCCATGCCAACATCATTAGAATGTTGTTAGACCGGGATTATATTCGTACCGCTCCAAAATGGATAACTTTTATTTTTGCATTGGTCTTGATTTATGTAAATACATTTTTCTTTTTCTGGAATTACCGTTACTTTTGGTACTTCAAGCACTTCCCCAAAATTTTATACCGATGGGCACACGTGGTGCAAGTCATCGAAATCGCCCTGCTTTTTTTACTTACTGCCTGGGTTTTTTATGCTTTTAAAATTACGATTGACTGTACGATTGCCATCGTTGGGTTGGTACTGGTTTTCGACCTCTGTATCATATATTATTATCTCCGGCAAAACATTAATTTTCTGGGTAAAGTCCCGGATCATTTTCCCATACGGCACCACAAAAAAAAGCTGGCCAAACCTGACAAAAGACAGTCCAAGCCTCGTAAAGCACCCGAAGATTCTGACACTAAAACAATACCATGAAAACATTGATTTTTTATTTTCTGCTCTTTTTTTCTCTATCCCTCGCGGCTCAAAGCAACCTAACCGTCACGTACACCAGAGGGAAGGTTTATTATTATCCGCCGCAGCAAGACAACCCGAGAACCGTCTATCCCGGACTTACCCTCTCCTCTGGTGGCAGGCTTCGTTGCGACCAGGATGCCAAGGTCACCCTGCTCTGCATGGGGAAAACCTTTGAATTTGAAGATACCAAAATGCATTTTCTCGATGAAGTTGCCAGAACAGCCGGCAATACCAGTTCGCTCAGTTTTATGGGACGATTTTGGGGCTTCCTAACGGGTAGTATGGAAGGAACAGAGGACAATAAGCGTTTGGAAGAACACCACAAACAGTCCATGGAATCCCTGCGCGCGGGTATTAAAGGTTACGCTGTCAGCGATTTTGCGATTCAAACGGATATGCTGTTTGAAGGCAAGCTTTCTGACAATGAAGTGGCGTTTACCTGGAGCGCAAAACCCGATCTAAAATGTTGTTACAGGCTCACACGCCAAGCTGATGACGGCCTCGTGCTGCTCACCTGGACCCGGGGCAATACACTCCGTCTGAACTTGGCAGATCTTGCCCTTGAAGATGGGGGCGTATATGAATGGCAAATTATTACAAAAATAGGCGACCCCGAAGCACCACATTCCCGCAAAATGCAATTTGCGTACCATCCCAGCATGGCAGCCAAGGCTTTATCCGTCGCAACGGACCAGTCTGATTACAAGACCGTCTCCCCTGTTGAACAGCAGCTCATGGAAATCTTTTCGCTGGAAAAAAACAGCTTTTTCTACGATGCTTACAACCGCTACAAAAAGTTGGCCGCCGACAACCCGGAAGATCTGCTGGTAAAAAGAGCCTTTGCCGCGTTTTTGGCGCGCATTGATAAGCTTGAAGAAGCCAAATCATTGATCAAATAATCCAATATCAACCCTGCCTTTCATCATTGTTCATCTCTAATATTTTGAGATCATGATTGAAAGAAAATGCCGTACTGGTTTGTTGGTGCTCTGTTGCATGCTGTCCCATTTTGGATCGGCTTACGCACAGGATCACCATTTCGCTTATGTACAAAATGCAAACGGTGTAGCATCTGCTGCTTCCGCCACTTCCGGAAAAATGGCCACGGCAAAAAAAGTGTACGAAGCATTGGTGACGGCACGAGGCGATCTGCGCTTGCCAGTGCCCGACTTTGTCATGAACAAAGGCGAACAGTTTGTGGCTTGGATGGATCCGGTCAACACCGTTATCGGGATGGAAGAAAAGGCTTTCGATGCCTGTATGCAATTAGGGCCCGATTCCTTGAACGCGCTGGCAGCCTTACTGTCGCATGAGCTGACCCACTATTACGAGAAACACGATTGGAGCCGGAATTTTGTCAAAGGAAACCAGGGCCTTAACTCGACAACGGAAATAGGCAACCTCGATGAGGGCGTAAAACAAGAAACCCAGGCTGATTACCTGGGTGGTTTTCTGGCACTGACAGCTGGTTACAATGTTTATGGCATCACTGCCCGCCTGTTGCCACAGCTGTACAAAACCTATGGATTGCCAGAACAACTGAAAGGCTACCCCAGTCTCGCAGACCGCGTCGCCATGAGTCATAACGCCGCGGGGCAACTAAAAGAGCTACAGACGGTATTTGAAACAGCACAGTACCTCAGCTTGCTGGAAGAGTTCGAAACTGCCTCGAAATACTACCGGTATATTATGAAAGATTATCCCGGACGGGAAATCATCAACAATGCCGGGGTGAACCAGGCGCTTGCAGCCATGAATCTCTTCTCTCCAAAGGAAATGCCCTGGGTGCTGCCACTGGAACCCGACCCCAATTCCCGGCTGTATGCGTTGAAAGGTATTGAGCAGGATCGGATTCAAAAACGAACCCGCTTGCTGAAAGAAGCCTTGCTAGATTTTGATCAAGCCTTGCTACTAGACCCCGGATATGCCCCCGCCTACCTGAACAAGGCCTGCTGTTTCACGCTACTGGACAATTGGGATGATGCCACTTATTGGTTGTCAAAATACAAGGCAATTCCCGGTGCCAGCCCTGCCGCGGCACTGGTCGTACAAGGTGTCATGGCAGCGCGTCAAGAAAATAACGCGCTGGCAGAAATCCTGTTTGGCCAGGCCCGCGATCAGGGGAGCGCTATTGCCAACATCAACTTGCACACCCTGCAACAGGACGCTGCCGTCCCACCCCGTAAAATGGGCGCTGCTGCAATAGAAACCATCAATGGCGTTTACCTGGACGACTTTCTGGAAGCTCCGGAAGTGGATAAGGAAATAAAGCCTACTCCAAATATCACTTGCGGCATTAAACAGGGTTTTACATCAAAAATTTTGCTGCATTGTGCCGACAACAGCGAGCACTATGCCGTCATTCAGTTGTGCACCGCGGGCTGTGGCGACGCCACCCAGAAAGGCATAAAAATTGGCAGTACCGCTGCGCAAGTGGAAGAGACCTATGGCCCACCAATACGCCGGGTGGCCTGGAAGGCTGGTTATGCCTACACCTATCCACATCTAAACCTCTTGTTCGAATTTAATGATACAGGAACCGTGCTGGCCTGGGGTTGTTTCCGACAATCGCAAGACTAACGATCCTATCCTTTTACGCCCATTTTTCAAAACACACGCTTTTAAACCTGTTGTTTAATCATTTTGTAAACCTGGTCTACTGTTTCAGCGGCAATAAAATCCCGCTAAGCAGGGCTATAAATCATTACGTAAATGAAGCGTTTGTTATTAATGTTCCTTCTGGCATGGATGGGTGCTACCCTTTTTGCCCAACAGGCCATGCCTGTTATTTTGATTTCAGCTCAAGGAAAAGTGTGTTATAAGTCCCCCGATAACAAAAAGAAACAAAAGGCGATTACAGGTGCCGTGCTCAAAAGGCAAGGTGCCATTAACCTGAGCAATAACTCGGTCGTCACGTTGTATTGTGATGGCAAGTTTGTGGAGAAAAGCGGCAAACAACTGGTTAGCCTTCTCACGGTATTTCCGGAAGGCGACAATATGGTAAAGCCCAATTTCGACCTCACATTTGGCGATTACACCATGGCGGCTTTTATGATGGCTGTGGGTAGTAATGACAAACGCGATGGCTGGGGCAGTATAGATAGGCCAAAAGGTACGGCGGGCGATGGCTGGGGTAGTATAGACAGACCCAAAGGTACGGCGGGCGACGGCTGGGGTAGTATAGACAGACCCAAAGGCACGGCGGGCGACGGCTGGGGCATAGACAGGCCCAAAGGCACGGCGGGCGACGGCTGGGGCGGCAAAAGCACTTCCATCACGGCAATTCAGCCTTTTGGAAAGGTTTTTCCGGAAATAATGCGTTTTTACTGGTCAAAACCCCTCGGAAACGATGCATTCCACGTTGAAATCCGGGATAAGCAGAACCAACTGGTCATGGAGACCACCACGAAAGATACCTTCTGGGTCGTTGACCTAAAAAATGCCGCCTTTAAAGTAGGTAGTCAATACGACTGGACTGTTTCAACCGTAAGCAGCACTCCCGCACTTGCAATGACCAAGATTATTGAGATCGGGAAACAAGAAGGGCGCAACCAGGCCATTCAGGTGGTACAGAAAGGTGAGTTGTTTGCAAAAAGCCCGGAGTCAATCAAATTAGTGATGCAGGCAGTAGCATTGGAAACTAATGGATGGTTTGAGGAAGCTTCGCGCTTGTACACCCAGGCGCAGGAAAAAGAGCCTAAAAACGCGTATGTGAAATTAATGCATTCCGCATTTTGGTTGCGCTGTGGGTTGAAGCCTAAAGCGCGGGGGGTGTATCGATAGGGCACGTACCCTGTTTTCGTAACCTAGCGTATGTACCCATCTTCGCATAGGTAGGTATCAACGCTGAATTATATTGAATACCAAACAGTTGTGTCATTACCAGCGCAGCGAGGAAACAGGGTTATGATATAGAACCAGGTTCCTCGCTGCGCTCGGAATGACACAACTGTTTGGTTTCGAGTCTAGATTAAAATTGGAACTGCCGCTTTGCCAATTCACACCATATTCACTGGACGCTAGGTTTTTCACTCCGGAAAATACCGCTTCATTAATGCGGAAAATGTATCCATAGCCCGCACCTTTTCAAGTTCTGGAGCAGAGAGTATGTCATCTTTTATCTTGAAACCTTTTTCAAGGGCAATGGCCAATACTTCCAGGGAAGCTTCCTTTTTGCCCAAAGCGCCCAAAGTCTTGGCTTTGCCAAATAATGCGAGCACATAGTCCGGCTTTACTGCAATAGCTTGATCGAACCGCTCCAAGGCAGCTTTAAAGTCATTATTTTCAGCAGCAATTTCAGCCAGGTTGTTCCAAGAGGTAGAGCTGAAACGCCCTTTTGGATCTAGCTGGATGCAGCGGTTCCAGTTTTCTTCCGCTTTCTCTTTATTCCCAGAAAGGTAATAAGCGTTTCCAAGCATGTAATAAGTCGTGGGATAATCCGGGTCGAAGGATAATGCCTTGTTGAAACAGTTTATGGCCTGCGGGAAATCACCTTTTGCATCAAAAACGACACCCCGGTTGTGCCAGGCCAACGCAAAACTACTATCTGCCGCAAGGGCCAGGTTGCAGTGCAAGATGGCATTGTCATACTGATCAAGATCATTATAGATGGCACAGAGGTTTGTTTGTGCCATTGCCCATGTCGGCGTCAACTCGATCGCCTTGTTGAAGTATTCCAGGCTCTTTTCGTACGCCTTTTTCCGACGAGAAAGCAACCCCAATTCATTGTAGGCGTATGCCGCGTTTGGAGCAAGGCTCAACACCAGCTCCTGCCTTTGTATTGCGTTGTCAAACCCTGCCATATTGTTCTTATCTTGCTCTGCTGCCAAGCGCATATTCAATCCTTCAAAATACAATTGCTTTGCTTTCAGATCTGTATACAAAAAGTGCTGGGGTCCTACTATTTCTGCGGCTTTGGCGAGGTACTCCGGGTAATGGAGGTAAGTGGTATCGTACGACCACCGACGTTTAAGTTCCTGAGGATTTCCCGCCAGGTAGGCATTGATCGCCTGCTGCGCCTCGTCCTGTAAGCCAGCCACCAGATCGTTGCGCATTTGATTTTGGGCATCCGCTATATCCGACTTGCTTTTGATCAACTGATAAAGTGCATAAGCGGAGCCTTCCTTTGGGTAAAGCAAGTGCTTATCTTTTAGCGCTTGCCGGAACCGTGCCATGGTCAGGGTGTCAGCGGGTTTGACCGTTTCCTTTCCGCCTGCTTTCAGGGCGACATCTGCGGTAGCCACCTCCGTAGGGTTCTTCCGGCTGGCGATGAGTGCCGCAAGGCTCTTCGGATCAACGGTGGATAAGTGCAGGGCCATGTTGCCGGAAATCAGGGGAATCTGGCTTTTCGGTGCCACGGCTGGTGGCACGTTGTCTTCCAAATAACGCCGGATTTCGAGCATGGAGACTTTGTTGTCGTGGTTGTTATCAGCCAAGCCAATAAGACCATCGATCAGGTAATACGTAAACACGCTGTGACCCCCGCCCCAAATGGTGCTCTCCTGCGACAATTCGTTTGGCTGGCAGGAAAGTATTTTCGCGGCATTGGCAAATTGCGCGGTAAGTGCTTGTGCCGTCGCCTGGGTTCCGTTCACCGCGCTGCCTGCGAGCTTGCCTGCATGGCAGGCATCCGTTATCAACAAAACAGCAACATTTTTTTGGGCTGTCAATGTTTGCACGATTGCTTCCAGATAATTGATGGGAAAGGCACCACCGGCCATGTAGGTCGACGCCGGGGCATCGTAGGTGAGCAAGTATCCGAAATTCATCATGGTGGTGGTTTCCACATCGCCGTGGCCGGAAAAATAAATGATGGCCTGATCCCCTTCCTGGCTCTCCTGCATCAGCCAGGTCAATGCCATGGCCATTTGTCCCTGGGTTGCCTGTTCATTCGTCAGGAGCTTTATGTTCTCTTCAGCAATGGCGCCTCCAGCCGGGGAGCGCAGGTATTTCGCAAATGCCTTGGCATCGGCATCGGTGAATTGCAGGGCCGTAATATTTGGATTTTGATACTTGGCAACCCCGATTACAACGGCCCTGGTCTGGCCCTTTTTGACCATCGGCTTTATTTGTGCATGACCGCATATCGGCTGCATTATGGCGAAAAGCACCATGATTCGGGCAATAGATCGCAAGCAGAATATAGCTAATAAAGACTTCATAATAAAGTTGAATTTATAACACACAAAAAACCCTCGTGTAATCGCAAGTTTACAAAAACGAAAAATAATGCTCCAAATCTGTCGAATTGCTTGAATTATTTTTTATGTTTAATGCTCCAAAAGTACAGCAATTGCTCCAACGTATTTTTCGCAACGCCAATTTGTCATTTAATTATAGCATTTTATGAAATACCATTTTTATTGGATCGCATTTGTACTGCTTGCGAGTACAATGCAAGCTCAAAATGATTCCGTGCAGCCAGAAATTGAATTTGCATTTGCCAGTCGGAGCTCCATGGGTATTGATGCTGCGCAACGCATACCGGGAGATACCGTCAAATACAACCATGCACTGGCGATTTACAACAGGCTTGTGGCCGCCCGCGGCGATTACCGTTCTGCCATCCCGGATTTTGTAATGAACCGCGATGAGCACAGGGTTGCCTGGATGAATTACGACCGGATGGAAATAGGCATTGAGGAAAAAGCGTATGATATTTGCATGACTTTCGGGGCTGATGCCGATGCCGCGCTGGCCGCAATGATTGGGCATGAGTTGTCACATTATTATGAAAAGCACGGTTGGCGCCGCGATTTCGCACAGCAATATGCTGATTTGGAAGTCGGGAAACAGTTGGGTGTCCTGAGCCAGACCGACCAGGTTTTTAATGAAACCCAGGCGGATTATATTGGGGGCTTCCTGGCTTATTCAGCAGGGTTCCCCGTTTTTGGCAAATCCTCAGAAATGACAGGTGCGTTGTATAAAGCTTATGGATTCCCAGATGTCCTCCCGAATTATCCTGTGTTGGATGAACGTAAGCAGCTCAATGTACGGTCGGCCCAGCTGCTTGAAAAGCTGGTGAATGTTAACGAAATAGCGAATTATTTGACCATCACCGGTAAATACCGTGAT
Source organism: Chitinophagales bacterium (assembly GCA_038246345.1). Lineage (GTDB taxonomy): Bacteria > Bacteroidota > Bacteroidia > Chitinophagales > Saprospiraceae > M3007. The sequence goes on from JBBRWA010000035.1 coordinate 16,800, forward strand.
GCTGCCATGTACTACCAGTATGTCCTGCAGCAATACCAAAGCCCTTCCCTGTACAACAATGCGGGCATCATGGCCCTGCTGTCTGGACTGGATTTGGGTAGGGATACTTCCTTCTCCTATGTTTTGCCGATAGAGCTGGATATGACAAGTATTGGCTCCCGTGGAAAAACCGAATTTGACGCGCGTGAAAAATTGTTTCGGGAGGCGCTGCGCCATTTTGAGGCCGCCATCAACATGGATCCCGATTATGCACCGGCGTACCTGAACAAAGCATGTGCCTACGTACTCTTACACGATAATGCCCGGGCAAAATATTATGCCACGGTGGAGGTGCCCGCAGTCGTGAAACGAAAACCCGCCTATAAAAAAACGGGGACAGATGCCCAGGTAGTATTGGCCATCATCGAGGTGATGGATGGGAACAAAACAAGTGCAGAAAAAATACTGCAGGATGCGTATAATCAGGATTCCAGTGCTGTTGCGCTGGAAAATCTGGTGCGCCTGAAAACAGGGAAACCCAGCCCATTTGTAGCATTACCCTCCGCTATATCCTTTGTCCCGGAAACCATTGACGACATTAACCTGCTGCTTGAAGCAGAAGAACTGGGGGTTGACTATAAAAACCGCATTAATATCGGCGACGGAAGAACGTTCTTTCAAAACTTGAACCCAGGATCCAACTCCAAATTGCTGGTCGGCACACAACAAGCAGACGGCAAGGAGGTTAAATGCTATTTTTTGATCACGCGCCCAGATTATAAAGGCAAAACTGCGAAAAAGATCCAGGTCGGAAGCAGCGCAAATGCCGTTTCGGAAGCCTATAAATCGCCTAAAAAAACGATTGAGACGACCACCGGACAGTTGTTGTTGTACAGTGATATTATTTTCTTTATTGGGCCTGCGCCGGAAAGCAAGGTGATGGGTTGGGCATTGTGGTTGGAAAATTAGGAAGGGCTTATATCACAACTACAAAACCGAAATTTTCAGCAAAGATGAAAACACAAAAGGACTTCCAATTTCAAACAATCATTTTCTATTTGTTGCTTTGCTGCAACGGTATCCATTTATCGGCCAATAATATCGGTCTGATTATCGCTGTGGGGGATTACCCTTCGTCCACCGGATGGCAGAAAATCAATGCGGCCAACGATATTCAGCTGGTATCCTCGGCGCTTTCCCAACAGGGTTTTGACGGAGGGCTTGTTACGGTACTCCGCGATGCTGAGGCTACCCGCGAAGGCATTTTACTGGCCATTCAAAACTTGTTGGAAAAAGCGCGCCCGGGTGACATGGTATATTGTCACTTTTCCGGGCATGGCCAGCAAATTAAAGATGATAATGGTGATGAACTTGACGGTTATGACGAAGCAATTGTGCCCTATGATTCACCGAGAAACTATGCAAAAGGGGTATATGAAGGCGAACGATTGATTCGCGACGACGAATTGGGGAAGCTTTTCAAGAAAATCCGAAAAAAGATTGGCGCCAGCGGCCAGTTGATCGTTGTGCTCGATTCCTGCCACAGCGGTTCGGGCACGCGGGGGTTTGCTGCTGCCCGAGGAACCGAGCGGAAGATGGCCGATAGCACCTGGATTTCCCGCCACCTAATCAAGGGAAAGAAAACAACGGAGGAACAATTTGAAGCAGCAGAAAGCAAAAAAATGGCGCCTATGGTGGCATTCTTCGGCGCATCCCCGGACCAGCTCAATTTCGAAACCTCCGACCAAAACGGCCAGCTGGTTGGCTCGCTGAGTTACGCCTTTAGTAAAGCTTTCAGCAAAATGGGGCAAAAGACGACATACCGCAGCCTGTTTGAAAGCATTCGTTTGGAAATGGCCTTGACAGCGCCGCGCCAAACCCCGCAAGTGGAAGGCGCACTTGACCGACTGGTACTGAACGGTAATTTGGTAGAACAACGGCCTTTTTTCAGGGTAAAATATGCAACGGACAAAGGCGAAATACTACTGGAAGGGGGGTGGCTTCAAGGGCTAACAGCGGGTTCGGTGATCGGCTTGTATCCACCGGAAACAACGGATATTGATAAGGCTGTGCCCTTGGCAAAAGGAACGATACTCAGGAGCAAGCCACTCGAATGCGTGGTTCAAACAGACGTGCCAATTTCAAATGCAGCATCCATTTATACGGCTTGGGCGTTCCTGCTGGAACAAAATCCTGGCGAGTTGCGGGTTAATTTGCGGATGCTGTTGCCCAATGGAAAGCTGAAATCCAGCTTGCAAGATCAATTTAAAGTGCAGTCGCTCCTGCATTTGGAAGAACCCGCCGATCTAATCTTGATCCAGAACGGGACAATGCTGGAAATATTAAGCGCCGACGAGCAAACAATGGCCCAGTTTCCCGTCGATATCGACGAAAAAACCTTGAGCCGGAAAGTATTGAGTGAAATCAGAAAGACTGGCCAAGTCAAGTTTTTGCGCAATCTGGCAAGCGTATCTACCGATTATAACTTGAGCATGGAAATAATTCCGGTTGAAATCAATGATCAGCATGTAGAAATCAGCCGCATAGACCTCCATAATTTTACAGATACTGGCGGTACACTTATCCTCCCAATAGGCACAAAATTCAAGATTAAAATACAGAACAATGGCGCAAAGTTCGCTTATTTCAACTTGCTGGACATCCAACCTGACAATGCGTTCACGATTTTGGCGCCGCCTGAATGGGACTTAAGCCAATCGGCCAGTGATTTTGGTATCAAGCCCGGACAAGGCATTGAGTTGCCCCCCACATTCGAAGTCGGTAAACCATACGGCCAGGAAATCATGAAACTTATTGCTACCGATAAACCGGTTGACCTTCGAAACATTAAGTTAAGCGGGGGCGCGCTCCTCCGAGGACCTCAAAACTCCAGCCCGCTTGAAAAATTGTTTTCCGATACTTTTTTTAGCGAAGGGGCTCAAAGCCGGGCAGGGAAAGTGGAAAACGTACGGGCTGGCGCGCTTGGCGTTTCTACAATAGGGTTTGTGATAACAAAATAGGTTAGGTTTTTCCTCAAAATTGATCTCAGCAAATTGCTCAAAATGCTGTGACAACTGGCGCACCGCTGAAGGATTCCCCCACTTGTCTTGCCCCGCAAAGAACAGGCGGTTTTCGGGGTATTGTTTTGCAATGCGCGGTGCCGCCAAAAAGCGCCGTTGTTCTTTTACCGCGCCACCGGTACCACCCAATTCAGCCGTTCAAACGGGCTGTACTGAACTTTCATCATATCCACATCCGGGTTTACAAAATACTGCGGCTCCCGCCCATTGAGGCTAAATTTGACTTTGGCGTACATCTCCGCATTTGGGATCTTATTTTTGATACTCTGCCGGTGTATCAACTGTGCAAAAGCCATGATGGCCCTTGGGTCGTACAGCATGGCTTGCATTTGCACGTTGTTGACCTTGGTCGTATGTTTGATTTCGCCCACCCGGCCGCTCACGGGATCTTTCAAGATAAATTTAAACTCGGAAACCACCCTTGAGTCGGCTTTTACCCGCCAGGAAAAGCGGTTGCCGATGGTGGTATAGTCCAGGTCGTTGGGCAAATCGTCATGTGTCGGTGTTTCGTTTGCTTGGTGGCAAATGTAGAAAATCTCCGACATGCGTTTACCTGCAAGAAGCAAAAACCAATATCGAGTTGCTTAAATTCAGGGAGCAGGCGATTTTCTGTCGCCACAGCGACAGCTCGTCCTTGTTACCCCTATAATTTCCCCAACAATTACTATATTTGGAGATTATTAAAACCATTGGATATGCGCCGTTTCTATTTTATACTACCCTTGCTCTTGCTTTTTTTAGGTCAAAACTGCCAAAAGCAGGAAGATCCAAAACCGCGCACACTGCCAGATCCAACCATAAGGATGCACCTTATTGAAGATGCGGTGAACGGCCAGGAAATATTGCTGATTGGCTCTTCGGTTTGCCAATTTATTACCGCATTCAACAAACCCAGCGGTCCGGGACAAGTCGTGGAATACAGGGCGGTACAAGACAAGCTACCCGTGGTGTTGGCCGATAGTGACGGAAACAGCTATGATGTATGGGGGGAAATAGTTGCTGGTCCAAACAAAGGCTTGCGCCTGGAACCAGCCAATTATATGACTGGTTATTGGTTTGCCTGGGGTGCTTTTTATCCGGGCTGTGATTTGTATGGCCGTCCAGGCATTGATGCTCCGAGTCTGCCGCCCGGCAACAACGGTTGGCTGATACCCTATTCCCGCCTGGCTTTGGGCGCATTGCCGGGCGCCATTCCTTCTATTGACAAACCTATGTACCTGGATCGGGTCATTGAGCAAATGCCTTATCTGGACGATACGACGTTATGCCTGGTTTTAAAGGCAGGCAAGGAGGTTTTTGTTTATCCCCACCCGGTATTGGAGTGGCATGAAATTGTGAATGAGCGTCAGGCTGGACTGCCTTTTTCCGTAATGTACTGCCCCCTGACAGGCTCTGGCAACGTATGGCTGCGGGAGCAAAACGGGCAGGAGATGTTTTTTGAGGTTTCAGGTTTGTTGTACAATGGCAACTTGATCGTGAAAGAGCGAAACAGCGAGTCTTATTGGTCTCAAATGCGGCAGGAGGCGGTTGCCGGGCCACAAATTGGAAGCAAACCAAGCGCAGTACAGGTACTTGAAATGCCCCTGAGCACGGTCAATAAAATGTTCAGCCGCTATAAATTGTTGAGTGACGACACTGGCTACCGCTACGATTATGGTAACTTCCCCTGTGGCGACTACTGCACGAACGATGACAATATTATCTACTCCTTGTTTTTTGACGATCCGCGCTTGCCGCGGAAGGAGCGCACCTTTGGGGTGATTGTGGGGGGGGAGGCAAAGGTGTATCGGGCTTCGGATTTTTAATCGTTGCTCGTTGTTCGTTCACATTCGCTTGATGGATGTTTATTCCACTCAGAACTCGAAATTTATCACCGATTCTTTATACCGGGCTTGTGCGGCAGAGGTGCAGAGGCCGTAACAACCGCCAAGCACGTATCGCCCGTTGTGTCGTTGTGTGGTTGTGTGAAACAAGAATGTCAGATAGTGCCACCATTTTTTCTGTGTACACAAAGCTCTTGACCCTAAAAAGGTACAAATAGCGCAAAAGCACTGCTTTCGGCACTACCTTTGTGCTGAAAACCCCTTTCAACATCCACGGCCATTCCATGAATTTTATTAAAAACGCATTACCCATCCTCTGTTGTCTCCTCACTTGCTGCGGCCTAAACGCCCAAAGCGACAGCATACCAGTATTGCCTCAACTGCTCAGCACCCTTAATGCCGAGCAAAAAAGCAAGGTGCTCGATTATGCCCACCACCTGGGCGCTTATTACGGTAAGCCCGTAGAGGCTACCTGCAAATTGCTCAATGCTAAAAACCAGAATCGGGTAGTGCAATACATCGCAGTGCTTAAAAACCCCGAAAAAGTGGGCTATACAACCGTGCGTTGGGACCGCGACACGCTTCCATACGGCCAAATTGAAGAAGGCATGATCTTGCTGGATTCATTCACGGTGACCAATACGGGCACTGCGCCCTATATCATCAAAGGCGCTAAAAGCAATTGCGATTGTACGGTACTGCGCTATCCCAGCTTTCCGGTGATGCCCGGAGATTCAGCTGCCATACGTATTGAGTTTGACAGCGACCGCAAAATGGGCCGCGCCCGGCCTGGGATTATCCTCTACGACAACTCCAAGCCCAATCGCCGCAGTATCCTGCATTTGGATGGGTATGTGATGGCTAGACGGGAGGTAAAGGTAATTCGTCAGTAATGTGATAATTAGGGAATGTGATAATTTGATAATGAAGGGTGCCAGTGGGAATTAATGTGATAGTTAGGGAATTCGATAATTTGATAATTGAGGGTGCCCGTGGCAGCATTATCGCGTTTCCAAACTGAATGCTACAATTAATTTGTTAGGCTACCGGGAATAATCAGGCAACGCGCCCATTATCAAATTCGCCGCTACGTGGCTTGTGAAATGCAAGAGCTATCCAAACTCGCGATATTCTATTAATTTCCAAATCTATGTTTTTTAAATTTTTCCAGATGACGCATTTTCGCAGAAAAGTGAAGATGCTAACTTTTGCTATGTTGGCGTTGGCTATCTGTTTTTGTCGGTGCCATTCAAATTCGGAAATAAAATTTGAGGATCGTCGAATCATAAATGGCAATTGGGCTGAATTTGATAGTTGTGAATCCCTAGCCAACTAATAAATCTGTATGTCTCGCTAGGTATTCACCCCTTCGCCAAAGCCTCTCACCAAGTGCCCTGCATTGGTGTTTTTTTGCCTCAATCTGTCTTCTTAGCCCATTCTCCAAGCACCCCAAGCGCCGCAGCAGCGTCTTTTGACCTGCTGCAAAAGTTTAGCACGATGTTAACTCTAAAAACACACTGATTTTGATACACCCATCCTGCAAGATACCGTTCCGCTGGAACGGCTGCAATGCGCTTTGGCATTGCTACAGAGGTAAAGTCCCGCTGGGACTTGTTCGTCGAGCTTGGCTTTCCACGTCCCTTTTACAACCGTCCCTATGCGCCGCTAGACTCACTCGGAAATTTAGGCAACGCGACAATGCTCCCACAGGCACCCTTCATTATCAAATTATCACATTGTCGAATTATCACATTAAAAATTCCCTAATTATCACATTTCTTTAAGTTGTCTTTAGGCTCCCGGTCCACCAACAACGCAAAAGGATCAATCCCCGCCTTTTCCGGCTTTTCATCCACCACAAACGTGAAAGTGTTATTGGCCTGCGTGATGTGTACCCGCTGCCGGTACAGCGTTTTGCCATATTTCTTATCGCCTTCGGGCTCGGCGAATGCGCCGATGTCGATCCAGTCGTTCACCGGCACTTCGGTTTCCTTGCCCAATTCGTCGGCTTTGAGTTTGTGGCTTTCAACGGTGATTCTCACTTCCCATTTGCCGTCTCCGAGGTCTTTGGCGGTCGCTTCGGTGGTTTTATTGTCAAATAAGGTGATGTCCCAGAATAAATCCTGAATGATGTATTGCAAGGAATCGGGCGTTTGTGCGCTGAATTCATTGATGGGATCTACGCTGGTTGGATAGGGCGGATCGGCGTAGCGGAATCTGTCCAGGTAGGCGCGCAAGGCTTTGTTTACCTGCTCCTCCCCGATCATTTCTTTCAGGTAGTACATCACGTGTGAGCCTTTGCGGTAATGGATATAGCCCTGGCTCTCGCATTTGCCCAACGGGAGTTCTTTCAAGCGTTCGCGGCTTCGGCCCGTAAGGTATTGGTTCAGTTCGTATTCCAGGAATTTGCGCATGATGTCGCGGCCGTATTCTTTTTCCATCACCATGAGTGCGCTGTATTGTGCAAATGTTTCGGTGGTCATTTCGGCACCCTGCATTTTAGCGCCTGCGGCCTGGTGCGCCCAATATTGGTGCGCCATTTCGTGCGCGACCACGTAGTACACCATGTCGATATCATCTTTTTCCGGTTTGAAATCCTCAATAAAGCCAATGCTCTCGGAGTAGGGCATGGTGCCGGGGAAAGCCTGCGCAAACGAGGCAATGCGCGGAAACTCAATGATGCGGCATTGCTTATGGTAGTAAGGCCCGAAATGCGCGATGTAGTATTCCAACGATTTCTGCATGGATTGCATCATGCGCGGCACATTCACCGCGTGGTCTTTGTGGTAATACACCTCGAATTGGATGCCGTTTTTCTCTTCCCGTGCCACCTCGTATCGGGCCGACATAAAGGCGTAAAAGTTCCAGGATTTGTGGTCCAGTTTGTAGTGAAAATGTCGGCGACCGCCTTCTGTCCATTCGCGAATTAAGGAACCTGGGGCAATAGCAATTTGATCGAGGGAAGTGCTGATGGTGGTTTCAACATTGACCCAATCGGCATCGGAACCGAGGTAGGAATTCATGCGCGCGAGGGTGTCTGCTGGGTTGAGCGCGGGCATGCGGCTTTTTTCGGGCAAGCCGTGCTCTTTTCGTTTGTTTTTATCGAGCAATTCGCCTGCTTCTTGATAACCCAGGGATGGCGATATTTGGGTGTTATTGAAAAAAGTGCCGTTTTGCACGATCTGTGTCATCCGGGTTTCATTTTCAAAACCTTTGGGACGGTACGTGGTGTTGAATGTCAGCAGCATGGAGTCGCCCGGCGCGAGCGCGGGCTTGATGCTATAAATCCTGAAATCAACGGCGGAGTCGTTCAGCAGCAGGCCGATCCGTTCGTTTTTTAGGTTAAATTGCAGGTAACTCGAAGGCGTTTGTACCAACAGGCTGTCTATCGGCCGATTGTGTTTGTTGCGAATCCAATATTGACCATCGGCTTCACAGGAGCGGGTTTCCGGGTAAATACGGATGTCGTATTTCACGTCGTAAATACGGGGCTGCAGTGCGTTTTCGAGCTTTTTGTAGTCCTTTTCATAGCGCACTTGCAGCAGTTCCGATTCTTTATCAGATTTGTAGGTGTTCAGGATTTTCGTATTGTAAAAAACGAAACCCGCCGTTACAGCCCAAACGGTAATGGCCAACATGCCCGCCCATCGATAGGTTTTCCATTCTTGCCGCGCCAGCGAAAGGCGTTTGCGCCATCCCGATTCTTTACCCCGAGGCCAAAGGCAAATGGCCGCCACCGCCAAAATAACGCAGAAAAGCAGCCAATACACATTAAACCAAGCCAGACTTTTGGCGTAAGGCGCATACCCAAAGAAATCACTGACAGTATAGCTAGGTGTTGACCCGAAAGCCACCATGTGGCTTGAAATATGCATGGCGCTCCAGGCAAAGGAGTTGAGCGCCATGGCGACCACACAGATAAAGAAGCCCAGGTACATATTGGGCGACAAGACGTGGATGAACATAAACAGCGCAGCAATAAAAGCAAAACTGAGCAAGTCTAACACCAGCAGTTCGCGGATGTACACGCCCAGTTCATAACGGTCGTAGCCGTTCATAGTTTGGGCGAGCAGGGCCACCACAATGGCGATGATATTGAGTATGGCGATAATGCCGACCAAACTGCCAAATTTAGCCACCCAGCCCGTCCAGGTTTTGGTGGGCAGGGCATCATAAATCTCATCCACTTTGGCGGTGCGTTCTTTCCACACCAAAGCCCCGGAGAAATAGGCTAGTATTGCGACAACAAAAAGGTAAAAACTGCCGCGAATGACGTCGATCATGGTGTAGGTGACCGGCAGTTGGTGGGTTCCATAACTCGCCGTCGCAAAGGCCATACTGGCGCCGCTGTTCAGAAGCCCAATGAAGGTCAACAGAATAAATGGGGTGCTTTTTACAATTCCCCAAAAATCGGTACGCAGTTGGCTCCACAGTTGCGCAAACGTGGTACGTGTGCCTGTTACAGGTTGCACCTTGGGCAAAGCCGTAAATGATTGCAAGGCAGCCGTTTCGGAATCCTCGCTCAAGGCCTTTTTTTTGCTTTTACGGCGTGCAGCTTTTTCTGAAAAATTGAACTTGAAATACCCGGCCACCAATACGGACAAACCTACGGCCATCCACAATAAACGGTTCAGCAGTATGCCTGATGAAAATAAGGTGGCGTACTGGTGGTTCTTTTCATCCACAGTCCAGTAGCGGGTGACAAGTTGGAAAGGTTGCAATCCCAATGGATCGAGCAGGCTGGCAATGTCTTCATTTTTGATGTCTTGCATCAGGTTTCGGGCCACGATATACAACACTAACAGGGCTACCGCAGCAATGAAACTGTACATGGTGCTGCGCGTCAGGGCAGCAACGGTGTACAAAATACCGCCTGTAAGAATCAAATTGGGTATGATGAACATCAGGTAAGCATGAATGTGACTCATCACCTCAAAATCACCAAGCCTATCCGCATCTACCCAGCCAAAAGCAGGGCCAACCGCAGCGCCGACCCACATACCCAAAGACACGCCAAAAAGTGGGATCAAGGCCACCACCAAAGCACCGGCAAAGTGGCCAAAATAGTAGCCTGCTTTTTTGATCGGGGATGAAAATACGAGCTGCGCGGTATTGTTTTCAAAATCGCGGATGGCAGCCCCATTCAGAAATGCCACCGATAGTAGCAGCGACAAAATTGAAAAAACCGCGTACCAGTTTTGTGCTACAAACGGCGCGTTTTTGAAGACGTTTCCATACGAGCCGCCAATGCTGACATTGTCTGAAACCGTCGCGCCAAAAGTTAACAGGGCGAAGACAAACATAAAAATCCAGGGCATGGGCGAACGCAACCAGGATTTAAGCTCGAAGGAGAAGAAAACACCAAACATCTTTTTAATTTGATAATGGGATAATTTGATAATGGGGTACCGTGGTTAATGTGATAATATTCTAATTTGATAATGTGATAATAAAGTACTTCGGCAGTAAGCAACGGATGCCTAGGCGTAACGCCTTCATCATCACATGATCGAATTATCACATTATCACATTAATTTTTTACGTTGATTTTGGAGAAGAACACGTCTTCCAGTCCGGCGGCGGTATGTTGGAAGCCATCGCCGGGATCGGTGTCGCTGTACACGTGTATGATGGGCTTTCCTGCTACGAGTTTGCTGCTGATAATCTGGTAGCGGCTCTGGTAGTCGTCGAGCTCGGCTTTGGTGATGGATTTCTCCCAGATTTTGCCTTCCAGTTGCTTGAGCGCCGTGTCGGGTGCGCCAGCGTACAGCACTTGTCCGCCGTTGATGATCGCCATGTTGGAGCAGAGCTCGCGCACGTCGTCGACGATGTGGGTGGAGAGGATGACGATGACGTTTTCGCCGATTTCGGAGAGCAGGTTGTAGAAACGGTTGCGCTCGCCGGGGTCGAGGCCGGCGGTGGGTTCGTCGACGATGATGAGTTTGGGGTCGCCGATGAGGGCCTGGGCGATGCCGAAGCGTTGCCGCATGCCGCCGGAGTAGCTGCTGACCGATTTTTTGCGGTGATCCCACAAGTTGACCCGTTGCAGCAGGGCGTTGACCACTGCTTTGCGGCTGCCCGAGGGGATGCCTTTCAACGTCGCCAGGTGATCGAGCATATCCACTGCCGAAATACGCGGGTAAATGCCAAATTCTTGTGGCAGATAGCCCAGCGTATTGCGCACAGCGTCTTTGTTTTTCAACACGTCAATATCCACACCACCATCCGCGGCTGATTGCAACACGGCGCTACCACTGTCGGCCTCCTGCAAGGTGGCGAGGGTGCGCATCAGGGTGCTTTTGCCCGCGCCGTTGGGGCCCAGCAGGCCATACATACCCGTTGGGATGTCGAGCGACACATCGTTCAATGCCTGAACGCCGTTGGGGTAGGTTTTGGAAAGGTTGCGAATGGTAAGTTGCATAGGGAAGTGGTAAAAAGGCAAAATTGTAAAAAGGCAATAAAAGTATAGGCAACTATCAAGCCGCCCGCACCATCGCCCGTTTCTCGTACCCTGAGTTGTCCTGCTGTAAGCATCCATCCACGTTAAAAGGGGAAAAGCAAGGCAGGATGTCGCTGTATTAGTACATTCGGCCCGCTTTACGCGGACGGATGCTTACTAGCAGGACAACTCAGAGTAAGGGACGCGATTGGCAGTGAGGGCGGCTGGTTAGTTACAAACATAGATTATTTATCGCGTTTTTCCTGCTGGGCCAGGAAGTCGGTGGAGCTGAGTGCCATCATTTGTTTGAGGGTCTTCTGCATGCCGTCTACCGATCCGTCGAGGAAAATGATATTGCCTTTTCCATGCTCGGTGAAGTTTTTCACCGCTTCCGTCCACATGGAGAACAGGATCACGGAGGTATCAAGGTTGGCGCTTTGCATTTCCTTGGCGGCATGGCTCATGCCCTTGGCCACTTCTTCGCGGAAAAGGGCTACGGCCTG
>JBBRWA010000036.1:0-28499 GCA_038246345.1 Chitinophagales bacterium
ATAAAGAAGCTGGTGTTGGCATAAGATCAAATTTTAACAAAAATAAGGATATTTTTTCAGTGCCACAACTAAGATAGTCCAAATAACTGGCGCAACATCGAAAAAAACTTTGGCAATTCCGCTTGGCTTGGTTCAAGATAGGCATCCACATCAAGCCGACCCATTTGTTCCTCATCCAAAATTAACAGGTATTGTCGTTCGCGCATTTCACGGAGCGTTTCTTTACCTAAACTCAAAAGCTGAATGGTATAGTCCGATTTTGAGGGTTCTTTGCCTAATGAGCTGATTTGGCAGTTGACATCAAATTCGAAAAAACTTTCAATGTCTGGCAATTCAAATGGATGTAAGAATAAAGCATCATCAAAAGCATTTGCTTTGGGGTGGCCACAAAAGTCTGGACTTGATGGGGGTAGTGCAGGCTCAATTTCGAATCCGTTGCAAGAGACAGCCAGATTCGTAAATTCAAAAGTGAGTGATGCATATTGCATTACATCTTTAGGCCGAATATGCTCAATGTGGGAAGGGTGCAAGACTGGTGGGCTTGCATGGTGGTCGTCCTTTTGTGCCTTTATCCCTTTTAAATTCACTGCCCTTTAATTTGCTATAGGGTTCGTATACATATCCCATTTTTACTGGGAAATAGGCACCGATTAACGATTCATCAGTAGCAATTTTCAATACTTTTTGAAGGCCACTTGTCGCTTCCAGCTTTAATGAAAATTGCTGAATTAGCGCAAAGGTTTTAGCGTTTTCGTGCAGAATATCTGCCTCTAAACGCTTCCATGGCTCGGAACCGGGGGTCAAATTCAACTTCAATGCTAATTTCTGCTTTGTTCTGGTATTGGGTTAAATCTCTTGTAAAGGCACGTAGCAATCACCTCCAAAACCGTCGTTTTCTCACAACCATTCACTCCCGCAAACACAACAGTATCCAGCGTTTTACCATCCGCATCCGTGAAATCAAATTCCACATCATCGAAGATTTTATAATTCTTAATGGAGAGCTTTCGTATTTTCATGTGTTGCGATTTTACGTACAAAATTAATACCTTTCTCGCTACAATTATGTTTCGGGCTCTTATATCCCCTAAAAATGCACCCACCCCTGCGCCTTCAACGCATGCAAATTCCCACCCTTTGTATTCAACTTAATCCCAAACTCCGCCTCCATGATCTCTCCGGCAATGTAGATATCGGGCAGGTACTTCACCTTTTCAATATCCTCGGGGCGAATGGTGAACAGCAGCTCGTAATCCTCGCCGCCGTTGAGGGCGCAGGTAACGGGATCGAGTTTGAACTTCAAGGCCAATAGTTGCGCATCAGGGTGTATGGCCACGCCGCTTTCTTCGATGAGCGCGCCCACCTTGCTTTGTTTGCAAATGTGGAATATTTCGGAAGCCAGGCCGTCAGAAATATCGATCATCGAGGTGGGCCGCAAATCAATTTTGTGAAACGTATCGATCATGTCGCGCCGGGCTTCTGGCTTCAGTTGCCTGCCAATGACGTATTTCTGTTCCTCAAAATCGGGCTGTGTTTCTGGGTGCTCCTGCCAAATCTGTTTTTCCCTTTCCAGCAATTGCAAGCCGAGATACGCCGCACCCAGATCGCCCGTGATGCATATAAGATCGCCCACACGCGCGCCGGAGCGGTAACTGAGTCGCTCTTTCTCGCCCTGCCCAATAGCGGTAACGCTGATGGTCAGGCCCTTGGGAGATGAAGTAGTGTCACCGCCGACAAGGTCTACATCATACGTCTCGCAAGCGAGTTGAATGCCCGCGTAGAGGTCTTCCAGCGCTTCCACAGAAAAGCGATTTGAAATAGCAATAGACACGGTGATCTGTTTGGGGATCGCGTTCATGGCGTAGATGTCGGAAAGATTCACCACCACGGCTTTGTAGCCCAGGTGCTTGAGCGGCATGTACGCCAGGTCGAAATGGATGCCTTCCACCAGCATATCGGTGCTGACAACGGTACAAAAAGCGCCGTTTTCGATCACGGCAGCGTCGTCGCCGATGCCCAGCAGGGATGATGGTTGCCGGAGTGGGAATTCCTTGGTGAGGTGCTCGATTAGGCCGAATTCGCCTAAGGTATTTACGTCGGTACGTTGCATAAGTATGAGTATGCACAGGGCGTATGCCCTATGTTAATGGTTACGCCCTTTCAGGGCTAGGATTAAGTGGGGTAAGATGTTCCGTGACTTAACCGCGTTTCTACAAGAAGGTTGTAGTTCACTTCTTCTTCATCTCCGCATAAAACTTATAAAAATACGGTATCGTTTCAATCCCTTTGTAGAAATTGAACAGTCCATAATGCTCGTTTGGGGAGTGAATATCGTCGGAATCGAGACCGAAGCCCATGAGCACAGATTTGGCATTCAGCACCTGATCGAACATGGCCACAATAGGGATACTGCCACCGCCGCGCTGTGGCAGGGGCTTTTTACCAAAGGCTAGTTCCATCGCTTTTTCAGAGGCTTTGTACTCCACAGAATTGGTGGGCACCACCACCGGGTAGCCGCCATGGTGGGCCGTTACTTTTACTTTTACGGATTTGGGCGCCAAACCCTCGAAGTGCTTTTGAAACAGCTTTTCGATCTTTTTCGGGTCTTGGTCGGGGACCAGGCGCATAGAGATTTTAGCATAGGCTTTGGAGGGCAGCACCGTTTTGGCACCTTCGCCGATGTAGCCGCCCCAGATACCGTTGACATCCAGTGTGGGCCGTATGCCTGTATGCTCAATGGTGGTATATCCTTTTTCGCCCATCAGCTCCGAAACGCCCAGGTCTTTCATGTACTGTTTCGCGTTGAAAGGGGCGGCATTCATCATTTTGCGCTCCTTGCTGATCACTTTTTCTACGTCGTCGTAAAATCCTTTCACCGTGACATGACGCTTGGTATCGTGCAGGGAGGAGATCATGTCGCAAAGCACATTGATAGGATTGGCCACCGCACCGCCGTACACCCCGGAATGGAGGTCTTTGTTCGGGCCAACGACTTCCACTTCCATGTAGCAAAGCCCGCGCAAGCCCACCGTTAGGCTTGGCGTTTTATTGTCGATAATACTGGTGTCGGAAATGAGCACCACATCGCAGGCAAGTTTCTTTTTATTTTCCTTGCAAAACTTCTCCAGGTTCTTGGAGCCTACTTCCTCCTCTCCTTCAATCATAAACTTGACGTTGCAGGTCAGGGTTTTGGTTTCCATCATCATCTCAAAAGCTTTGATGTGCATGAAAACCTGACCTTTGTCGTCGCAAGCGCCGCGGGCGAAAATGGCCCCCTCGGGATGTAGCTTGGTTTTTTTTACCACAGGTTCGAAGGGCGGGCTGTCCCAGAGTTCCACCGGATCGGCAGGCTGCACGTCGTAGTGGCCATATACCAGCACCGTTGGCGCGTCAGGGCTTATCATTTTTTCACCATAAACAATGGGATGGCCCGCTGTTTGGCATACTTCTACTCTGTCGACACCAACCGCCGTGAGGTGTTTTGCCGTGGCTTCTGCCATGCGTTGTACATCGCCCGCATATTTAGGATCGGCGCTAACGGATGGAATGCGCAATATTTCGAGCAGTTCTTTAAGAAAACGCTCTTTGTTTTTGTCGAGATAAGTGTTGAGTTCTTTCATATTAAATTGGCTGATGGCCATTAACTGTTAGCTTTTTGCTTTTGGCTGCACTGAATTTGTAGTATTATTTAGTAAAGATTTTCAGCACCCAATCTAAAAGATTTGGAATGAAATGAATTAAGTGCTGAAACTCAATGCCTAAATATGGAACCCACGCTGTGCAGCCAACAGCCAATGGCATTTTAGCGCGAAGTTCCCTTTTTATTTAAAACTTGACGAATATTTCCTCAATATAGTTGAATATTGTATTCCGAATTGATTTATCTTATTTGGTCTCGTGGATTTGTTGGGTGCGGGCTGGACTTGGATGGCGCTTCGCAACGAGCGTGGTTAGTTTTAGGTAAAACAAATTTATGGTGCCGGGCGATGAAGGCTTATTTGATTGGCTACCTTTGCATCATTATTAGTCCTCCCGACTTTTCAGTACCCCTGTTAAGACTCGACAACGCTACATTCTAACCCACTGATACCCACCACATAATGATCAAAATTGGAATAATTCGAGAAGGGAAAGTGCCACCCGATGCCCGTGTGCCGATGACTCCGGAACAATGTGCAGAAGCGCAGGTCGAATTGCCCATCCGAATTGTGGTGCAAGCTTCGCCCATTCGCAGTTTTAAAGACAAGGAATATACAAAGCACGGCATTCGTTTGCAAGAAGACCTCAGCGATTGCGACGTGTTGTTGGGGGTTAAAGAGGTGCCGATCGAGCAGCTTATGTCGGACAAGACCTACCTGTTTTTTTCCCATACCATAAAAAAGCAGGCGTACAACAGGCCGCTCATGCTGGCTTTCCTTGAAAAAAACATCCGTATGATCGACTATGAGGCCCTGACTGATAACCGGGGCGCCCGATTGATTGCGTTTGGGTTTTATGCTGGGATCGTTGGCGCGCACAACGCGCTGTGGACCTGGAGCAAACGAACAGGACAATTCAGCCTGCCGCGCCTCAGCCAAAGCCATGATTACGCCGAAGTGCTTGAAGTGTACAACCAGCTCAAGCTGCCGCCGTTGCGCATTGTGCTCACGGGCGGTGGGCGGGTTGCTTCCGGGGCAGCCAAAAATTTGAACGATATGGGTATCCGACAAGTCAGCCCGAAGGAGTTTTTGGAGCAAGATTCCCCTGATGCTGTATTTGCCCAAATCCATGCAGCTGACTATGTAGAACGCCGCGATGGACTGCCGTTTAAAAAGGCAGATTTTTATGCCCACGGCGAGGACTTTCAGAGCAAATTTGCCCCTTATTACCGCAGGGCCGATATTTTTATCAACGGTATTTTCTACGACCCCAAAAGCCCGAAATTTTTTACGGCAGAGGAGGTACAACAGACAGCGTTCAACATTCAGGTGATTGCTGATATAACCTGCGATATTATGCCCGACTCCTCTGTGCCATGCACCATCAGGCCCAGCAAAATCGCCAAGCCAGTGTATGGCTACAGTCGAAAAACTGGCACGGAAACATTGCCCTTTAAACAGGATTCTATTGACGTTATGGCGATAGACAACCTGCCTTCAGAATTGCCACGAGATGCTTCGGCTTTTTTTGGAAGGCAATTGTTGGACAAGATTTTACCAGAACTTTTGCAGGGCGGAAAAAGCCCCGTTATTCGACGGGGAATGCTCACAGAAGGGGGAAAGTTGACGGAAGAATTTAGCTATCTGGCTGATTACGTCGCTGGACAACTTGAACGATGAGCGGCTTCCTCCTGCACCAAAAAGAACCCGTCGCTGCCTTGCGCCTGGTACAGGGGCATTAAAATAAAGGCGGTTTTTTCAGCCAGTAAAGCTCCCCTGATATCATCGGCGAGGTGTTCTCCCTGCTGTACTTTTTGAAAATTGATGTACCCAGGGCGCATTTTAAAAGCGTCGCCAGGTTTGATGTGGTGGGCATGAATCAAACGTGTTACCCTTGGCAACTCGGCGAATGATTTCTGTAATATCTTTTCATGGGGGCTTCTCAGGTTCAGATCAGTGACACAGCCTGCAAAATGGAGGGCATTAAAAATAGCGGAAACGGAGCGATTGACGGAAAGCGATTCATCATGTTGCCCGGCTTCATAAGCCACACAAAGTGTAGGCGCTGATGCTGTAACAGTTGAAAAACCTCCTTCAACGGCAAAACGCAACAAGGTGCCTTCCACCCGGTCAAAGAGGTTAAGAATCACGGGGGCATGCAGGGCTTTCGCAAATTCCAGGCTCAGCGTTTCATCTGTTGGAATACTAAAAATTCCGCCTCCTGCGGAGGTCGTGTGCAGGTCGAGCAGCAGGATTTTCTCTGGTTTTGTTTGGCCGATTTCATCATTTATGCTGTGGTAAAGTTGCATAAACTCCATATCCTCGGCCAGTAAATCAGCCTCGTTTTTCCCAAGCAACTTATTTAACTGCTCCTTTTTCCATATCCGGTTGAAATCCCGTTCGACAAAACGGCGGCCTGTGGTATATGCTTGTAAGTTGCCAATAAGCCCGATAAACTTTCCTTTAAAATCCAAGGCTGGCATGTTTTCCAGCATCTTGAACACTTCTTCCAAGGCGTGAACGCCGGCGGGTTCATTGCCATGAATAGCAGCTGTAACAATAACCAGCGGCCCGGGGGTATGCCCCCCAAATGTGCCAATAATTCTATCTAACATTAAGCAGGAGTCCGGCTTTCTATAAAAGCAGGTTTTAAAAAGACAACGGCCTTCAAGCGGTGAAAGCCTGAAAGCCGTTGCCTGAAATAAAACACTTTATTTCTTAGTCTTTTTACTTGCTGTTTTGGCGGGCGCACTGGCCCCGCTTGTTTTTCGTGCTGCCCGTGCTTTTTCAAGTATTTCTGCGCGGGTTAGCTTTGGCGCTGCTGCTTTAGCGGCTTTGGCTGCCTCTATCTCCTCCTTAGTGCGGCGTACGCGTGTGTCCGGAGCCTTAGCTGCTTTAGCTGGCTTGGCAGCCCCTGCCCCTGCTGCTTTTCGTGATGCCCTTGCTTTTTCGAGTATTTCAGCGCGGCTTAATTTGGGCGCTGCTGCTTTAGCGGCTTTGGCTGCCTCTATCTCCTCTTTAGTGCGGCGTACAGGTGTGTCCGGGGCCGTAGCTGCTTTAGCCGGTTTAGCAACTTTAGCTGGTTTGGCAACTTTAGCTGGTTTGGCATCCCCTGCCCCTGCAGCTTTACGTGCGGCCCGTGCTTTTTCGAGTATTTCAGCGCGGCTTAATTTGGGCGCTGCTGCTTTAGCGGCGTTGGCGGCGGCGATCTCATCTTTGGTGCGGCGTACGCGCGTTCCTGGTGCAGCGGCAGCTTTGACGGCTTTAGCTGGCTTGGCAACTTTAGCTGGCTTGGCAACTTTAGCTGGCTTGGCAGCTTTAGCTGGCTTGGCAACTTTAGCTGGTTTAGCGGCTTTAGCTGGCTTGGCAACTTTAGCTGGTTTAGCGGCTTTAGCTGGTTTAGCGGCTTTAGCTGGCTCGGCAACTTTAGCTGGTGTAGCGGCTTGAGTGCCTGCTGCTGCTTTTCGAGATGCCCTTGCCTTTTCGAGTATTTCAGCGCGGCTTAGTTTGGGCGCTGCTGCTTTGGCGGCGTTGTCAGCGGCGATTTGATCTTTGGTACGACGCACGCGTGTGCCCGGGGACGTAGCAGCTTTAACTGGCTTAGCAACTTTCGCTGGTTTAGCTGGTTTGGCTGGCTTGGCTGGCTTAGCAGCTTTCGCTGGCTTGGCAACTTTCGCTGGTTTAGCTAGTTTAGCAACTTTAGCTGGTTTAGCGGCTTGGGTGCCTGCTGCTGCTTTACGTGCTGCCCGCGCTTTTTCGAGTATTTCAGCCCGGCTTAGTTTGGGCGCTGCTGCTTTGGCGGCGTTGTCTGCTGCTATTTGCTCCTTGGTACGGCGTACGCGTGTGCCCGAGGACGCAGCAGCTTTCACTGGCTTGACGGCTTTCGCTGGTTCACCGGTGGCAACTGTTGCCTTACTAGGACGGCCACGTTTTTTAAGTATTGTAGTGTCTGTTGTCGGTTTGGCGGCCTTTGGTGCTTTGGTGGCAGCAGGCTTTGCTGTTTTGGCGGCACTTCGGGCAGCATGGGCTGCACGGATTTTTTCTTTATGCTCCTCACTCATCACTCGATTTTTACGGGCGACAGGACTAGCTTTAGACGCTTTTTTTACAACTGTATCCGCTTTAGGCGCTGCTGTATCGTCACCTTTATCTGCCTCAGCTTTAGCTACTTTTATAGCCTTTGATGCTTTGCCAGAAGCTACTATTTTTATATGTGCCAAATGGTGTTTGCTATGCCAGGCATATAGCGCAATTGCTTCTTGCAGTTGAATTGTCCTTTTACTTACAGGATGAAAATAACCGCGTTCTAAATCCTCCTCCGTAAGCGAAGATAGAAACTGTACCCAGCGTTCGTGCAGTGCGCTTAGCAATTTAATAGACAATTTAGCGGAACCGTGCTTGCCGTCTTCCATTTCTGCCCAAAGCTGTTCTTCATAAGGCTTTACGACAGGAGTGTTTTCTGTAACCGTCAATTTCATGCGTATGTACGCATTCATGTGGCTATCTGCGAGGTGGTGAATAACTTGACGGGCAGTCCAGCCATTTGGTCGATATGGTTGGTCGAGCGCGCCGTCGCGCAGTTTTTTTACTGCTTTTTTCAGATTTTTCGGAAGGGCAGCAATTTCTTTGATGTGCTTGCGCGTATCATCGATGGTGTACTTTTTTCCGTATTCGAAATTGCCAATTGGGTATCGAAGTGCAATGAGATCTTTCATAAAAAATTTAATGAATGGAAAGTATTTTTAAGAAAACAGGTTGAGAGAATATAAGTTCGGAGAATTGTTGTTCAAGTTTATGATTTCAGGATGTATCTTTCCAGCGCCAAACATAACGGCAAGCAACCGTGCGCCATGGGCGCCACGGTTCAGCGAGTTCAAGCATTTTGTTTTTTAGATCTTTACCCGTTTCTTGAAGCCCAAAAATTTTTGCCATACCTTGTTGAATGCCCAAGTCACCCACAGGAAACACATCTGGACGAGCCAGTGAAAACATCAACAACATCTCAACGGTCCAAACGCCTACTCCTTTGATCTGGGACAGGAACTGGATAATGTCATTGTCGCTCATTTCGTGCCAGTTTTTATTTTCTAAATCATACTGCATAGAAAAGTGTGCAACGTTTTGAAGATAGTTGGCTTTTTGATTGGATAATCCTACACTGCGCAGGTGTTCTGTATCGAAAGTGATGAGTTGGTCGGGATGCGGGTATTTATCAGGGAAGAGTAATAGAAACCGGTTGAAAATAACAGTAGCAACTTTTACACTTAGCTGCTGCGATACAATAGAGTCTAAAAGGTCGAAATAAATTCTTTGAGAAGGCGTGAAATCAGGCATTTTAACAGCATGCATTACCCGGCTTATATTGGGTTCTTTATGCAAATGTTCTATTGCTACTGCTAAATTCATGCACCAAGGTAATCGTTCTTTAATAATTAACTCAAATTTAATTTAAATAACCAATTGGTCATTCAATATTTCAAACACTCGAATTCTATGGGATTTCAAAAAGTAACCACAGTAGACAGTAAAAAAGAGATGCAGCAATTTGTGCGCAGCCTCCTCGACGATGTACAGGCATTCGAGTATATGCTTGCCAACGATTGGTTTGAGTCGGATATTGTACGCATTGGCGCAGAACAAGAAATGTGTTTGGTGCACAATAAAACACTTAAGCCCGCTTGCATCAATTTGGAGGTGCTGGAAAAGCTCGGCAAAGACAAGCCCTGGTGCGTAACGGAGTTGGCAAAGTTCAACCTGGAAACCAACCTTAGCCCGCGTGAATTTGTAGGCGATTGCCTCAGCCAATTAGAGGCTGAAAACGTGGGTTATCTCGACATTATTCAGAAGGTGCTGAATAAGATGGATGCCAGTATTATCCTCTGCGGCATCTTACCCACGTTGCGCAAGCACGACCTGGAGATGCACAACCTCACACCCAACGAACGCTACTACGCCCTGATGGCAGCGATACAAAAACACCTGCTGGGCTCTTCATTTGAGTTGCGGGTGGAAGGCGTAGACGAACTATTGGTGAAACACGATTCTCCCCTGCTCGAAGCCTGCAACACGAGTTTTCAGGTGCATTTGCAAATAGCACCCAACGATTTTGTGAAAATGTACAATATCGCGCAAACCCTGGCTGCGCCTATCATTGCTATTTCTGCCAATTCGCCCCTCGTGTTTGGCCGCCGCCTTTGGCATGAAACCCGAATCGCCCTGTTCCAGCAAAGCCTCGACACCCGCACCACCAGCGATCACATGCGCGAGCGCTCGCCCAGGGTAAATTTTGGCTCCGATTGGCTGCGTGGCGACATCACAGAAATATATAAGGAAGACATCAGCCGATTCCGGGTGCTGCTGGCCGGTGCCATTGAAGAAGATTCCATGGCGATGGTTCTGGAAGGAAAAACGCCAAAGCTCCGGGCTTTGCAAATCCACAACTCAACAGTGTACCGCTGGAACCGCCCTTGTTACGGCATTTCACCCAACGGCAAACCCCACCTCCGCATCGAAAACAGGGTGATTCCTGCCGGGCCAACAGCTGTAGATGCTACCGCAAATGCTGCTTTTTGGCTGGGTGCTATGGTGGCCATGGCCGAACACTACCCTGATGTCACAAAACACATCGACTTTGCAGATACCCGCGACAACTTCCTGAAATCTGCCAAATTCGGAATTGATACCACTTTCACCTGGATGAAGGACAAGAAAGTTTCCGCACCAGAATTGATCCTGCAAGAACTATTGCCATTGGCCAAAGAAGGTCTGAAAAAACAGAAGGTAAAATCAGCCGATATTTCTAAATACCTCGACATCATCGAAGCACGGGCGAAGGAACACAAAACAGGTGCACGCTGGGCACTCCGCGCTTTTACCTCCTTAAAAAAACAAGTCTCCAACGACGAAGCCGTCACAGTTGTTACTGCCGCTATGCTTAAAAATCAGCAAGAGAACAAGCCCGTGCATACCTGGGAAGAACCCACCATTAACGACCTGAAAAACTGGAGCCCTACCACCATCAAAGTGGAGGAGTTTATGTCGACCGACTTGTTTACCGTACAAGACGACGCACTGATTGAACTAGTCGCTGAAATCATGGACTGGCGGAAGATTCGGTATATGCCCGTGGAAGATGGTAAAGGTATGTTGGTGGGTCTTATAACTTCCCGGAAGCTGCTCCGCCACTTCGCCCACTGCTATAAGATCGTTGGCAAAGACTTAATGAGCGTCAAAGACATCATGATCGAAAAGCCGCTCACGGTAACGCCCGAAACAAGCATTATTGATGCCATGGCGAAAATGCGCAACAATAAAATCGGCTGTCTCCCCGTGGTGAAAGGCAAAGAACTGGTGGGCATTATTACGGAAATGGACTTTTTGCGAATCACGTCGCGGCTTTTGGAACGCGCTGAAAAATGAAGCCCGTAGCCGTCATAGCACTTCTTGTTTTTGCTGTCAGGCTTTTCGCCCAAGCGCCAGGCACTGTGGATTCACGCCTGCACGTAGACCAATTTGGCTACCTGCCCGCTGCCCAGAAAATAGCCGTGATCGCCAGCCCTCAAACAGGCTATAACGCGCCCGCAAACCTGACTCCGACGACGAAGTACCGGGTGAAACGCTGCTATGACAACGCCTCTGTTTTTGAAGGAAATATTACAGCTTGGGGTGCGGGGGTAGTCGATATTCAATCGGGCGATAAAGTTTGGTGGTTCGATTTTTCAGCCCTCAACACCAATGGCAATTACTATTTGTACGACAGCCTCAACAACCTGCGCTCTTATAGTTTTACCATTTCAGATTGCACTTATAAGGAGCCGTTGAAACATGCCCTGCGCACTTATTATTATCAACGCTGTGGCACAGGGAAAACAGCGCCTTATGCCGAAAGCAACTGGGTGGATGCTCCCAATTGCCATATAGGTAATTTGCAGGACAAGGTTTGCTACAACGTTCAAAATCCGGTTCCGGCTTCTGCCCGAGATTTGCATGGCGGCTGGCACGATGCGGGCGATTACAACAAATACGTCACCTTCACCTACGGGCCGCTGATGGATTTGCTGTTGTCATTTGAAGAAAACCCTACAGAATGGGGCGATGACAACAGCATCCCGGAATCGGGCAATGGCGTGCCCGATATTATGGATGAAGTGAAATACGAACTGGATTGGCTGCTGCGCATGCAACAAAGCAATGGCGGCGTAAACAGCGTGGTGGGGGTAAAAAACTTCGCGGCCGCCAGTCCGCCCAGTGCCGACAATGCGCAGCGCTTTTATGGCCCAGCTACCACAGCAGCTACTTTTTCGGCGGCCAGTTCTTTTGCTCTGGCTGCCCTGCAATTTCAAAACATTCCCGGCATGGCAGCGTATGCCGCTACCCTTCAAAATGCCGCCATTAATGCCTGGAGCTGGGGTGTCGCCAATCCGAATGCAACGTTTTACAATACCGGTGTCATTGCTGCCGGAGAAAACCAGACCGATGCTTACGAAACCGGGATGCGCAAACTGGCTACTGCTTGTTTTTTATTCGCGAAAACGGGCGATGTTGCTTACCGAAATTATTTCGACGGCAATTACCAAACCGCGCACCTGATGCAATGGTCGTACGCCTACCCATTTGAGGCACACACACAGGACGCCCTGTTGTATTACAGCAAACTAGCTAATGGCACGACGACGATAAAAAACAACATCCGCAACACCTATTCCAATAATATACAAACGGGGAATGCAGACAACCTGCCAGCTTTTCTCAACAACGCCGATGCATATAGAGCCTACTTGCGCAGCGACAACTATACCTGGGGCAGCAATGAAACAAAAGCGCACCAAGCAAATATGTTCTTCATCATGAACGAACTTGGTTTGAACAGCACCAATAGCACCCATTACCGCAACGCTGGCGCTGGCTTTTTACACTACCTGCACGGCGTAAACCCTACCGGGTATTGTTACCTGTCCAACATGGGCGACCACGGCGCGGAGTTTTCGATCCCTTCGCTCTACCACGCCTGGTTCGAGGATGGCACCGTTTGGGACGATGTAAACACCTCCGCTTTCGGCCCGGCGCCAGGTTTTTTGCCCGGTGGCCCCAATCCCACCTTCCACCCGGATCCCAGTTGCAATTGCGTGATTTCCCCGCCAGAAAATCAGCCCACCCAGAAGTCGTTTAAAGCCTGGAATACTACCTGGCCACAGAACTCCTGGGAACTGAGCGAAGTCGCCATTTATACCCAGGCGGCTTACCTGCGCTTACTCGCCAATGTGCTGCGTGCGCAAACCTCCCCACCCTCCTGCGACATCGATATTCCGGTAGAGATATTGGGCAGCGGCACGGTCTGTGCGGATGGCACGTATAATTACACGGTGATAGAAGTTCCGGGAAGCATCTATGTTTGGGAGGTAGTGGGCGGCACGGTTGTTTCCGGCCAGGGCACCCACAGCGTTTTTGTGCTATGGGACAATACTGCGCCCATCCCGAGCATAACCATTCATCAGACATTTCCCTGAATGCAAATTTACTTGGCAAGATGGCATGTTGCGCCAATTGAAAAATCCGCGTTTTTGCGCATCGAAATTTTGAGGTAAAGTCTGGATACGTCATATTAGCCTGTTGCCGACGAAAACAGTTTCGAGTTTTCACCGTTTGATGTAATAAAAGGATTACTTTTGAATCCAATACTTACGCCTATGTTCCGCACGCTACTTGTCTGCCTGATGATGACCTTTGTTGCCCTGCACAGCCAGGCGCAAGGCTCCATCGCTCCCCAAACCAATGTGGGAATCGTTTACAACACAGAACGCACCTTCAACCTGCGGCTTGCCACCAACCGAAGTATGGCCGTGGGCATGGAGTTTGGGCGCTTGCGCACCTACAACAAAACCAAGACCTGGCAAGTTGGATTGGGTGAACTAAAGCATCCAAAAGAGCAGCGCCAAAGCGCCGATCCAAGGGCAAGCCGGGCATTCCGGCCTTTCGTGTACGGCAAGCAAAACAGCCTTTTTGTCGCCCGTGCAGGATGGGGTGCCAAGCGTTATTATTCGGAAAAAGCAAAGCAAAAAGGGGTAGCCATTGGCATGAGTTATTCTATTGGCCCTTCGATAGGGTTGTTAAAGCCTTACTACCTCGCTTTGGCCCATGAAGGTGGCAGCAGCAATACCTACCGCGTGATCCATCAAAAATACGCCGACAGCAACGCCGATATTTTCCTCGACAACACGCGGGTACTCGGCGCTTCCCCCTTCACCCGCGGCATCAGCGAAATGTCTTTCTTGCTTGGCGGCAATGCCTCCATCGCTTACCACATGGACTGGGGTGCTTTCGATGAAATGGTAAAAGCCATGGAAATTGGCCTGATGGTGGATGTGTTTGCCAAACCAGCGCCCATTTTCGTGAGCGATGCGCAGAACAAGCAGGTGTGGATTAATTTCTTTATCAATTTCCAGTTTGGGAAGCGCAGGTAAGGGGTAGTTGTTTTTCAACGCACAGACACATAGGGACATATAAAACATAGCTTTACGTACTCAAAAACTATGTTTTCTATGTTTAAGTGTTTGTTTAGAATTTCTTCACCTCCATCCTAAATTTCCCCTCCGTAAAAGCAATACTATCTGGCACAACTACTCCAGAGGGTTGCCACCCTGCATTTGGCTTCTTTTTGGTAAACATCTGGAACCTTCCTTCTACAATCTTTGTCAAAGTATCATAGGCTATTACCTCTATGTAATGATCGTTTCTCAACGTATCCAGAAAAAAATTGCCAATGGGCTGATCTACTTCAAACATCATTCCGAAAGAGCCATTTGGTATTTTATTAGGGTATAGCGAAGCAACAGATGGCCAAAACTCAAAGGAGTCTTTACCTGGCTTGCATGGAATATCATCCAATTGAAATGATTGCGTTACACCGTTAGCATATACCTGCCTGGTAGCAATCAGAAAAGTGCCTTCCAGGTGGGAAAACCATGCGTTAAAAGGGACATCCCATTTTTGGCCGTTTTTCAGAACTGAAACTTTCCCCAATCCAATAATATGGGGATCAACAGGTTGAGAAATAATGGTGTCAATTGGTTCGACAGGGACATCTACAATAGGAGCGTCGCTTTTTTTGCAGGTAGGCAGGCACATAAAAATACCCGCGAAGAAAAATATGGTGAGGGCTTTCATAGAATTTATCATTACACTGCAATTTTAAGCGCTTTTTCCAGTATTTCAAAACTAACCGGCGTCTCCCCCAAAAACTCCCCATCCGCCTCCAACAAAGTGGGCGTATCACCTACCTGCGATACCTTGATAGACCGCGCCTGGCAACCCGTCACCTTCGAATGTTTCAGCAAGGAACCATTGTAAAAACGCGGCGTTTGCAGCATCACTTCCAGTTTTGAAATCTCCCGGGCATAGGTGAGTGCAAACAAGCCATCATCTGGCACGGCCTGCGGCACGAGTTGCATCCCGCCGCCAGAGTAACGGCACAATCCCACATTGATGGTATAGAAATAATCTTCTGCCACCTGGCCGTCGTATTCAATTCTGGCTTTTGTAAGCTTGTATTGCCAGAGGTATTGCGCCACTGCCAACAGGTATTGGGTTTTGTTGCTGACGGGTTTTTCCAGCAGCTTTTTTCCGATAAATCCGTCGTAAGCCATTCCCGCCACGTTCACAAAATAGCGGGAATCAGGCTGGCCATCGCGCATAAAATGTGCCAGACCAATATCTTGCAACACCGTTTCCAGCTGATTCAACCGCTGCAATCGAAGCGTGGGGTCGTGTGGAATCCCGTATTGCCTGGCCCAGTCGTTGCCCGTACCGTAAGGCAGCAAGGCGTAAGTAATCTCGCCCGGCGGCACAAATGTCTGCTTGAAAATACCGTTTACGATCTCGTGGTTGGTGCCATCACCGCCGATACCCAGGATGTTCCTGCCGCCGTTCAAGAGCGCATTTTCTACAAGGCGGGCGGCATGGCCTGGGTACTCGGTAAATTGCACGTTGTACGAAAAGCCAAGTGCTTGCAGCGTTTGCTCAATTTTGGGCCAGTCGCGTTCCATCGCGCCGCCGTGCGCGGTTGGGTTGGCGATGATGTGCCAAAAAGGGGTTTCTGGTTTATGGTTTCCGGTTTCCGGTTGCGCGCTGCTCATTGTATGTTTCATAACGCTTGGCTATTTTTCCTGCAAGTGCCCCGCCGACCACCTATATTTTTACCAGCTTTCTGGTTGAAACCCCACCTTTGGCATCGCGCAGCACGGCAAAATAAACGCCCGGCTGCCAGTTGGGTGACTTGATTTCTACTTGCTGCGCACCGGCAGGCAAGTTGTCAAAATGCTGTCGCTCCAACACTTTTCCAGCCATATCGCGAATCTCCAGATAAATGTCCGTGTTTTCCAGCAAGGAGAAATTCAACCAAAACAAGTCCTGCACCGGA
Source organism: Chitinophagales bacterium (assembly GCA_038246345.1). GTDB lineage: Bacteria > Bacteroidota > Bacteroidia > Chitinophagales > Saprospiraceae > M3007. The sequence continues at coordinate 16,054 of JBBRWA010000036.1, forward strand.
TTGGGTTGAATGGCGAAATACGACAAAGCGCCTACGGGCGCAGTCTTCACGGGCAGCTGCACATAAGGCGGTAAGGCTATCACTTTATCGAGATATAAGCGGTATGCTCCAGGCGCTAAACTAAAAGATGTCGGCACCCCAGAGCCTACAAACAAGGTATCGCCCGAGTAATATTCATACCAAAAACCGGTATGCTGAAAAGCTGGGTTGCTTACCGTGGTTGCAGTAGTGCCCACGTTGGCAAATACCGCTACGTTGAGGTCGCTGCCATTCAGGAAAATACTGCGCACCTGGCCGCTGCTGATATTTGCTTGAAAATTTGTGGTTTCAAACACATCGTGGCTTTTGCGCAATTGGAGCAACGCTGCCGTGGCATCGTACAAATGCCGACGGTATGGGTCGTTGAAATAATCCCAGCGGATGGGCTTGGGGTCTGTGCGACAGTTGTTGTTTACGGTGCCATTTTCACAATAATTGATCGGAAAATCATAGCCAACTTCTCCGAACTGCCAAAGCATTTTCGGTCCCGGAACGGTAAAAAAAAGGTTGTTGAGCATTTCAATGCGCGGCATCGCAATGGGTAAAGTTCGCAAGTTGTAGCCTGGCACGGAGGCGTTGGCATATGTTTTCAGTTCATACGCAATGCGGTCTTCATCGTGGCTTTCCATGTAGCCTATCAGGTGCGGCACCGACCAGCCGCGCTGCTTGTAATTTACTCCACTAAGGTTGGAAGTCGTGTTAAAGCCCAGGGAGAGGTCTTTGTAGGCACCCCATATATTTCCCCAGAGCATCATGCCGTATTCAGCGAGCTCTTTTTCCTCAGTGTTGTCTGCGAAATGTTCGAGTATTACGTAAAACCCAGGGTCTATGCCCCAAATGAAATTAGCGTAATCTTTCCAAATAGCTACACGGGAAGCATCGTAAGCACCCCATGCCCCTACATTGCCGAGCGTGTTTTTCTGGGTAAATCCTTTTGACAAATCAAATCGAAAGCCATCCACCCGGAACTCTGTTATCCAATATTTGACGCAGTTTTTCAGGTATGCTTTGGTGGCCTGCGATTCGTGGTTGAAATCGTTGAAAACGTTGAAATCGTGGGTCGCCGACGGGTTGAGCCAGGGGTTGTCGGCAGCGGGACGGTTGTTCGCGCTGTCCCAGTACAGTTGCGCGAGCGGACTAGCCCCAGTCGCCTGGTTGAACACCACGTCGAGGATGACCGCGATGCCACGCTGGTGACAGGCATCAATAACTGTTTTGAGGGCTTCTGCCGAGCCGTAGTATTTGTCCAGTGCTTTGTGAAATGCAGGGCCGTAACCCCAGTTGATGTTACCGTCGAACTCATTTACGGGCATCAATTCTATAGCCGTGACACCGAGCCTGTCCAGGTAATTTAGGGTATCCAGCAGCGTCGGGTAATCGTGGCGGCTGATGAAATCGCGCATCAGCAGTTCATACACCACCAGGTCAGTTTTTTTAGGACGGGTGTAGTTATTGGCCTGCCAGATGAAAGGCTGTTGATTGGTTTGCAGCACCGAAACCGCTCCCGTGGTTTTTCCTGTTGGGTATGCAGGCAGGTTTGGAAAAGTCAATGCCGGGATAAAAGCATCGTTCCAGGGATCGAGCACGAGGGTGCTGAGCGGGTCGGCGATTTTTAGCGTACCGTTGACTAAATACTGAAAACGAACAGGCTGGCCAGCCGGCACGCCCACCAGGTCAATCCACCAGGTCTTGCCGTCAAGGCTGCGGCGCATTTGGTAGTTGTCTGCAGGCTGCCAGGCATTGAAATCTCCGAGCACATGCACGATTTGTTTGTTGGGAGCGTACAACGACAGCCGCACATCGCCGTTGGGCAAATAATTGATCCCCAACTCGGTGCCGACAGGCGGGTTTTGTTCCATGACACCGCCCGGTGCAAGGAACCAAAAAGTGGAAGTGTCATTTTCGGTAGCAGTAGTTGCCACAAAATCAACTTTATGCAAACCGGGCGTTGTCACATCCACGGTGCCCGTCAGAATCTGAGGGTTGAGGCTTGTTGTCACCAGGGTGCCATTGTCGTAAAGATTCAGCGTAGCTGGCAAAGAAGAAACTGCAACGGCGTCAATTGATTCCCCGACATTTTTTAAAAAAAAGCTCTCTGTCGGCTGGTTAAACCGTGTTTGCAGCGGCCCTCCAACGGGATACACTTCGTAAAACATGTCGCTCCCATCGGCAGCCCGGCCTACGATGCTGCCGCCTGCATTCCTGAAAACAAAAGCCATTTTCAGCACCGTTTCATTCTGCGGAATGCCGAAAAAAGTGCGGATATTGAACGTTTTTGACCAAAGGTTAGGCCCTATGTTCGTCATCATCGCGGCGGCATTGTTGGTGCCCCAGGTGGTAGCAACGCGTTTCCAGTCCGCCGGACCAGTGCTCAGGTTGGTGATTACGCCCAGATGTGCCCACACAGGCGACACATTTAACAAAGCGCCATTGCCCGCTGCTGCGTTGTAATAGATGGTCACATTGTCTTCCACCGTTGGGAAAGCAGGCTCGCAAGTGACCTGAGCGTGGATTGTGTTGAAAAAGCTGCTGAGCAGGAGGATGATAAGGAGGCGTTGGTAGTGCATAATCGGATTTTTTATGGGGCGTTTGAAAGATACCTAGTTGTCTTTCAAACGCCACTAAGTCAAAAAAAATCCTATTTCACCAATGGATGGTAAAATAGGATAGGGTGGTTTCGGGGTAAAGATACTGTCTAAATTAGTTATTTCAATACGCTTTCGCAAACAACACCCTCCGCCCACTCTTCTTCCCCGTCAATATACAAGCGCCCTCCTCTTCCTCCCAGCCAATCGGAATACAGCGAATCGTCGCCTTAGTCTTTTCCTTGATTTCAAGTTCTGTTTCCGTCGTGCCATCCCAATGGGCATACACAAAACCGCCTTTGTTTTCCAGCACGTTCACAAAGTCATCCCAGTTGTCGGCCTTGGTGATGTGCTCATCGCGGTGTGCTTTGGCGCGGTCGAACAGGTTCTGCTGGATTTCTTCGAGCAGGTTGGCGATGTAATCCGCGATGCCGTCGAGCGGCACGTTTACTTTTGTTTTGTTGTCGCGGCGGGCCACTTCCACCTGATTGGCGGCGAGGTCGCGCTGGCCAAGGCCGAGGCGAACCGGGATACCAATCATTTCGTATTCGGCGAATTTGAAGCCCGGGCGGTTCTGGTCGTCGTTGTCTATTTTTACGCGCACACCTTTAGCCTTGAGGGCAGCCGCAATTTTGTCGGCTGCTTCCGTGAGCTCAGGGGATGGCTTTGGAATCGGTATGATCACCACTTGAATGTTGGCGAGTTTTGGGGGAATAATCAGACCTTCATCATCGGAGTGGGTCATGATGAGACCGCCTATAAGCCGCGTAGAAACGCCCCAGGATGTAGCATACACGTACTCCTGCTTATTTTCCTTGTTCAAAAACTGCACTTCAAAAGCCTTGGCAAAATTCTGACCCAGGTAATGGGAAGTACCTGCTTGCAGGGCTTTTCCATCTTGCATCAATGCTTCAATGCAATACGTTTCTTCAGCACCGGCAAAGCGCTCATTGGCCGATTTGATGCCTTTGATAACAGGCATGGCCATCCACTCTTCTGCGAACTGTGCGTACAAATCCAAAATGGTCAGCGTCTCCGCGACAGCTTCTTCTGAGGTTGCGTGTGCTGTATGCCCTTCTTGCCACAGGAATTCCGTGGTGCGCAAGAAAGGGCGTGTGCGCATTTCCCAACGCACCACATTGGCCCATTGGTTGATGAGCAACGGCAGATCGCGGTAGCTTTTGATCCAGTCGCGGTAGGTGTTCCAGATAATGGTTTCAGACGTTGGGCGCACGATGAGCTCTTCTTCCAGTTTTGCATCAGGATCTACGATCACCCCGCCGCCATTGGGATCGTTCATGAGGCGGTAGTGGGTCACCACGGCGCATTCTTTGGCAAAACCTTCCACGTGGGCGGCTTCTTTGCTCAAAAAGCTTTTTGGGATAAAGAGCGGGAAGTATGCATTTACATGCCCGGTTTCTTTAAACATAGCGTCGAGCGCGTCGCGCATGCGCTCCCATATACTGAAGCCATGGGGCTTGATTACCATGCAACCACGCACGGGAGAATTGTCGGCCAAGCGGGCCTTTTGAACAATATCGAGGTACCACTGCGAGTAATCTTCTGATCGGGGTGTAATTTCCTTTGCCATAAAACTTGATGCTTGATGCTGGATGTTGGATACTTGATGCGAGATACTTGATGCTTTACCCGCCGAAGCCTTTGGCGTAGGCGGACTGTCCCAAATATTGTATCAAATGCTGCTTTCCAATGTGTATTGTTGAGTAATATTGATGAATGTTAGGTTTTGTGGTTCAATAAGCACTATTTAAGGTACTAGGGGCTGTTCAAACGCTCGTTTTTGGTTAAAAGTGGGTTAATCCTTAAAAAAGCGCGTAACTTTAAGGAGTTTTATTTGTCTGAATAATGTCTGAACTTTGAAGGCAAAATGCTGAAATCAACGCGATCAAATTAAGACTTTAACAAATATCGCCCTTTTAATCAGCAGCTTAACCAACTTTAACCATCACATTTTCAGCATTTAATGTCCCATTAACCAAAAAAAGTGCGCAAAGGTAATATTTTTGACCCTAGAAACTTGCGCACCGGAACACTCGCAAATTTACAACCACACACCATGAACGTAAAAAATATTGCTTCGCTCTGGGTTCTTGTCGGACTGCTCTCTTTCGCGTTTAACTCAAACGTTGAAGCACAGGACGACCTTTACTACAACCCGTCCACCGACGCTACGGCGCCGACCTATTCAAACGAGTACACTGAACAGAACAACGTCACGCGTCGTTACAACGAAGATGATGGGTATTCTGATGAGGACAATGATTACGCCTACGAGTATTCTTCTCGCATCCGACGTTTTCACCGCCCAGCCCGAACGATAGACTATTACGATCCGTTTTTCGCAGACATGTACTTCTATGACCCCTTCTTTTCACCAGGGATGTCCATTTATACTTTCGGCTACAACGACTTCTGGTCTTATCGCCGCTGGCAGCGCCAAAACCGCTGGAACAACTTTAACAACTTCAACAACGGCTTCGGAATGGGCTGGAACAGCTGGGGTTGGAATAGTTGCTACTCCGGGTTCAATGCCTGGAACAACCCTTGGGCCATGAACAACTACTTCTACGACCCATACTGGACTGTCAACGGGTACAACCCATATTTTGGCAATAATTTTGGCAACAACTGGGTGGACAACAACTATTATTACAATAATGGTTCCAATGGTGGAAATAATGGCGGTAACAATGGCGGCTATTCTCCACAAACCTATACCGGCCCACGCCGTAACGGTTCTTCGGTGAATCCTGGCTATGCACGCCTACCAGAAACCAATGGCCGCTTGACCACAGCTGAAAAGCATGTACCAGTGGTTGAAAAGTCTGCGCGGGTTGGCCGCACTGCTGGCGATTATGAAAGCCCTTCAACAATCAGTCCAGCTACACGCAACGACAGCCCTGCTGGCCGCAACAAAGGTAATGCCAATGGCACTGTTCGGGGCGTTGAAAGCCCACGCAACATTGAAAGCGCTGAAAAGCCTTCGACACGAGGTGCCGATCCAACAGGCCGTACCCCCGAAGCGACCCCACGCCGCTCCACCGAGCCAACAGGCCGCAGCCAAGATGTAACGCCAAGCCGTCGTGATCCAGCCACGCGTGGAAATGACGGCGGCTACACGCCTAGCCGTACCCCTGAAGCGACCCCTCCATCACGCACAAGCAAGCCACGCCCAACCCGCCGCAGCAACGAAGGCGCTACCACGCCACGCCGCCGCGAATCATCGCAGCAGGAATCTGGCCGGAGTCGTAGCGCAGAAGAACGCAGCGCTTCCCCAAGTCGTAGCAGCGAAAGCCGCTCGGAAAGCCGCTCAAGCCGTAGCGAAAGCAGCAGCCCCAGGTCTTATGATTCAGGCTCGTCGCGCGGCAGCAGCAACTCTGGCAGCAGTGGTCGCAGCTCCTCTGGCAGCAGTGGCAGCGGCTCGTCCGGTGGCGGCAGCAAATCAAGCGGCAGCAAATCCGGCGGAGGCCGCGGAAATTAATTAGCAATGCGCTAGCGCAGCTTGCATACAAAGCCCTTGATTACCAATGGGTGGAAACTGGTGCCCGACACCTTTCCACCCATTTTTTTAACCAAGCTTAAGGCTAGTCCCATCGGGACTATGATCTTTGTAGAGATGCCAACGCAATTGCATCCGTTCCAGCGGAACGGTACAATTGCGTTAAAGATACCGTTCCGCTGGAACGGGAAACAAACATGATTTGCGCATCTACAAAGGTGTCGTCCCTATGGGACGAACCTTCAGCATCTTTTAGAACTAACTCAACAGGTCCATTACCATGAAAAAAAACTTTCTTAGCACCCTGTTTTTCTGCCTACTAGCTGCCACGCTTTTGGCACAAACGACCGGCGACGTACTTCGATACTCTTATTTACAACCAGGAGGCACTGCCCGTTTCCTGGGCGCTGGTGGCGCATTTGGTGCTTTGGGCGCTGAATTTGGCGTACTAAGCCAGAACCCCGCTGGCATCGCACTTTTCCGCACCAATGAATTGGTGGTGACTCCTTCGCTGCGCTTCTCCTCTGTGGACGCATCACTGCCCGGCAACATAGCCCTAAACGATAAAAAAAGCAGTTTTGCTTTTGATAATTTTGGTCTGCTATTTAATACTACACCGAAAGGCAAACACTGGAAAACTGTCAATTTTGGCATCGGACTCAACCGACAGAACAACTACAACGCTTCCATTTTTTACGAAGGCAATGCCAACGGTACCATTATGAATGGCTTATTCCAGGATGCCGTCTCAACCTTTAACAACGGCGGCAACGCAGGTAACCTGTACCCCTTCGACACTAAGCTGGCATTTGACGCAGATGCCATCTACCAGGATGCCACTACCGGGGAGCTGCGCTATGATTTTACCGGAAATGAAAATGCGAACCTCAACCGCTCCCAAGCCATAAACACCTATGGCAAAATGAATGAAATGGTGATTTCTTTTGGCGGAAATTATGATGAAAAATTGATGGTGGGTGCTACCGTGGGCATTCCATTTGTGAACTATCGCATTGAAGGAGAATATATCGAGGAAGACAAGGCGGGCAATGTAGAGGTGTTCGACAAACTGACCTATACCGAATACCTACGCACAGAAGGCGTGGGCGTGAACCTGAAATTGGGTGTCATTTATAAAGTCAGCCAGGCTTTCCGGGTCGGCGCAGCATTTCACACCCCCACTTCTCTAAGTTTGACCGACACGTACTCCAATACCTTTGCTTACGAATATAGTGTTAACGGTGTGGGCTATGGTGGCGATGTTTTTTCTCCAGATGTCGACGGCGTGTCGGACTATAAGCTGCGTACCCCTTGGCGGGCCTCTGCCAGCGCTTCCGCCGTGATCAGAAAAATGGGCTTTATCAGCGCTGATATAGAGATTGTAGACTACACCAACAACCGCTATAATTTCACGGGCAATGCACCCAGCCAGCAAAACGAAATTGAGGAACGCGCGGCCAATAAAGCCATTCAGCGGGCCTACCAGCAAGCCCTTAACCTGCGCTTTGGTGGAGAATTGGTATTGAATCAGTTCCGTTTGCGCGGTGGTTTGAATCTGTTGGGCAAGCCGGAAGCTGGTGAAACAGGTTTCAATACGGCCTTCACGGCAGGTGCTGGCGTGCGCGGAGAATCGTTTTACCTGGATTTGGGCTGGCGGCGCTATATGGGCAAAGGTGCGGTTTCCCCATACAGCGGCGCGCCAAAAGTCACGACGGAGAATGTCACGAATGATATTTTGTTGACCTTAGGGTTTAAGTTTTAAGATTTGGGGGGAATTCAAGTCCCCCAAGCAGTTGTGTCATTCCGAACGCCGTGAGGAACCTGGGTTACGATATAGCATCAGGTTGCTCACGGCGTTCGGCATACAGCTACTTGGCATTTTTTATTTTGAAGGTAAAGGCCAACGGTGTTGTTGTTCCGAGCGCTGGTGTGCGTTTCCAGTACAATTGCTATATAATTTGTTAATTTCACGATTACGCTGTAACTTGGCTTCGCAATACTGCGCCTTCCCAACATCCGTTCACTAAATCAATATCCACATGCCTGTTTCCACGATGGATCGCCGTGCGTTTTTGCGCGGCAAAACTGCGGATGACCGCCCTTTGCCCAATATCAAAAGCAAGCTGGGCGGCATCAATCCCCTATTCTCATTTACGGGGCAATTGCTTCCAGATGTGCCAGCTCCCGCGCAAAAAATCACCTTGCTGGGTGGTCTAAACCCTTACAACGGCCCATGGGGCTATGCCCAAGCAGCCCATTTGCTGCGGAGAACTGGTTTTGGCCTGAAAAAATCTGAGATGGATACGCTGCTCGGCATGACCATGAACAGCGCTGTAAACAAGGTCCTCACGGTACCTGCGAATGCGCCTGCGCCACCAGTCAACAACTACAATAACCCTCCCGAATATAGTGACCCGCTTGTTGCACTAGGACAAACATGGACTACTGTCAATTTGGATTTTTCTAATTTCGATGGCCAGGCAGAAGCATATCGGGTTGAAAGCTGGCGCGGCTGGTGGTACGAGTTGATGCTCAATCAGAATACCAGTATTCTAGAGCGCATGACACTTTTCTGGAGCAATCATTTTGCTACCCAAACGGAGGCCGTACCATGGGGAAGGTCAGTATATGAATACAATAAGATGCTGCGCTCCAATGCGCTTGGGAATTTCAAGGAAATGACAAAAATGGTCACCCTCGAAGGCATGATGCTGATTTATCTTAATGGTTTTTTGAATGCCAAGGGAGCACCTGACGAAAACTATGCCCGAGAGCTTCAAGAGTTATTTACGGTAGGAAAAGAAGGCGGTCAACAATTTTCCGAAGATGATGTGGTCGCCGCTGCCAGGGTGCTCACTGGTTGGCGCAATACTTTTACGGACAACAGCTCATACCATTATCCTGTAGACCACGATTTTGACAACAAACAATTCTCCGCTTTTTACAATAATACAGTCATTCAAGGCGGAGTTGACGGAGAGGCAGAGTTGGATGCTATGCTGGACATGATTTTCGACCGACCGGAGGTGGCCGAATTTATTTGCCGCAAAATCTACCGCTGGTTTGTGTACTACGACATCACACCCGATACAGAGCAAAACGTGATTCAACCACTGGCAGATATTTTCCGCAACAACAATTATGACATAAAACCTGTCATGGAAACCTTGCTGAAAAGTGAGCATTTCTTTGAAGCTGCTCAAACGGGCTGTTTTATCAAAACCCCCGTCGATATTTCCATTGGTGCTTTGCGTACTTTCAACCTGAGCATTCCCGCCAGTACCCCATGGGACGGCTTTGTTATGCGCTACTACTTAACGGCATATTTGGCTGATATGAGTATGATTCCCGGCGACCCGCCGAATGTGGCTGGCTGGCAAGCGTTCCGCCAAATACCCCAGTTCTACCGCATCTGGATCAATGGCGACACACTGCGCAACCGCAACCTGTTTACCGATATTTTGACTGCCTATTTTATTGGCACCACCAACGACCAGCTTAAAATCGACCTGATTGGGTTTGCCAAACAATTCATCAACCCTGGCAACCCTGTGACACTCGTGGATGATATCACCAAACTGCTGTTGCCCCAACCCCTTTCTGCTACTAAAAAATTCTTGTTGAAATCCATCCTGCTTTCAGGGCTGCCCGACGACAGCTACTGGACGGCAGCCTGGAATGCCCATATTAGCAACCCCGGCGACCCTATGGCCGAAGAGGTTGTAAGATCAAGGCTATTGGCGTTTCACCTATACTTAACACGCCTGCCAGAATTCCAACTGGCATAGTGAAACAATTGTCTTGACAATCTTTGCCCTAGTAGAAAAACGGGCTACAAATTTAACATTCAACAATGAAAAGAAGAAAATTCCTCCGCACGGCTGGCCTGGCAACTGCCATTGCTCCGCTCGCCTATAATGGGTTCTCCATTAATCCTTTGGCGAACAACTCAATGCTTGCTCGCCTCGGCGCAGCGGGTAGCGCCAGCGATAAAATTATGGTTTTTATCGAACTAAATGGTGGCAACGACGGCATCAATACCCTGATCCCTACTGATCAATACAGCAAGCTTTCTGTGCATCGGCCAAAGGTGCTTATCCCAGAGAATCAGGTGCTGCCACTTTCCGGTGTTTCTGGCACTGGTGTACACCCCGCCATGTCGGAAGTGCGGCAAATGTTCGACAACGGGATGGTATCGATGGTACAAACCGTGGGCTACCCCAACCAGGACTATTCCCACTTTCGCTCTATGGATATCTGGATGACGGGCGCTGACAGCGATGAAAGCCTGAACTCTGGCTGGCTTGGCCGGATGCTGGATTATGAGTACCCAGGATACCCCACCGGCTATCCGAACCAGGATGCGCCCGACCCACTGGCCATCAACATCGGTAATGTTGCACCTGTGTCCTTTATGGGCAGCGGGTTTCCTATGGGTATTTCTGTGGGCAATCCAGATGAAGTATACAACCTAATTAATGACTTCATAGAACCTACACCTAATACACCGTATGGCGATGAACTGACCTATATCCGCACCGTGATGCAGAATACCAAAGTGTATTTTGATGTGATTAAAGATGCCGCTACCATGGGCCAAAACCTCAGCAGCCTGTATCCCGCCCCTGAGCAGAACTCCTTGGCAGATCAATTAAAAATCGTCGCCAAACTCATCAATGGCGGCCTGACGACATCGGTGTACCAGGTATCCATCGGCGGCTTCGACAATCACAGCCAACAAGTGCAAGAAGGTGCTTCAGCGACAGGCACCCACGCAGAACTCTTAAAGAAGATATCAGAGGCCGTTTATGCCTTTATGGACGACATCCGCCTCATGGGCAAGGCCGACAAGGTGTGTGCCATGACCTTTTCCGAATTTGGGCGCACCATTGGCGGCAATGATAGCTTTGGTACCGACCACGGCGCTGCCGCCCCGCTGTTTGTCTTTGGCAAAGGCGTAAATCCAGGTATCATTGGTGCCAATCCGGTAATTCCACTGAATCTCCAGGTTTCCGGCGATGTGGACATGCAGCATGATTTCCGCTCTGTTTATGCTTCTGTGATACAGGATTGGTTCGGCCTCGACAATGGCAGCTCTGTACTCAACGGCAACTTCCCGATTCTGCCTATTTTCAAAGGATCGGTGGATGTGCAGGACACGCCAAGCCGAAATGTATTTGAGGTGGGCAATTTCCCGAACCCGGTACATGCTTCCAGTACAATCACGTTCACGATTCCTTCAGCTTATGTCACCATCACTTTGTTGGATGCTCAAGGCCGCCACATCCGAAACATTACCGAAGGCAATTACCCGGCCGGTGTTCATAATGTTACGTTTAACCGCGATGGGCTGCCAAGCGGAAACTACTATTATGTACTGAAAATTAATGGATTGGGGGTTACGAAGAAGATGCTTATTCTTTAAAAGGTTTCAGGGTTTCAGGGTTAAAAGGTCTCAGGGTTTACGCAATCTGTTGTCAAATTTGAAATAGCTTTTTAAGGATAAGATTAATCGCGTAAACCCTGAGACCTTTTAACCCTGAAACCCTATTTCAGCACATATATACTCCGCAAATTCCGCCCCAACCCATCATAATCCAGTCCATATCCAACCACGAATTTATCTTCGATATCGAAGCCTACCAGGTCCATTTTGATAGGAAAAGCGACTACTTCCGGTTTGCGCAAAAAGGCTACGGTGGTAACGGAGGCAGGATTTTTTTCCCGAAGGTGATCCAGGAAAAAATGTAAGGTTCTGCCAGTATCTACAATGTCTTCTACGACAACCAAGTGTCGGCCGGAAAGATCCTTGTCGAGGCCCATCACCGTTTGCACGTCACCTGTGGAACGTGTGCCCGAGTAGGATGCGAGTTTTACAAAACCCACTTCGCAGTTGCTTTCAAATGCACGCATTAGGTCAGCAGCAAAAACAAAAGCACCGCTTAATATGCTGATGAACAATGGTTTTTTGTCTCCTAAGGTCTCTTTTAACTCCTGCCCAAGAGCGTAGACGCGCTCCTGTAGCACCTGCTCGGTGATGAGCGGCACAAAATGCAAATCATGTAACTGAATGGAGTGTTCTGGTAGTACGGATGCTGGCATGTGTCAGAATATTTTGACGCAAAAGTAGTGATAATGCTGTCAGCTGAAAAACGAGTTTAGGATTGAGGAACGTAAAATCCAAATGTTAGGGCTATTTTTGACCCTATGAAGCATCGGGTAATCAGGACTATTTTCTGCGCGGGGCTGTTCCTCGCACCCTACTTTTTGCTGGCACAATCGTCCGTCGCCGATTCGCTTGC
>JBBRWA010000037.1:0-27699 GCA_038246345.1 Chitinophagales bacterium
ACAGGTGCAATACTGGTAGCCGCTATAATTAACCAGGTGTTTGTGCTTAGCATTTGAAGCCCTAAGTATTTATTAAGCGGACTAATGAAATAGAACACAGCCATGATCGCAATACATAACAGCAAGGCTGCCCAAGTAAATTTATTACGGGTAATCTCATTATTAATGAAGGAAATTTTACGGGAAGACAAATTTAGTACGTGCCACAATTGTGATAAAGCAAGACTGAAGAAGGTGATATTGTTACACGATTCTGCATCGTACCCTAAGTAATAACTGCAATACCAGGTTACGAGCAGAATAGGCAAAGCCAGTAATACCGCATACGCATTCATTGTAAACCAATCTCTTTTAACCACAATAGGCTCCTGCGGGTTTCGTGGCGGGATTTTCATAATTAATTTATTGCCTTTGCCAAGACCTAATGCCAGCGCCGGAAAAATATCGGTAACCAAATTGAGGAAGAGGATTTGTAAAGGAAGTATCGAAAACGGAAAGTTTAATAACCCATAAAAAAATACAATAAATATTTCACTAAGGTTGCAGGAGAGGAGGTACATTAAAAAGTTTTTAATGTTTTTAAAAATCACCCTGCCCTGCATGATGGCTGCAACGATAGAAGTAAACGAATCATCTTTTAAAATCATCGCAGCCGTTTCCTTTGCCACCTGTGTGCCTCGTATGCCCATGGCAATACCAATGTCTGCCTTTTTTAGGGCAGGAGCATCGTTTATTCCATCACCCGTCATGGCAACAATATTGCCCCGCTTCTGATATAGGCTTACCATGTCTAACTTTTGCTTTGGTGTAACCCTTGCAAAAATAGTAGCGGCGAATAATTTTTCTTCCGACAATTTGGTGTCTAATTCTGTGCCATTGATAACAACATTGTCTTTTTCTGATAGCTTTATTTTTTCAGCAATATTGAGTGCCGTTGCTGGATGGTCGCCCGTAATCATAATAACCTTAATGCCTGCATCCCTGCATGACTGCAACGCCGCTACCACTTCCATTCGAGGAGGATCTAAAAACCCTATCAGGCCTGCAAGCGTTAATTCTGATATAAAATTATTGGTGGAGATATTAGCAGCTTTCTTAAAAGCAAATGCCAATACTTTTGAGCCTTGTGCCTGGATTATTTCTGCTTTTTGTAGAAATGTTTTTTTGTCTGCATCTGCTAAAGGCACTACCCTATCACCGACACAATAAAAGCTGCATTTCTTTATTAATTCCTCTACGGCACCTTTTGCCGCCACAAAGTTGCCAGTATCTTTTTTGTGCAAAGTGGCCATTAATTTTGTTTCAGAATTAAACGGTTCTTCTGCTATACGGGGATAGGATGCGTTTATATCTGCCGTATTTGTTTTGCTGGAATTTGCAAATTGCAATAGTGCGATTTCAATAGGATCGCCCAAATATTTTTGCTTATTTTTTTCATGTTTGCTTACGGCATTGTTACATAAGGTGGAAATGATTAATAACTTTTCAAACGCAGCTTTATTTTTTTTGATTGCGATACTACGGCCTTCGCCACTTTTCTCTATCGTTATATCTTCATCAAAAAACACCAGTTTGTTTGCATCAATTTTATTTTCTGTTAATGTACCGGTTTTATCCGTAAAGATGACATTGATGCCACCAAGTGTTTCTACAGATGCCAGCCTTTTAATAAGTACATGCTTCTTTGCCAGGCGCAACATGCCATAAGTAAGTGCAATAATACTTACAACGGGCAGCCCTTCCGGTATAGCAGCCACCGCCAATGCCAAAGCTGTTTCTACAATAAGGTAAAACTCTTTGCCCTGTAACAATCCTGTAATTATAAATATGCTTGCAAATGCAGCCGTAACCACCATTAATACTTTTGTAAGGCCCTGCAATTTTTTTTCCAACGGGGTATCATCCTGCTTTGCTGTTTCTACTAGCTGCGTAATTTTTCCTAATTCGGTATGAAGCCCTGTACCAGTTACGATGGCTTTTGCATTGCCTTTTACAACAGAGGTGCCTTTAAATATTGAATTTATTTTATCAGCAAGGGAGACATCCTTTTTTACAATTTCAATATTTTTTTCAACTGAAAATGATTCCCCCGTAAGTGCCGACTCATCAACTTCAAATTGATTTACTTCCATTAATCTAGCATCTGCCATAACCATATCACCGGCTTCTAAAGCCAACACATCTCCGGGTACAATTCTTTCAGACGGAATTTCCTTAAGAGCATTGTCTCTCCACACTTTTGAAACGCTGATGTCCATTTCCTCTAACGCCTTCATGGAATTACGGGCTTGTAATTCCATAATAAAACCCAGCGCTGCAGTAATAAAAATTACAGCAATAATGGAAAAGCCTTCTATCCAATCTTCAAAGAAAAAAGAAAAGCCGGCGGCTACTACCAGCAATAATATTATCGGGCTTTTAAATTGTTCAAATAAAATCAGTAAAATGCTTTTTTTCTTTTGTGCTGCATAACTATTTAAGCCATATTTTGCAATTCTTTCATTAATACTACTTTCTTTTAACCCGGTTTGTAGGTTTACATCCAACAGCTTTTCAAGCTCATCAATCTTTATTGAATGAGCGTTTTCTATTGGATATATTTTATCGTTCAGTGCTGCCATATTTTTATTTTTTTGATTGCTTCGTATTACAAATCACACATCATCCCGGCTTTTTCCTTTTTATCCATTTACTTACAATGGGCTTATCATCGCCAAGCAGCACACCCCATTTTTTAAACTGTTCAGTATGGTCAAATATTATTTTTAAAGCTGCCATAATTGGTAAGGATAAAAACATGCCTAGGATGCCTGCCAGTGCGCCGCCTATAAAAACTCCAAAAAGACTTGCCAGTGCATTTATTCTTATTTTAGACCCAACAATAAATGGCATTAAAATATTATTATCTAAAAGTTGGACCACTGCAATTATTATCAACACAGTAAATACCGAACCCAGATCAGGAGTGGAACTAAGGTTTAGTAATACGCCGATAACATTGCCAATAAGTGCCCCCACATAGGGTATCAGATTGAGTATGGCAAAAATAACGGCAATTAAGAAGGCATATTTTATACCAAAAAGTAGTAACGTGACCCCAAGTAAAATGGTCATATAACCAAACTGTATCATTAGCCCAACTATGTAGCTTTGAATAATAGATTCAATACTTTTTATTGTTTCGCCTACTTGAACACTTTCATCTTGTGGAAACCACATCAACAAAAATCTTCTTAATACATTCTTATAATACAGAATAAGAAAAGTATAGATTGGAAACAACGCGAAAAATATTAATAAGTTCCCAACAGACCCTGCCGCATCGTTAAGGAAATTACCAGCAGAATCAAGAAATTTATTTGCTTGTTGATTAACAATTTCGGCTTGCTGGGTAATAGAAACAGCTGTTTTATTGCTAAACCAATTACTAATTACATTAATGTGATTGCTGATATTTTGTTTGATGATTTCAAAATTATTGATTAATGGTTTCAGCTGCAATGTGATAAAAAATACAATCAGCGAAAGAATAATTGACATTAGCAGTATCGTTAAGAAAATAGAAATACTGTTGGGAATCTTTTTTCGAATCAGAAACCTGAAAACCGGTAGTAATGCAATAGATGCCACTAAGGCCATGAGTATTGGTGTTATGATATTCTGAAGTTGGATGATTACTAATGCGACTAAAACAAGACCTAATAATTCTATGGAGCGCTTTACCGTTAACGGAAGATGTTGATTCATTTTTTTACAGTTTTTCAATTCAGAATGATTGCAATTTTGTCATATTATTGGCTCATCTTCCTTTTAGTTGACTTGCTAACTTTGTGTTCAAAGGTATATCCAAGTATGACCAACAGATTTACACCTTTCTGGCAATAAGTTGCATAATTCACAGATTAAAAATAGGAAAATGCTGTTCACATGGATGATGTCGACTGTTTCGGCAGCCGGGCCAGCTCCATTGTCTAAAAAAACAAAGACCTCCATCGGTGTGCAATACAACGATGAAGGTCTGGAGGAAATGGGCAAATGGCTGATTGACAAACCCTTCAATAATACTGCAGCCGCCGCACACCCGCCAATTGCTTTGCAAAGCGGATCACCTGCCGCGTATACCCGTACTCATTGTCATACCAGACATACAACACAACGCCTTTGCCGTCTTTCGACACAATCGTCGCCGGCGAATCAAAAATGGAGGGTGTAGGACTGCCCACCAAATCGGTAGAAACCAATTCATTGGAGAAAGAGTACTGAATCTGCTCCACTAGGCCGCCTTTTAGGGCTGCATCACGCATGATTTCGTTGATGGCATCTTTTGTTGTTGCCTTGTTGATTTGCAAGTTTAAGACAGCGAGCGATACGTTCGGTGTGGGCACGCGGATGGCGTTGCCCGTGAATTTGCCTGCCAATTCCGGCATCACCTTGGTAATGGCGCTTTCTGCACCTGTCTCTGTGATAACCAAATTCATCGCGGCAGACCTGCCCCGGCGATATTTACTGTGATAATTGTCCAGCAGGTTTTGGTCGTTGGTATAGGAGTGGACTGTTTCGATATGGCCTTTTTCGATGCCCAAAGTTTTCTGGACAACCGCCAAAACGGGTACGATGGCATTCGTGGTGCAACTTGCCGCCGACCAAATCGTTTCGCTTTCTACGTCAAAAGCGTTGTTATTTACACCGTGAACAACATTTGGAATATCACCTTTCCCAGGGGCTGTTAGCAGCACTTTTGCGATGCCTTTTGATTTGAGGTGGCGGCTCAAATTGGCACGATCGCGCCATACACCCGTATTGTCGATCAGCAGGGCGTTGCTGATGCCAAATTTGGTGTAATCAATATCTTCTGGTGCTGAAGCTGAGATCATGTGGATTTTATGGCCGTTCACCCAGATACATTTTTCTGGCACATCCGCGATGACGGTGCCGGGAAAATGGCCGTGCACGGAGTCGGTGCGCAGCAGGTCGGCGCGTTTAATGATGTCGTCCGGACTTTTGTCGCGGGTGACGATGGCGCGGAGCCGTAGTTGCTGGCCTTTTCCGGCCTGGGTAATCAGTTCCCGCGCTGCAATGCGGCCAATGCGGCCAAAGCCATACAGCACTACATCTTTTGGCTTCAGGTTGATTTTGTCCTTGCCGATGTAGTCGCTCAACTTATCCTTGATAAAAGCGAGTTGATTGGGATACTTCGAATTTTCATCAAGCCAATCCACGCCGATGCGGCCAATATCGAGCCGGGAAGGCGCTATGGCACATCGGTTTATGGCTTTGGCGAGCCCCAGTGTGTCGTGGATGGTGAGCGGGTGTTGCACCACTTCGCGGGCATAATGGTGCAGTTGCAGCAATTCGGACGCGCTTCTGTCCACCATCTGGTTGCGAAAAATGATCAGTTCGATGGATTTGTCGAACCACAGTTTGCCGATAATGGCAATGAGTTCAAGTGCCGCTTTTTCATCCCCAATCCAGGTCTTGAGGTTTTTTTCGTACAATTGTTTTGACATATAAATTTGATTTTATTTGGCACAAATGTAAGAAAGGCGGGCAGTATGTGTGAATGATGTAACTTTTTCCCGGAATTGTGCAATTTGTTTCGGCTCAAAGGATCGGACTTTTACGTGGAATCAAAAAAATAATAAAACATGGATGTCAAAAGAATCTTCGGATCAGTATTAACAATGGCCGGTATCGGCGGGCTAATTTATACCGCAATTCTATTCGCAAATACCTCAGGCGGCACGCGCGACTTCAAATCAATGGCCATTTTCGGCTTGCTGGGAATATTGTTTTTTGTCTCAGGAATCGGACTGGTGCGCAATACACAAGACGTGACCTGAGTTTTCGTGGGCTTAAACCTCGTAGGTCTAAAACCTCAGAAACCTCCCCCAAAAACCAAGGTTTTTTGGGGAGGTTTCTGAGGTTTTAGACCTACGAGGTTTTGAAAGCGAGCTTTCTATCGGCAACACTGCTGGAAGCAGAAGTTATCGTACCACCAATCTTCTGCCGGATTGCTGCCATTGTCGACAAAAAATCCGACACCATTGATATTTTGAATCAGGGTATTGAAGGCAGCAATGTCGGCAGGCGTTGAAATGGTTGATCCACCGGTCAAAAACCATTGCCCAAAAGCATTGGACGGCAAAGCGCTGCCTGTTGCCAGTTCAATCGGCACTATGATGTTGGATACCCCGGCTCCTGATACAATGAGCGAACTGGAATTCAAGACAAAATTTGCCTTGGCTGTTGCCGCTGCCGGACTGGAGCCTTGATAAATATGGATGCTGTTGCTTGTCGTAGTGCCATTGCTCGCTCCAGCCTGGTATTCCACATCGTACCGAAGTTCACAACCAGCTTGAATCAAATCGCCTGGAAAATCGACATTGTTGAAAGCCCAGGATGCCCCTGATTGATCTTGAAGGTGCAGGGTTTTGGTGCTGCCTTGCACTTGGATGCTGGCGTTCGCGGCCAGGGTTTGCCAGTTGCCGGGCGTACCTGTTTCGGTGGCCTCGAAGTCGTCTAACAGTTGACAAATTTCAATGCAGGGGTCTGCATAGCCGCAGCCTTCGTTTTTGCAGGATGACAAAGTCCAAGCGGCAGAAATGGCCAATATGAGGGACAAAATTTGGGTTGCGCGGTTACTATTAATGGTGCTTTTCATTGTTCGTTTTTTTTAGTGCTTAATGAGAAAATGTTGGGTTATCGCGGGCAGATGACTTTCACCTCCGTCCTTCTGTTCAACTGGTGCTCGGCTTCCGTGCAGCTCACGCCGTCAGCGCAGCGGTTCAGTAACAGTGTTTCGCCTTTGCCAATTCCAGTTAAACGGCCTCTTACAATACCCTGGGAAACGATGTAGTCTACCGCTGCATTTGCCCGGTTTTGGGACAGAATCCGGTTGTATTCATGGGAGCCCCTGGAGTCGGTATGCGAATACAGTTCGATTTTCACGTCCGGGTAATCGATCATAAACTGTACGAGCTTGTTCAATTCAGGCTTGGCTTCCTCGCGGATAAAATACTTATCGAGGTCGTAGTAGATGTTGTTGAGCGTTATTGCTTTGCCGCAATCGGCATCGTCCATACAAATTTCGAGTTTCACAAAAAGTGTGGTGCTGCGGTTGTAGTCTTTGGTCGAAACAGTTTCAACCTGCGAGAGGTAATTTGCCTTTTTCCCATGGATCAGGTAAGTCGCCTGCTGTTTGATATTGAACACAAATTCGCCTTTTGCATCTGTCATGGTGTTGCGCTGCTCTGCTTCACTGGGGTTCCGCAAAATCACGGAAACTTGATCCAGGGGATTGGCAGTATTGCAAATCACGGCCTTGCCTTTCAGGATAAAATTCAAATCCGAATACAGGATTTCCTTTTGAATTGTCTGGTTGGGGACAAATTCGCCCTTCGCCACGGCATTTCCATCGAGGTTCACGCTGTACAGAGCACCTTGGATTGCAAAGTTGTCTGGTTGGACATCGTTGAACACGACCACGCCAAAGCTGTTGGTTGTGGCTGTTTTGACGGTGTTTCCCGCAATGTCTTTCAATACGACATCCGTATTTGGAAGCAGTTCTTTCGTGAATTTATCCCTGGCGGTGACTGCCAGAGAATACCGGTCGCAGGTATTGCAAGTAGGTTTAACAACCTTCTTTTTAATGGCAGGGAACCTGATGCTGAGGCCTGCAAAAGCGCCAATGGAAGCGATGTCACAGTCACAAGGTTCTTCTCGTTTCATCATTGGCCCCGTAAGCACATCCATGCCTTTGGCATTTGGGGCAAAAGGCTGGTAACCAGACGACATACCCAAAGTGTTGTCATACCGCTCTGTCGCCCGGAAATGCCGCAGGTAGTACGCACCTGCGTGAACGCCCAGTATGTCATTAAAAAAGTAGGAAAAACGCACCTGGCCTTTGGCAGACAATACATTATTCACCTGATATCCAGCGTGAAAATTCAACAATTGCCCCGTTGAGGTGCTGGTTTCCCACAGTTCTGTTCTGCCGCCTTTGATCGAGGCAAGTCCTGCCCTGCCGTTTAGTTCAGCCGTAAACTTTCCATTGTTTGTCTGGTACTTAAAACTGGGGCCTGCGCCATAAAACAGCCTTGTAATACCTTTTTCCGTCAAATTGAAACTGGAAATTGGCGTGTCATTGGCGTCTACCAGGTTACTGGTCGGGTATATGCTTTTGGGCTTGTTTTTGATAAAATCGACATCGGCGCCCAGGCCAAACCAATTCCAGTAATAATCCATGGAAAGTCCGAGCTCCAGACCGCCCTTGTAATCAATGTAGGGGGTGTTGTTTAGGTAAGATGGCAAGTCGTAGCCTGCTCTCGCACTTAATTGAAAATAGTGTCGGTTGGGTGTTGGCACATTGGTTTGCCCGAATGAAGCCGTTGCCATCAGGCAAATCGCGCTCAAAATCAATTGCAGTTTTCTCATGATGTTGTAAGTTTAAATGGTGGTTGAAGTGATTGTTGGATGGCGTTTTTTTGCGCCTTACAATACACTATCGGGGAGGGAGGAGAAATCTTACCTTTTGGGGTGAAAAAAAATGGGAGGCGGGGAGGCGCATTGGCGATTGGCGATAACATAAATGCCGATTGTTGAAGTATCGTCCCGCTTGGCATATGTGCTTAAACCTCGTACGAGGTTTAATGAACGAAGGGGTTCTTCGCCTAGCAAAGAACCCCTTCAAGCCCTGAAAGGGCGGAATATCTATCATAGGGCAGCGCCCTATGCGTTATGCGACCTAGAGCCGCTCAAAATCCTTAAACAGCGAATACTTCACCTCCTCCACCTTCGCCCGGTACGCCACCCACTGCTTTTCAAAGAGTGCATTCACCGTTTCAATCAAACTTTCTGCGTCACTTTTCGCGGTAGCAATGGCCACTTTGGTCGTGCTGTTTGGTTCTCCGGTATTGCCATTGATATACCCAAATGCCTTCCAAAACGTGGCATTCATGTTATCGGGGTCGCGCTTAATACCTTTTTCTTCTTTGTGTTGGAAGAATTTTTCCTTGAGCACACTGATGGAGTCTTTGATAGCAGTACCAAGCTTGTTTACTTCTTTTTTGGTGCTGTCTGGCACATTGACAAACTGCCCTTCCACCATTCCAATGGTTTTTTCCGCTTCTTTTAAGCGGTCATACGCTTTCACTACGCGTTCTACTGTTTTGTATAAATCACGGGTGGCTGCAGCTTGTGCGGCTTTGTCCGCCGCGGATATGGTCAAGCGTGGGTCATCCATGACCTTGACCATAACGGAATCCGTCCAACTCATGTATTTTACTTTGACCCAATAGTCACCAGCAGGCACTTTGGGTCCGCCGCCTGGCTCCTGCTGATCGGGAGAAGGCTCGTTTTTTGAAGGAAAACGCACACCTTTGGTATCCATGCCCCAATAAATATTCGAGGTGAAGGCTGAATCCAGCTCCGTTTTAAAGCTCCGCAAAGTATCGCCCTGCATGGAAAGGATGACCACTGCTGCTTTTTCTTTTTTCTTGTCAGCGCCACCTTTGCCCTTGCCTTCCTTGCCCTTTGCATCCTTGTTCTTATCATCCTTTGCCTCTTGTCCTTTGCCTTTTGCCTCTTGCCCCTTTCCCTCTTGCCCTTTGTCTTTTGCTTCTTTCTCTTTGTCCTTTGCCTCTTGCCCCTTGCCCTTTGCATCCGCGTTCTTATCATCCTTTGCCTGTTGTCCTTTGCCTTTCACCTCCTTCTCATCTTCGCTCTTTTCAACTTTTGCCTCTTGCTCCTTTGCATCTTGCCCCTTGCCCTTTGCCTCTTCCTTTTTCAACCCAGGCTTCACCCAAACCGGAATCCGCACCGCAGTCCCCTTGTTATCACCTTGATACACAGCATCAACGGCAAAGCGAGGGCCGTCAAAAGAACGGAACTCTGCTTGAATACCTGCCTGCGCAGCAAAAAGTTTGAACGGCTGATCCAGCATGGAAGCGCCATTCCGCGCCAATTCCCGAAGGGGCGACAGGTTGTCCAAAATCCAAATCGCACGACCAAAAGTACCCAGCACCAAATCGCCGTCGCGCTGCTGAATTTTCATATCGTACACAGGCACGGAGGGGAATGTTTCTCCGGGCCATTTTACCCAGTTTTCCCCGTAATTGATGGAAACATACAGTCCTTGATCGGTGCCGAGGAACAACAGCGACGGAACTTCTGTGTCTTGCACCATCGAAAGGCAGAAATTGCCACCGTTGGCGCCATTCGCGACGGGCATATTTTTAGGCGAAGCCAGGCGCTTCCAGCTTTTTCCGTAATCGGTGGTATGGTAGAAATAAGGCAAAAAGTCGTTTTGCCGATAATTATTGACCACCACAAAAGCCTCTCCAGCGTTTTTTATAGAGCTTTCAATCACGGGTACCCAGGCAGCTTTTGGCACATCTGGCAACTTATTGCCAACGTTTTCCCAGGTTTTACCGCCATCGCGGGTAAGCTGCACGTTTCCATCGTCGGTACCCGCCCAAATCACGCCCTTCTCCACAGAAGATGGGCTAATGGCAATAACCGTGCAATGGTTCTCGGCATTGGTCGCATCGAAAGTGAGGCCGCCAGAAATGTCCTGGTGCAGTTTTGAGGTGTCGTTGGTAGATAAATCCGGGCTGATAATTTGCCATGTTTGACCCAAATCCGTGGAATGGTGCACAAATTGGGAGCCGAAGTATATGCCATGTGTATTGAAAGGGTCTTGGACCAGCGGTGCGTTCCAGTTGAAACGCACATCTGTTTTACCATCCGGGTGCAGGGGTTTGATGTAGCGGCTGTCGCCCGTTTTACGGTCGATATAGCTCAACTCTCCGCCTTGGGATTCTGAAAAAACATAGCGGGCATCATCCTTGCGCGGCATGGTTTCAAAGCCATCACCGAAATTCACTTCCTGCCAATCGGAGTTGCGAATACCACCCGATTTCCAAACAGATGATGGGCCAGCCCAGGAGCCGTTGTCCTGCAAGCCGCCATAGACATTGTAAGGCCACTCGTTGTCGGTTTCTACGTGGTAAAACTGTCCGACGGGGATATTCTCTGCGTATCGCCAGGTCTTGCCGCGGTCGAGCGTAATGTTTAGGCCGCCGTCGTTGCCGTTGATGATATAATTAGGGTTTTCGGGACTGATCCAGAAAGAATGGTGGTCGGGGTGGATGGTCCAGCCGGCAAATGATTCGAAGCTCTTGCCCCCGTCTTCACTTTTGGAGATGTAGGTAAAAATGGAATACACCCGGTTTTCGTTGCTGGGGTCAACATAAATTTCACCGTAATAAAACGGGCGGTCACCCATGCCTTTTGTCGCCATTTTTTGCCAGTTCCGGCCGCCGTCAGTGCTTTTGTACAGGGCGTTTTCTTTGGCTTCCACCAGTGCATACACGATGTCGGGGTTGCTTTTGGCAACAGCCAGCCCAACGCGACCGAGGTCGCCTTCCGGCAGGCCATCTTTGTCGGTCCGTTTTTCCCAGGTTTCACCAGCATCATAGCTGACGTACAGGCCAGAGCCTTTGCCGCCTGATTTGAAAAACCAGGGCCAGCGCCGGTATTCCCACATAGCTGCAAAGAGTTTGTTGGGGTTTTGAGGGTCGGCGACCAATTCCGCGCAGCCCGTTAAATCGTTGACATACAGGGCTCTTTTCCATGTTTTGCCGCCGTCGATGGTTTTGAAAACACCGCGTTCTTCCGTTGGGCCGTTGGTTGAACCCAATGATGCGACGAAAACAATATCAGGGTTGTCGCGGTGCAAAATAATGCGGTGAATGGTGCGGGTATTGGGCAGGCCCATGAACACCCAGTCCTTGCCGCCATTGATGGTTTTAAAGATACCCACGCCAAAATTCTGGGAATTGCGGGGGTTTCCCTCGCCGGTTCCCACCCAAATTTCGTCGGGGTTGCGCGGGTTAACCGCAATAGAACCAATGCTTTGTGTGGGGGCTTTGTCAAAAATTGGTTGCCAGTTGGTGCCGCCGCTTGTGCTGCGCCAAACACCGCCAGATGCGGCGCCAGCGTAGATAACTTCCGGATGCGTTGGATCAACCGCAATGGCGGTAATACGGCCCGACATGGCGCCCGGGCCAATGCTTCGGATATTGATGGTTTTTAATACCTCGTCCGTAAACGCGGGCTTTTCTTTTTGGGCAAATAAGCTGCTGGTACAGGCAAAAAACAAGAGTAGTAGGGAGAATTGTTTCATTAAATTGAATTGTTTAGTGGTTGCAAAACTCAGAAAATGAAAGGAAAATCCAGCATAGAAGCAAATTTTTCGATGAAATGCATTGGATTAGATTCCAATGAAAAGGCTGAATCCTAATGTTCGGCTCGATTTCTCCAGAACTCGTCGTTATTTTGCGGCTATGGCATCCATATTCGGTCATGTAGCAGCCTCCACCGCCCTCGGCTATTCTTTTTTCCCAAAACAAATCCGCCGCACTACCCTACTGTTGGCGGGTTTCTGCGCCTTTGCACCAGATCTCGACGTGCTGGCCTTCCGTTACGGCATTCCTTATGAAAGCCAATGGGGGCATCGGGGATGGACGCACTCCATTGTTTTTGCGATTGTATTTGGAGCGCTTATGTATTTGTTGCTCAAGCTGTTAAGTCCAAAAAATACGGTGAATTACAAAGCCGGGATTTGGCTCATACTCAGCACGCTCTCCCACCCTTTACTCGACATGATGACCAATGGCGGTCGCGGCTGCGCATTGTGGTGGCCCTTCAGTACGGAGCGTATATTCTTTCCATTTCGGCCAATATTGGTATCTCCAATGAGTATTGGCGGGTTCATAGGAGAATGGGGGATGCGTGTGCTGATGAGTGAACTGTTCTGGATTGGGGTGCCGGCGGTAGTGATGGTGTTGGTATGTAGAAGCCGATTCGACAGAACTACTTCGGAATAGGGCTTTAATTGATTGACGACTGGCGCGTACCTGATTGCCGATTGCTACAGTAACATCCTTCCTTGGTCTTTGACTCCATTATTTAAAATCAACCGCGTACTTTTGCGCCCTTAAAATCAAAAATCGACGTAAAACGAACGATGAAAGTATTCAAATTTGGAGGGGCAAGCCTCAAAGACGCGGAGAATATCAAGAATGTAGCCAGTATTCTGCAGCGCTATCAAAATGATTCTCTGGTTATTATTGTATCCGCAACGGGCAAAACGACCAATGCCCTGGAAGCCGTAATAGACGCGCACGCCAAACAAACGGGTGAAGCTCAAAACCTGTACAATGGCTTTAAGGAAACACATTATGCCATTATGCGCGACCTGTTTGATGCCGATGACAAGGTATTTGCAGAAGTAAATGACACTTTGGTCGAAGGTGAATGGGTACTGGAAGAAGCGCCGGCGGAGGATTATGATTATATGTACGATCAACTTGTGTGCATGGGCGAACTGGTTTCTTCTAAAATAGTCGGGGCGTACCTCAATAAAATTGGACTGCCAACGACCTGGCTCGATGCGCGGGATGTAATTGCCACCGACAATACCTTTCGGGAAGGTTGGGTGGTTTGGGACAAAACCAAGGCCAATGCTCAAAAAATTGTGCCGCCCATGCTTGAAAAAACAAAGTTTGCCATCACCCAGGGCTTTATCGGTAGCACCTCCGAAAATTTCACGACCACACTTGGCCGCGAGGGCTCCGACTACTCCGCTGCCATTTTCTCCCACTGTCTCGATGCGGAGAGCATGAGTATATGGAAAGATGTGCCAGGGGTTTTGAACGCCGATCCAAGGGTATTCGACAATACCATCAAATTGGACAGGCTGTCCTATAAAGAGGCTATTGAAATGACCTACTACGGGGCGCAGGTAATTCACCCGAAAACAATCAAACCGCTGCAGAATAAGAACATTCCGATGTTTGTCAAGTCTTTTCTTGACCCAACTGCACCGGGCACGGAGATCAGCAGCGACGTGGACGACTTGTATCCGCCCATCATTGTTTTGGAAAAAAATCAGGCGTTGATGCACATCAGCACTTTAGATTACTCCTTTGTTGCCGAACACCACATGGCAAGGCTGTTTAAAAAAGCTGCCGACCTGCGGATTTTTGTCAACATGATGCAGAACACTGCCGTCAGTTTCACGATTTGTGTGCCAAATGTCCCCGATCGAATCGAAACCTTTATTGATGGCATTTCGGACGAATTCAAGGTGAAAGTTGAAACCGGGTTGGAACTCATCACCATCCGCCATTACACGGAGGAAACGATTGCAAGCTTGAAAAAGAACAAAATCGTGCTGTTTGAGGAACGTATCCGAAACATGCTCCACATGGTGGTGAAAAACATCCCGCTCATTGAAAGGAAAGCAGTAGAGGTTGCTGGTTCAAAAGCCTGACCTGAAAACTATTCCGACACACTTGCTGTTTCCCTGATCTATGCGGCGCGATTACATCCTCCTTACTGGTCTGGCTTTGCTGTTTTTTATTCCATTCCTGGGTGCCGTTCACCTGTTTGATTGGGATGAAATAAACTTTGCCGAGAGTGCCCGGGAAATGCTCCTGACAGGCGACTGGATGCGGCCGCAGATTGACTTTGAGCCGTTTTGGGAAAAACCTCCCTTGTTTTTTTGGATGCAGGCTACGAGCATGAAGGCGTTTGGCATCAACGAGTTTGCAGCGAGGCTTCCAAATGTTATTTGCGGTTGGGCTACGATGCTCATGGTGTACCATATTGGCAGGAAATTGCACGACCGCCTGTTGGGTTGGTTGTGGGCATTGGCCTGGTTGGGCAGTGTTTTACCACATTTATACTTTCAAAGCGGCATTATTGATCCTTGGTTCAATTTCTTTACTTTTCTCGGATTGTACGGTTTTATTGAGTTCCGCTGGCGCTTTTTTTCGCACAACTCAAGCATGTCCCTTTGGCTACGGTATCGGCATTTGATAATGGGTGGCACAATTTTGGGCCTGGCGATATTGACAAAAGGTCCAACGGCCTATTTAGTGGTGGCATTGGTCATTGTTCTGTATTGGGCCAAATACCGTTTTAATGGCCGTGGCTTTTTCAAGCACTTCAGCTTGTTTTCCGTCCATGCAATGCTTGCTGCATTGGTGTGGTTTGGCGTTGAAATTGCCTTGAATGGCACTTGGTTTACCCAGGAATTCCTGGCGTACCAAGTCCGGTTGTTTAGCACTCCCGACAGTGGGCATGGAGGTTTTACGGGGTATCATTTTGTGGTGCTGTTGATCGGCTGCTTCCCCATTTCAGTGTTTGCACTGGCCAATCTTTGGGGTGACCAACAAGGAGAGAACGAGATGATGGAAAGTGACACGCTGACGGCATGCAAACAAAGTGATTTCGGAACCTGGATGCAGTTGCTTTTCTGGGTGGTCCTCATATTATTTACGGTGGTGCGCACCAAAATTCTGCATTATTCCTCCTTGGCTTATTTCCCGCTCACCTATTTAGGAGCGGTTACCATTTGGCGTGCCATTCGTTGGGGCGTATTTCCCCGCATCATTGGTTATGTGCTGCCCATCATCGGCATATTGCTTGGCGGCGCTGTGGCCATATTGCCATGGTTGGGTCAAAACCTTGACATCATTAAGCCGCTGTTCCAAAAAGATGCCTTTGCCCTGGCCAATTTAGATGCCGATGTGCATTGGCAATTGTGGCAAGGGATACCAGGCCTGATTCTAATGGCTGCCAGCGTGGCAGGAACCTATTTCTGGTTTAAAAAACAAGGCTGGAAATCAGCACAGGTCATGCTGGGTGGTGGCGCTATTTTTACAGCCCTTACCCTCGTTTTCATCGTACCCAACATTGAAGGTTACAGTCAGCGAGCCGCCATTGAATACTATGAAAGCAAGTGTGGGAAAGATTGCTTTGTGCAACCTGTAGGTTTTAAAAGTTATGCCCACCTTTTTTACACCTGTAAACAATATCCCGGAGACAACAAAACGCTTGATGATTATGCCACCATGGCTTTCGGCAAGCCCGGAAAGGATGCCTGCTTCGTCGCAAAAATCAACAATTTGGGCGACTTACCCAATCTTCCAGGTTGCCACGAGGTGTACCGGAAGAATGGATTCGTGTTTTTCGAAAAACCATTGGTGCCACAATGACGGACACAATAATACCCACCTGACAAAGAATGCCTCCAGTACTGAAAAAATGGCAGGAAATACTCCATAGCACGAAGTTTGATACACAGTACTTGGCCGTAGAATATTCTGTTTTGCGGCCTCGAAACTAGATTCACCAAAACAATAAATAAATTCAACGTATGAAACCAATCGCTGACCGTGTTATCGTAAAGCCAGCACCCGCCGATGAAAAGACCAAAGGCGGCATCATCATTCCAGATACTGCCAAGGAAAAGCCACAACGCGGCGAAGTCATCGCCGTAGGCCCGGGCAAAACTGGAAAAGACGCACATTCCATGACCGTTCAAGTAGGCGACGTCGTCCTCTATGGCAAATACTCCGGACAAGAAGTAAGCTTGGAAGGAAACGACTACCTCATTATGCGTGAGGAGGAAATACTGGTTATCTTATAGGTTTCAGGTTTCAAGGGTTTCCGGTTTACGGTTTACGCGATCTGTGGTTGCCTTGAAACTCAATTTCAAAATTGACAACTAATCGTGTAAACCTGAAACCTTGAAACCTGAAACCCGAAACCATTTTAAAAATCACTCATTCATTAAATTCCAACCTAAAGTATATGTCTGCTAAACAGATAAATTTCAATACAGAAGCCCGCGAACGTCTCAAAGAAGGTGTTGACGCCTTGGCTGACGCCGTAAAAGTGACCCTCGGACCTAAAGGTCGCAACGTAGTCATCCAAAAATCATTTGGCGCTCCAGCCATCACCAAAGACGGTGTGTCCGTAGCCAAAGAAATCGAACTTGATGATCCTGTGGCCAATATGGGCGCGCAGATGGTGAAAGAGGTAGCCAGCAAAACCGCTGATGCTGCGGGTGACGGTACCACCACTGCTACTGTGCTCGCACAAGCAATGGTTACTGCTGGCCTCAAAAATGTGGCTGCTGGTTCCAATCCAATGGACCTGAAGCGCGGTATCGAGAAAGCCGTGAAAGTGATCGTAGCTGACCTAAAAAAGCAAACCGAGCAAATCGGCGAAGATTTCGATAAAATTGAGCAAGTAGCGGCTATTTCTGCCAACAACGACGAAGAAATCGGCAAGCTCATTGCCAATGCGATGCGGCGCGTCAGCAAAGACGGCGTTATCACCGTAGAAGAGGCAAAAGGCACCGACACTGAAATGAAAGAAGTGATCGGTATGCAATTTGATCGCGGCTACCTCAGCCCTTACTTCATTACCGATGCGGAGAAAATGGAGGCAGAGTACGAAAATCCTTACCTGCTGATCACCGACAAGAAAATTGCCAACATGCAGGATCTCGTGCCTATCCTCGAGAAATCACTGCAAACTGGCCGTCCGTTGCTTATCATCGCTGAAGATGTAGAAAGCCAGGCTTTGGGCGTATTGGTTGTAAACCGCCTTCGTGCCGGCCTCAAAGTAGTTGCTGTAAAAGCACCTGGCTTCGGCGACCGCCGCAAAGCTATGCTGGAAGACATCGCTGTCCTCACGGGCGGAACGGTTATCAGCGAAGAGCAAGGCTACAAACTGGAGAGCGCCGACCTGGAGCACCTCGGATCTTGCGAGCGCATCACGGTTGATAAAGACAATACCATCGTTGTTGGCGGAAAAGGCGATGCTGCGACCATTAAGGCCCGCATCAACCAGATCAAACAACAGATCGAATCCACAACCAGCGATTACGACCGCGAAAAATTGCAGGAGCGCCTGGCCAAAATGGCAGGTGGTGTAGCTGTGCTTTACGTTGGCGCTTCTACGGAAGTGGAAATGAAAGAGAAAAAAGACCGCGTCGATGATGCGCTGCATGCAACCCGCGCTGCCATCGAAGAAGGCATCGTACCAGGTGGTGGTGTAGCACTTGTTCGTGCCATCAGCAGCCTGAAAGATTTGAAAGGCGTCAACGAAGACGAAAACTACGGTATCGCCATCGTGCGCAAGTCGCTGGAAGCGCCTATCCGCATCATTGCTGAAAATGCAGGTGTTGATGGCTCCCTGGTGTTCCACAAAGTATTGGACAGCAAGGGTGCCTTCGGATACAACGCCCGCACAGATGTGTACGAAGACTTGAAAAAAGCCGGTATCATCGACCCAACCAAAGTAACCCGCGTAGCCCTCGAAATGGCGGCTTCTATCGCTGGTTTGTTGCTCACCACCGATTGTGTGATCAGCGACAAGCCAAAGAAGGGCGACGGCGGCGGCCATGGTCACCCAGACATGGGTGGCATGGGCGGCATGATGTAAGCTGTTTTTTTGCTGAGAATATATTGAAAATGAGCCTTTCCGAGATTTCGGGGAGGCTCATTTGTTTTAGGGAATGGAGATAGCCGGGTTTGAAAATTGAAAAAAGGCTGCCGATGTTCCTACTTACCCGTCGGACCACGTAAAGTGGTCAGACGGGGGCCATTTGGTCTGACCACTTTTCGTAGTCCGACAAATAAGTAAAAACAAACGCCAAGCTTCACAGAAATTTTTCTTCTAGAAAAACAGCGCTGCATCCGATTAATTATTTCAGCGAAAAGCTCAACATCTTAGGCACCCGAACAGCCACCCCCCTGTCCATCCCTGGGGACCATTTTGGCATAAACCTTACAGTATCAATACATTGCACAATCACATCCTGGCTGATCCATCCCTGGTGTTTTTGTGCTTCTTCCACGTGGATAATACTACCATCAACATCAATGATATAGCGGATAAAGACCGTTTGTTGTACTTCATCGTCCGGCCCCGCTGAATATGGCCCAAGCGATTCCCGGGCATATTGATTTAATGCTTTTTGTCCGCCTGGAAACTTAGGAGCTTGTGCAGGGACCAAATGTACCACAATGCCATCCTCGTCTAAATAGGGTGCCAACAGCGTTTTCACGATACTAAACTTGTTGCTGCCTTGCTTCTCCCCCAATTCATAGATGGTATCCATAGCATAATAATCATGATCTTGTAGCTTTTTCAGCTCGGCAATACGGGCATCGCCCTCAAAGTGGTCGAACCATGCACGTTACAAAACAAACAAATCACCAACCATGATCAAATCTCTGTTTCTAAACGCGGCATTGGCACTTTTCTTTTCATCAAGTCTCGTTGCCCAATTGCGCACCCAAGCGGAAGATGTTTCACCATTACTTATAGGTGAAACAATCCCGAACATCACGCTGTCTGCCTTAGATGGCAAGGCAGTCAATTTCCATGATATTGCCAAAGAAAAACCCACCGTGCTCGTATTCTACAGGGGCGGCTGGTGCCCCTATTGCAACAAAAATTTGGTCGCATTGGGACAAATTGAAGCTGATGTGCTGAAGCTGGGGTATCAAATTGTAGCGGTCAGCCCGGACGAAGCAAAAAAAATGCAGGGCACCATTGAAAAAGACAGTATCCATTACCAGCTGTATTCAGATGCCTCCGGCGATTTTGCCAAAGCGGTTGGCATCGCCTTTGCCGCGCCCGAGCGCTATTCGAAAATGTTGTCTGAATGGTCTGGCGAGCAAAATAACGGTTTTCTTCCAGTGCCATCTGTTTTTGTACTGGATACAAACGGAGAAATTCTGTATGAGCATATCAGTCCAAATTACAAGCAACGCTTGTCTGGTGATTTGTTGTTGGCGGTTTTAAAAGCAAACGTGCCTCAAGGGCGAGTAATTGTCTCTGAAGCTGCACTATTGCTTGATGAATCGCTTAAAAAATGGCAAAACGCATCGGCCTATACCCTGGAACTTGCTGCAGCCATGCCCTTGGACAAATTCGATTTCAAACCCGTGGCGGAAGAAAAAACTTTTGGGGAGCAACTCGACCACATTGGCGAAAACATGACTTGGTTGGCAGGCGATTACCTGAAAGGCGAAAAATTTGAACATCCACTCCTGGAGAAAAAGGGACGCACACCAGCAGAAACCATCGAATTGCTTACGGCTTCGCTTGCTTTTGCAGAAGCCGCCATTGCCAATACCGCGCCCGATTCCCTCAGCATCGTCAAAGACTTTTTCGCTGGCCCCATGAGCCGCCGTCAGATCATAGCCTTGATGCACGACCACCATACCCACCACCGAGGACAACTGATTGTTTACCTTAGACTGAATGAGATAAAGCCGCCCAAATATCGGGGCTGGTAGGCCTTTACCCGTTACATTGCGCAGCAAATAAAAAGACGAAATAACCATGCTGCACCAAAGAAGCATCTGAAAAGGATGGTTTTTAAGGCGCTTTTTTTTATTGTTGGTGATTTATCGAAATTTTTAGAAGAATAAGCACTTCGATATTATAAATATTTCCACATTTGCCCAGCAATTAATTTACCTAACCTAGTTTTCTATCACTAAACATTAATTTCTGTATGAAGCAATTTTTCACATTGGCGCTTGTCGCCACCATGTCTCTCTTGAGTGCAAGCGTTTTTGCGCAGGGCACCCTAAGAGGGACAGTCAAAGATGCCGCTGGCGAAGCCCTTATCGGTGCGTCTGTAGGCGCGAAAGGCACTGGTAAAAGCACCTCAACGGGAGTAGACGGTTCCTTTTCGCTCGCACTTCCAAGTGGCACCTATGACATTTCCGTCAGTTACACTGGTTACACTACGGCCACCCAATCCGTCACGATCACCGCTGGTGATGCACGATTGAATGTTGTGTTGGAGCCTTCAAACCTGACACTCAATGAAGTTGTCATCAGCACCGGTAGCCGTAACACACAACGTACGATCACGGACTCTCCATTGCCGATCGACATTATTTCTGCAAAAGACATCATGAGCACTGGGCAAACTTCCTTCGATCGTGCGCTGATGTACAAAGTGCCTTCGTTTAACAGCGTTCAAACGCCTGTAAATGATGCGACTTCGTTGCTCGATCCTTATGAGATTCGCAACATGGGCCCAAGCCGTACGCTCGTACTCATCAACGGTAAGCGCAAAAACACCAGCTCCTTGGTGTACATCCAGACCTCTCCCGGTCGTGGTGAAGGCGGCGCTGATTTGTCGGCCATCCCAACCGAGGCCATCAAGCGCGTAGAGATCCTGCGCGACGGTGCTTCTGCACAATACGGCTCTGATGCCATCGCAGGTGTCATGAACGTTATTTTGAAAGATCGCTACGAGTACGGCTCTGTAACCCTCAATACCGGGATTACCAGCAAAGGTGACGGTGAAATGATCGGCCTGACCTTGAACAATGGTGCCAATTTTGGCGATAAAGGCTTTTTGAATTACACGGTGGGGCTTTCCCACCAGAACCTTGCCAATCGCCCTGGTGATGTTGACGCAGCAGGTGAAGCCAGTGATTTTGGGGTGCCACTTGCTGACGTTCAAGCATATTTGGCCAAATACCCAGATGCCCGCAACGTAAACGGCGACCCGGAGAAAGCGTCTGCACGTTTCCTGATCAACGGCGGCATTCCAATCAATGACAACACCGATTTCTACGGCAACTTTGCTTATGTGTACAAAAAAGTAAACAGCTTTGCCAACTTCCGCACACCCTACTGGCGTGGTCCTGCGGACAATCCGTATGCCGTGCTTGCAGCCGCTGCTGGCCAACCGTACGAAGGATATGGCCCATCATTCGATGGCGACTTGACCGATTACAATGGAACCGTGGGCGTACACTCCATGCGGAACGGCTAGAACACTGATGTGAGCTTCACCACTGGTAACAACCAACAACTCTACTCCGTCAATAATTCACGCAACCGCGACCTTGGCCTGAACACACCATTGTCTTTCAAGCCGGGTGGTTATGCTTTCAAACACAACGTGGGCAACATTGACGTGTCTAAAATGTTGGTGGAAAAACTGAACTTCTCCTTCGGTACAGAGTTTCGGCAAGAGCGTTACACCATTATTGAAGGTGATACCGCTTCCTTTTCCGGCGGTGGTGCAGACTCTTTTCCTGGCACGCGCCCAGAGAACGCTTCCGAGAATACCCGCTATAATATTGGTGGCTATTTGGGTTTGTCTTATGACATTACCAGTGACTTCCTCGTTGACGCAACCGTGCGCAGCGAACGGTACAGCGACTTCGGCAATACTTTTGTGTATAAAGTAAGCTCGCGCTATAAGTTGATGGATGACAAGGTTACCATTCGCGCGTCCTATTCAACGGGATTCCGGGCACCACAACTGCACCAGATTTACCTGCAAATTGCACAGCAAAGCTTCGTTCCTGGACAAGGCATCCAAACAAAAGGTATTTTCAACAACAACAGCCCACAAGCCAAATTGCTGGGCGTAGACCAATTGAAAGCCGAAGAGTCTACCAACTTCACCGCTGGTATTGGTCTCAAGCCTTCCAATAATTTCAGTATTACGCTAGACTACTACAACATCGCAGTAGACAATCGTATCATCCTTGGCTCTGAAATCACGCCAACTGGTGACCCGACCAATGCGCTTGACATCCTGTTGGCCGACAACGGTATTGTTGCCGCCAGCTTCTGGACCAATGGTATCAACACCCGTACGAGTGGTATTGACTTTGTAGCCACGCAACGTAGTGGCAGGTGCGGGCAAACTGAGCTTCAACCTGGCCGGCAACTATATGCTAAACAATAGTCTCGAAGGGGCAAAAAGCCAAAAAGACTATGAGGCAGGTGATATCACTAAGCCAAACGGCAATGTGATCAATCCGCGCATCATCGAGGCTGCTGGAAAAAGTGTGTTTGATTTCACACAAGATGCACTGTTGTTTTCTTCACGGCCACAGTACAAAGCAATCCTGGGCATCGACTATAATTTGAATAAAATTGGCATCAGCCTGAACAATACCTTGTTCGGCACGACGACTTTCCGCCAATTGGGTTTGAACGAGAACTTGAAAACAGTTTTTCAACCAGCAGTTGTTACAGACCTTGCGGTGAATTTCACCTTGTCAAAAACGCTGAATTTGTCTATCAATGTGAACAACATTTTCAACCTCGTACCACAATGGGAGTTGGTGGCGCTGAATGCTGCTGGCGAAGCTGTATTGGCTGATCCAGCACAGCTGAAAGCTAATTCAAATGCTATTACGTTCAACCAACGTTATTCTAATTTGACGTATGATGGTTCGCAGTTTAGCCAGTTGGGTACGACTTTGGCTGCTAGCTTGAGTGTGCGGTTCTAAAAGGTTGTCTGTAGTATTTTCTCAATAAAAATTTAGCCCCCTTTCTGCTTATGCTGAAAGGGGGCTTTTTACTGGTATTATCGCATCCTGCTGTACTTGTTGGAACACGGATTTGACTGATTAAAACGGATTTAAGGTTGCTTCTCCCCGCCACCAAAACGCCAACGAAATGCTGCAATAGGTGCCGTTGCTGCATATTGCCACTCCTACCCTACTTCATCTCCTTCACCTTCACCAACTTCACCCCATTCCACTTATACAATACCACCCCATACGTCTGCTTGCTCCGCACAAAATTATCTCCTTTTTCTACAAATTCAGACATGTCGTTCGTCACCAAAATGTGATCGCCGATGCCGCCCCGCTGTGTGGGCAAAATATACGTTTCGGTGCTGTAAAACTGTCCCGCTTCGCTAATAGACGAAGTTTCCAGCACCTTGGTCAACTGGTTGTTTTCCTGCCAAAAAAGCAGGTTGTCGCCTGAGGCGTAGCCGCAAGCCGGGTAGTAATAATTAACCGCCAACACCGCTTTTACTTTATCGAATGGCTCAAAAGTTACTTCAAATTCCGGGTAGTAAGACAAGTCGCCGCCCGTTTTAAACTCGCATTTGGAAAGCTCTTTCCCATCCTTGGCAATGCGCACCTGCACCGTAATTTCGTGCTTGTCTAAGTTGAAAGCTGAAACGCCGGTCAGGTATTGTACCCCGGCGTTTGGTGTATATTCATCCATTGGGCTCTGGATACTGGCCAGGGCCAAAAAACCGCCCCAGAGGTAGCCCTCCAGTTTCTTTTTGTCAGCCGAAAGCACCCGCACTTTTACCCAGGGCATGGTAACGCCTTTCTGTGAATACGTCGCATCGTTGCGCTCCAGTATTTCAACTTTGGTGCCGATTGGCAAGGTGCCGAGCACGGTGGATTGCGTACTGGGTTTGTCGCGCAAATTGGCATCCGAAACAAACGTAAAGTGCTTGTTTCCAACGACAAATCCTTCCAGGGTGCCGTCGGCACGCATCCAGTTTGGTTCGCCGCCATCTTGTGCCGCAAGTGCGTGCATGGACAATAATGCCAAAAAAAAGAATGGTATTTTCATTTTCAGTGATGTTGTGAAAAGTGAGAAGAAGCTGCAAAAGTAGCTACAGATTGGGCATAATTTGTGAAACATGTTTTTGTCATCCTGCTGTACTTATTGGAACACGGATTGAACGGATTAGACGGATTAAAACAGATTTATAAGAGCGCACCCTTAATCCGTTTTAATCCGTTCAATCCGTGTTCTAATAGGTACAGCAGGATCAACGGACAAAATTTTAAAAACTTATCTTTGGCGAAAAAGGGCTACCATATCGAGAAAAAGCTCGGTTAAGGGAGTCTTAATATCCATGCCTCAATTAAACTTTGGCCACGGCCTTCCGTCAAAAATCCATATCTAGTAAAAACCATTTTAACAACCACCACACTATGAACAAACTAAAATTGATGGGAGCGGCATTAATAATGCTCCTCGCAACTTCCACGTACGCCCAAAGCGAGCCAGCAGACAGCACAGGGCTACCCGGCGATAACTTTAACCTCGAGTCGGCCATTGAACTGTTCAAACAGGCAAGTTCCCCGGAGGAATTCGAAAAACTGTTGAACAGCGAAAACAGCAATATCAACAACCTTGACCTGAACGAAGATGGCGAGATTGATTACATCCGCGTCATCGACAACATGCAGGGAGATGTACATGCTATCATCCTGCAAGCGATTGTCAGCGCATCAGAATCGCAAGATATTGCCGTCATCGAGATCGAAAAACAAGGAGCAGAAACGGCCATCCTACAGATCATCGGCAACGAAGACGTGTATGGCGAACAAGTTATCGCAGAGCCTTTTGAAGAAGACGCGGTAAAAAACGGCAAAGACAAAGGCCCATCTCCCCGATTTGCACCAGTGCGGGTTGTGGTTAATGTCTGGTTGTGGCCCAGCGTGCGCTATATGTACCGCCCAGCATACGTCGTATATGTATCGCCTTACCGCTGGCGCGCCTATCCAACTTGGTGGCGCCCATGGCGTCCCTACCCCTATCGCCGCTATCACGCCATTGCACGTCCTTATCGAGTACATTACCATGTAGTGCCTACACACAGGGTTGTAAGGGCTCATGCCGTGTACACCCCACATCGCACCACTTCCAGAACGGTACACACCCGCACCACAACCGTGGTGGCAAAACGCAGGACGCATGGCACTACCGTTGCTAAAAAGACAACGACAACCACCCGTGGCAAAAATGGCAATGTGAAGCAACAAACAACCACCAAGGCTGTGAGAAAAGGTAATAACGGAAATGTGCAGGGTGCCAAAAAAACTACGACAACGAAACGGCGCGGGGGACGCGGATAAAAAAAAAGAGGTTTCAGGGTTTCAGGGTTTCATGGTTAAAGGGTTTCATGGTTTACGCGATTTGTTGTCAAATTTGAAATACTATTTCAAAGCAACCACAAATCGCGTAAACCTGAAACCTGAAACCCTAGTTTATTTGTACAAGGTATTTATTCTTCTTCCCACTCTCCACCATCATAAACTTGCCGTGTAACAGGTCGGCGGTGGAAACAGTGGCCGCTAAATCCGTGATTTTTCGTTTGTTCACAGAGATCATGTTGGACTGTACGGCCCGTTTTGCATCGCTGCGGCTGCTGAGGATTCCGGTCATTTCACTCAAAAAGTCTAGAAGGTTCACCGTTCCAGAGAAGTTGTCCTTACTTACTTTTGGTGAAGGAATTTCGTCCGCTACCTCGGCCAGCGTTGCTGCATCAAGGCTGCGCAGGGTCGCGGCATCGGCATTGGGGTCGAAGAGGAGTTTGGACACAGCTTGCACTGCGTTGTAGGCTTCCTCGCCGTGCACGCGGCGGGTGATTTCTTCGCCAAATATCCGCTTGATATTCTGAGGCGTTTCATTTGCTTCCAATGATTCTATTTCCTCCTGGTTTTTGAAGGAAAAATAGCGCAGAAATTTCGGCAGGTCAATGTCGTCGGCATTGAGCCAGAACTGGTAAAATTTGTACGGCGAGGTAAGGCTTGGGTCGAGCCAGATATTGCCGGCTTCGCTTTTACCGAATTTGGTGCCGTCGGCTTTTGTCAGCAACGGCGTGGTGACAGCATGCACTTTTACGTCATCAATTTTGCGGGCAAGCTCAACGCCAGAGATGATATTGCCGTATTGATCGCTGCCCCCCATTTGAAGGGTGACACCGTGGTTGCGTTGCAGCAATACAAAGTCAAATCCTTGTAGGAGCTGGTAGCTGAATTCCGTGTAAGAAATGCCCGATTCACTCTCAATCCTGCGCTTCACGCTTTCCTTGGACAACATGTAATTGACTGTCAGGTACTTGCCCACGTCGCGCAGGAATTCCAACACGTTCATTTTTTCGTAAAACGCGTAGTTGTTGAGGACAATGGCGTGGTTTGGCGTGGAGGGATCAAAGTCCAACAGCTTTTTTACTTGTGCTTCCTGGTGGGCCGTGTTCCGGTCCAGCTCTTCAAAGCTTTTCAGGTCGCGCTCTTTGTCTTTTCCACTCGGATCGCCGATGCGCCCGGTAGCGCCACCCATTAATACAACGGGCTGATGCCCTGCCTTTTGCAGGAAAGTGAGCAGCATTATTTGCACATAATTCCCAATGGTCAGGGAAGGGGCTGTGGGGTCAAACCCGATGTAGGCACGCACCATGCCCGATTTTAAATGTTCTTCAACGCCATGCGTCATATCGTGTATCAGGCCACGCCACTTCAGTTCGGAGATAAAATCTTGCACAGGGGAAAAGTTTGATCGTTAAATAAAGAGCGCAAAATTAATAGAAATGCTGGCAGGAAGTTGTTCTGTGGTCCGCATTTCCAAAATTTAGCCTATCGTTTTATGAGTTTGCCTCGATATGTCTGGCCTTCGGCCATTAATGAGACGAAAAATATGCCAGAAGAAAGGCTGGAAATATCTACACTGACTGCTGTATTTCGCTTGTTGCCCAAGGTTTGATCCATTCGTTTCCGTCCCGCTATATCCCAAATTTGAAGGTTGTATTCCTGTACATTGTTTTCTGGAACTTCAACCCAGGCAAAGTCAGCGGCTGGTTGTGGGTAAATTTTTAGCAGCAAGTTTGAGTCCAAGGTCATTTTAGCATCCGTTGGCGTATCTTCCAATGAGACGCAATAATCTTCTACCTGGCCAAAGCTGAAGGTTCCACATGCGGTAGGGGGCAATTGGTTGTCTTCAGCAAATTTCATCAACACCCGCAATCGCGTGATGCCCATTTGGGTAAACGGCGGCACAACCAGGCTGCCAATGGCGGCCCCGCTTTGTGGAAACCCAGGATCAAAGGCCAATTCTTCAGGATCGTCAAAATCTCCATCCTGGTTAAAATCAATGTAAACCCGATAAAATTCTTTGTACGGTGCGCCCCAAAATCCCGGCGTAATCTCAACAGCTACAGTGCTTTGTGGATATATTTGAGGATAAGAGCTCTGTTGGGTCGATATGTCCTGGTAACCTCCCCCACCCCAGCCGGATTGATAATCC
>JBBRWA010000038.1:0-27623 GCA_038246345.1 Chitinophagales bacterium
GATGAAAAAATAGTTGGGGCTGAGTTTTTGCGG
Organism: Chitinophagales bacterium; assembly: GCA_038246345.1. Classification (GTDB taxonomy): domain Bacteria; phylum Bacteroidota; class Bacteroidia; order Chitinophagales; family Saprospiraceae; genus M3007. The sequence continues at coordinate 34 of JBBRWA010000038.1, forward strand.
AACAAACGACCCAATCATTTAGATGGGAAACGCAAAATCTGCACGATGGAAAGTGCTACTGATTACTGCGCCATACCAGGCCCTTATGGAAATAAATGGCCAAAACTGGAAGAATTGCACTACAAGCTTTTCAAGACCACTTTTGCAGATGCGCATGATGCCTCTGTGGATATTAAGATGACGGCTAAGTGTTTTTGGGAGTTGAAAAGCAGAGGTATACTTTAATACTTCTAAGTCAAAATTTGAAAGTGAGTTACCTTGCTCTCTGAAAACATCAAACAACTAGGAAAATGATAGATATTCTTGACTACCATCAAACAATTCTCAATGAGTATAAGAAATATATCAAAAGTTTCATCCGGATTAATGATGACCGCATTGGCAGTGTGGTTGAGGACTACTTAAATGAAAAACGTGGGCTTTGGAACGATCCGTTGATCCAGTTTAACCCTGGATATGAAAAAGGTACGCCTTTGCGCGAGCTGAATAATGCCCATCCCGATCTATCCCAGCTTTTCCCTTTTTCGCCCCATAAGCACCAAGAGGAGGCTGTTCAACTTGGAATAAACGGCCAGCACTTTATTGTTATTTCAGGTACTGGCTCCGGTAAGTCGTTAACCTATATGGCGACTATTTTTAATCATTTATTAAAAACTAATGGGACCAAGAAACAACCAGGAGTACATGCCTTGATTGTTTATCCTATGAATGCACTAATCAATTCTCAACATGGAGAGATTGAAAAGCTGCAAAAGTTCTACGAGGAGAAGCACGGAGATGATTCTTTCCCTTTTTCCTATGCAAAATATACAGGACAAGAAAAGACGGAACAAAAACAACGGATCATTGAGGACAAGCCCAACATCATCCTGACCAATTATGTGATGTTGGAGTTGATGCTTGTTCGAGCTAAGGAACAGGCCCTTCGGGAAAGCATTTTTGAAAACCTTCAATACCTTGTTTTTGATGAGCTCCATACTTATCGTGGTCGACAAGGTGCAGATGTGGCCATGCTGATTCGCAGAATTCACCGGGAAGCACGCCAGAAACTGGTTTGTATTGGAACCTCTGCGACAATGTCTAGCGGCGGGAGTCCAAGTCAGCAAAAAGAAGATGTTGCAAAAGTGGGATCCAAAATATTCGGCGTTGCATTTAACCAGGATCAAATTGTCACAGAAACACTCCGACGCGTAATTACTGGCGCAGATGGTGATAATTTAAAGTTGCTTCAGCAAAGCCTGACTTTGCCAATCCCTGAAAATGGAACGGAAGATGAACTTGTTAAACATCCGTTGGCAGCCTGGCTGGAGCAAAAAATTGCCCTCAAAGAGTTAGAAGGTAAGCGTTACCGCAGCGAACCCAAAACACTTCCAGAAGTTATACAGGCGCTCCAAAATGATTCTAACCAACCGGAGGAGATTTGCAGAAAACGCCTGCAAGAGATGCTAAATTTGATTCAAAGTGTAAATGTGCGTCTCTCTGAATCAAATTCCCGAAAATCATACCTTCAATTCCGCTTGCACCAGTTCTTCCTGCAAACGGGTTCGGCTTATTGCACTATTGAGCCCCCTGAGGAGCGCGAGATAAAATTGGAAAAAGAAATTACTATTACCAAAAACGATGAAGTAATTCCCTTGTTTTCAGTTGCCTTTAGCCGTATTTCTGGAGAAACATTCTACCGTGTTAACCTGATTAATAATATTGCATTTGAACCATTGAACGATGTTATCGGCTACGACATCGAAGAAGGGGTTGGTGAAGAGGGTTATTTTCTCTTGAGTCCGAAAGACGGAGATGATTACTGGGATGAAGATCCCGCATACGGACAGGAGGAACTTCCATTAGATTGGTTCGATCAACGCAATCGAAATCGGGTACGCAAAGAGCGCGTTCCATTCGTTCCCAGAAGGGTATATGTCAACCGTTTTGGACAAATTAGCAATACGTCTGCCGAAGGTTATTTGTCAGGATGGTTCTTAAAAGCCCCACTTTTATTTGATCCCACATCAGGCGCATTCTACGACTCTCGCACTCGGGATAACACCAAACTTGCCAGGATAGGAAATGAAGGTCGCAGCACTGCTACTACTATCATCTCCTTGTCTTCAGTCCTTGCTCTGGCTCGGCTTAAAGCGCCCTCCGAGGTTCAAAAGGTTATGAGTTTTACGGATAATCGACAGGATGCTGCCTTGCAGGCTGGGCACTATAATGATTTCATTAATACTGTTATGATCCGTGCTGCCATTTATCATGCTGTGCGGAAAAACGGTGAACTAGATTATTCTAATATTGCTCAAGAAGTAGCTGCGGCATTAAACCTGTCGCAAGAAGAATTTGCCAAGGAAAGTGGTGGGCTAGGCTCTATCCGTCTAGAAAATGAAAAAGCGCTCCGTATTTATTTAAAGTATCGGGTCATGGATGACCTGCGATACAGTTGGCGGGTTGTTTTGCCAAATCTGGAACAATGCGGGTTGCTCCATATAGAATACACTGACTTGGATGAACTCAGCGAAAACAAGTTCTGGCTAGAGGTTCCAATGATGTTGGAATTGCCCACTTCAGAACGCAAATCTTTACTATTTTTATTAATAAACTATATCAGAAATAAATTTGCGATCAATTCTGACGACTATGAGGAACTAAACAAAGAACAAAATCGGAATGTAATTCAACAAAAGCTTGTTGATCCATGGCGGTTTGAAAGAGATGAACGGCTATTCGATCCCAATTGGATGCGGATTAGAACTGTCTCACCTCGCATCAATACGGAAAGTTTGCACTTTATGAGCGCATGGGGTCGATACTTGAAACACTATCATAATAAAAGAGGCTATAATGATTTCAGGGGAGAACTAGTAAACGACCTCACAGAGGATATCCTCGAAGTTCTAGTGGGCACCGGATATCTTTCTAAAAATACTACCCTCGCTGAACATCCTCTATACAGGCTTCCGATAGAAAGAATCCGCTGGAAAGCAGGAGATGGGAAGACCGTCAGCCATGACAGGGTTAGGTTAAGACTTAAAGAAAATCGCACGCAGGAGCCCAATCGCTTCTTTCAAGACTTTTATACGCGAGATTTGGAGCAGTTGAAATACCGCCTTGCCGGCGAACATACCGGACAACTTAAAAACGAAAAACGACAATTCAACGAAGCCGCTTTCCGACACGATGATGCGATACCTAAATCAAAACGCCTTTCGGCTTTGTTCTGCTCACCTACGATGGAATTAGGCATTGACATAGCTGAATTGAATACGGTACATCTGCGCAACATCCCGCCAAATCCTGCGAATTATGTTCAACGGGCAGGGCGGGCAGGCCGAAGTGGTCAAGGAGCCTTGGTATTGGCCTTTTGTGGTAATCAGAGTCCACATGACCGATATTATTATGAACACCAGCGCGAAATGGTACATGGCGTTGTTACTTCACCCAATCTTGACCTGAGCAATGAGGAATTATGGCGCACTCATATTCACTCAATGTATCTCGCCGTTTGCGCGCTTGATCACTTCGATCGCTCGATCGAACAGCTGTTAGACGTTGAGCAACCCGGTTTCCCGATTCGACCCGAAGTTGTATTGAAGTTGAACTTGTCCGTAAATGCAAGACAAAATCTGCTTGAAAAAGCCGCAACACTGACGAAGGATACCATAGAACAATACGGTCGCCCTTGGTGGTATCATGATGAATGGACCGAGCAAGTTATTGATCGCGCAGCGAAGAGTTTCGATGACGCTTTCCAACGTTGGCGAAAGATGTATCTGGAAGCATTGGCTGGCAAACAACATGCAACGCAGGTAATCAATCGTCCAGCCATTTCCAGAAATCATCCAGAATATAAAGATGCCAAGCGGGAGATGGAAATGGCTCAGGAACAGCTTGACCAACTGCGCAATAATGGCAAATCAGAGCAAAGCGAATTTTTTCCTTATCGATACCTGGCATCTGAGGGTTTCTTGCCCGGCTATAATTTCCCTCGCTTGCCGCGTCGCTTGTGGCTTGAAAATGCCTCTACCGGGGGTGATGCAGTTTCTCGTTCCCGATTGTTAGCCCTTACAGAATTTGGGCCGCAGAATACCATTTACTATGATGGCCAAAAGTATCAGGTCTCAAATATGATGCTTGGCTTTACCAATGAAAATATGGCGTTGCGGGAGGCCAAGATCTCTCGTAAATCAGGCTTCATTCTCCTCGACCATGAAACCAAAGCAGACACAGATCCTTTCTCCGGGGCCGATCTCAGCAATAATGGAAATGTGGAGACATACGGGAATTTACTTGAGTTTCAGGACAGCAGAGCCAGACAGATCCAACGCATTAGCTGCGAAGAAGAAGAGCGCATGCGTAAAGGCTTTGATGAAAGACTTTACTTCCGTACGGATAACACCAAAGGCATTCAACTTGTACGGGTTGTTTTCAAGAAGGAACAATTGTTGAATCTACGGTATATCCCCACCGCACAAATTGTAAAAGTTAACTTGCGTTGGCGAGCATCTAAAAATCAAGAGCATGGATTTGCATTGAATTCTCGCACTGGTAAATGGCTAACGGAAGCAGAAGTAACAGATTTACGGTCGAATCCGGATGAGAGTCCGGATATCGTCAACCGAGTACATTTGTTTAGTACGGATACCGCTAACGCACTCTACATCGAACCTTGTGCTAAACTTCAACTTGATAAGGATGGCGTTCTAACACTCATGTACGCCCTCAAACGCGCCATAGAAGTTTGTTTCCAGGTAGAACCACGTGAAATGGCAGCTGCGCTTATGGGTGAGCCAGAACAACCCAATATCTTCATTTACGAAGCAACTGAGGGCAGTCTTGGTATTCTTTCGCAAATAGCCCAGGATGCCGAAATGTTCAGAAAGGTGGTGCAGGAAGCCTATAAACTTTGCTATTTTGAGAACGGAATGGACGTGCACCCCAACGGAGAACACTGTCCAGCGTCTTATGCCGACTTGTTGGATTATTTCAACCAGCGTGACCACATGAAGATTAATCGGCTTAAGATCAAAAATGCACTGGAATTGCTTTCAGATTGCAACTATGAGATCAATGCTGGTAGTCGTTCCTACCACGAGCATTACCAATGGCTTCGAGGCCAAACTGATCCGAAATCCAATCTGGAGCGCCAACTATTAGACTACTTATATCAGAATGGCCTCCGTTTGCCAGACCGCGCTCAGATCAATATGAGCAACCTGGGATGTTATACATCCGCTGATTTTGTCTTTGACCAAGAGCGTATTGCCATTTTTGTAGACGGGAGCGTCCATGACAACCAAACCGTGGCAGAAGGTGACGGCTTTAAACGTGAATGCCTCGAACGCTTAGGTTGGGAAGTCCTGATTTGGTACTACAGCAAGAAGGTTGCTGATTTTGTCGCCGAAAACCTCCACCTATTTACCAAAGCAGTTGCAAAATGACCGCCACAGAAACTAAACCAAAATATACTCCCGGTGCCCTCGTGGAAATGCACCAACGCACCTGGGTTGTAATGCCCGCACCGGAGCCTGACCTGCTCGTGCTTCGCCCATTGGGTGGTTCCGAATTGGAAACGCGAACTATCTGGTTGGCAGCGGCGAATCCATTGGATGAGATAAAACCAGCCACGTTCGAGAGACCAACTGTTGACCAGATTGGCGATTTTGCATCTGCCCGATTGCTTTTTAATGCTGCAAGGCTGCTATTTCGAAATGGTGCAGGGCCGTTTCGCTGTGCCGGAAAAATATCAGTGCGTCCGCGGGCATTTCAGATTGTGCCGCTTATTATGGCATTGCGACAAAAAACCGTCCGTCTGTTGATTGCCGACGATGTGGGTGTGGGCAAAACCATCGAAGGCTTGCTCATCGCCCGGGAAATGCTTGATCGGGGTTTGATTCGTCGCATTGCAGTATTGTGCCCCCCACATCTTTGTGAGCAATGGCATACGGAGATGCTGGATAAGTTTGGACTAGATGCTGCCATTATCCGTTCCGGCACTATCGGCGCTTTGGAACGTCAATGCTCTGCCAACGAAACTGTGTTTGAGCGCTTCGATTTGCAAGTGCTTTCTATAGACTTGGTCAAAACTGAGCGTTACCGTACCCTGTTTATGCGCAACTGCCCCGATCTGATTATCGTGGACGAAGCGCACACCTGCGCCCGACCTGCTGGTGTCACGAGCCAACAGCAACAGATGCGCCACGGCTTATTGTCGGAAATCGCCCGACGGACAGACCAGCACTTGCTGTTGCTAACTGCTACACCACATAGCGGCAAACCGGAGGAGTTCCATAGTCTATTGGGCTTGCTTAAACCCGAATTTGAACGAGTAGAGCTTACCACCGCTTCTGAAGAACACCGAAGAAAAGTAGCCGAGCATTTTATCCAACGCCGCCGCAAAAACATAAGGCACAGTTTCGGTGAGGAAACAAAATTTCCGGAACGGGACCCGTTGGAAGAGTCCTACGAAATTCACCCGGAATACCGCATGGTTTTCCTGAAACTGCTGGAATTGGTGCGCAAGATGGTACAGGTGGAGGTTGCCAATAAAGGCATGCAAAAACTCCGGTACTATACGGCCCTTACCTTCCTACGAGGAGTCATGAGTTCTCCTCGTACAGGCGCTGCCATGTTGCGTCGAAGGGCTGGAATAAAACCAACTGAAGCAGAAGATTTGCCGGAAGAAGATACCCTTGCTGTACAGAACTCAATCCTGGAACAGAATCCCGCCGCTGAAGATGATACCACTCCGGTGCATCTTGCCAATTCCATTGATATGAGCCGTGGAGAACAGGATGTATTGAAGCAACTCGCCGAACAACTGGATGAATTGGTTGGATTGAAAAAAGACCGAAAAGCGGCAACTCTTCTACAATTATTGGAAAAATGGGTGGCTAGTGGCCACAACGTGATTGTGTTTTGTCGATTTATTGACACGGCAAATTACCTTGGAGAAGTAGTGGGTACTGCCTTGCGCCGCACTTTTGATAAAAAGGAATTCATCTGCGAAACCGTCACCAGCGAATGGCCCGACGAAGAGCGTAGGGCGAAGGTAAAGGCTATGCAGGCTTTCCCGCAAAGAGTACTCTTTGCTACCGACTGCATGAGCGAAGGTATCAACCTACAGGAACAGTTCAATGCCATCGTTCACTACGATTTACCTTGGAATCCCAATCGCTTGGAACAGCGCGAAGGCCGGGTAGACCGAATGGGCCAAACATCAGACACCGTAAAAACCCTACTCCTTTTCGGTAAGGAAAACCCAATGGACGGTGTGGTACTGCGTGTTCTCCTCCGTAAAGCAAGAGAAATTTACAAAGCCACCGGTATCACTGTCCCACTCTCGGAAAATAGTGCCACGATTACAGATGCAATTTTGCATGCGGTACTATTGAATGCCCAGATGAGACCAGACACCGGAATCCAAATGTCATTGTTCGATAATGATCCCACTATTATGGAACAGGAAGAACGCGTGAAAACCGCTTACAAACAGGCTGAAGAACGGGAAAAAGCCATTACTTCCATCTTTGCGCAGCGTAAAATTAACACAGAAGAAATAGAAGCCGACCTACATGGCACCGATGAAGCAATTGGAACACCAGATCACGTGCGCGATTTCGTAACGGAAGCACTTCCCCGCCTGGGTGGCAAGGTACAAACGCTCAAGTCTGGTCAGCGCTTATACCTTACCAATCTGGATGCAGCCCTGCAACACGAAATTTCTAGAAAAGAACAAATAGACGTCTCCTTCTCTTCGCCTGTGCCGCCCGGACTCGATTATCTTGGCAGAAACCATCCTTTTGTAGAGCAGCTTTGTCATACGGTATTCAACACTGCCTTTATGCCGGCCAATACTTACCATATTGGACGTGCAGCTGCGGTATTTACCAAAGCTGTGCAGCTGCCTACCACGCTCTACCTCCTGCGCGTACGCTCCCGTATGGAGCGTAGCGATGGCCAAATGCAACAATTGGCAGAGGAAATGCTACTCTGGGGCTTTCGGGGAAGTACGGATAACCCGGAAGCACTTTCCACCGAGGATGCAAAAGAACTGCTATTGCTGACTTCCATCAGTGGCAACGTGCCAGAGCAACGTCGTGCCAAACTTCTGGAATACGCATTGTTGGATTTCGACAAGCTCCATTCATTGGTACAAGATGTAGCCCGGCAACGCGCTGAAATTGTTGTAGAAGCCCACGACCGTTACCGTAAAAAGATCAGCGGTGAACCCGTTTACAACAGCGTACTACCCGTTCTCCCCCCCGATCTGTTAGGCGTTTATATCCTTTTGCCCGAAACTCCAAACTCCTGAGATTATGTTGCATATTGAAGGTTCTCTTTTATCCCCTGAAATACTGGACCGCCTGGAAGAACTCCCAGGCCAGCGTGATGCTGACTTCGCTCTTCCTAAAAATGAGCGTCTGGCTGATGCCATCGTTCGCGCCTGGTCAGAAGCCAAAGCACAGTGGCAGGTATTTAAAAGCCGCATGGAACGTGCACCAGAAGGCGACTCAGGGACCAGCGATACACGCCGATTTTGGTTGGAACCACTGATGGACCTGTTGGACTACAACCCAATATACCAGCAACAGGGGGAACAAATTGAACAGCACAATTATCATATCAGCCACCGCGACGGCCAGCCGGAGGGGGTTACTCTTCACCTCATTGGCTTTGGACTTGAATTGGATAAACGCCGAAAGGGAGTAGATCGACTCACTCCACATGCCTTGTTGCAGGAATACCTGAACCGCAAAGAAAATTTCCTGTACGGCTTGGTGAGCAATGGACTCTACCTGCGCTTGCTGCGCGACAACGCCAGGCTGCGCCAACAACAATATGTTGAATGGGACTTACGCCAAATTTTCGAGGAAGATCGCTTTGCCGACTTTACACAATTATATCGGCTTCTTCATGGTACGCGTTTGCGTCCGCGGAGCGATAACCCCGCAGATTGCTTGCTGGAAATCTACCACCAAAAAGGTATCGAAGAGGGCAATCGTATCCGGGATGGTCTGCGGGATGCCGTCGTGGATGCCCTCCAAATAATGGGTACTGGATTCCTGCAACACCGCGATAACGACGCGCTCCGCCTAGCCATAGAGGCTGGTACGCTCAGTCCAGAAGAATACAACCGGCAACTGCGTCGGCTGGTTTACCGGCTGCTGTTTTTATTGGTAGCGGAGGAACGGGAACTCATCTTCCCTGATGAAGTAAGCGCAACAACTGACCAGCGACGCGCTCGTCAAATTTACCGACAGCACTACAGTCTTTTACGCCTGCGAGAAATGGCCGCCGTGCGCCGACGCTGTGATGGGCATGCCCAAAACCTCTGGCAAGAACTGCTCGTGAATTTTGGAATTTTTGAAACAGAAACTTACGGAAAGCCATTCGGAATCACACCCTTAGACGGCGAACTCTTCAATCCAGACGCTTTAGGCTTACTGAAAAATGCTGCCTTGAGTAACGCGGAGCTGTTGGAGGCCCTCTACCATCTTCATACCTACGAAGACAAAAAGAAGGGTACGCGCCACCGCATCAACTACCGCAGCCTGGATGTGGAAGAGCTGGGTTCAGTATATGAAAGTTTGCTTGACCTACACCCTTATATCAGTGGTTCTGCGCCAGGAGCCAGACCTTCTTTTTCTTTCATACAAGCTACAGAGCGGAAAACTACTGGCTCCTATTACACCCGCCATGATCTGGTGGCAGAACTGTTGCGCAGTGCCTTAGAGCCCGTGATGGCAGAACGCAAAGCTGCTGCTGGTAAAGACCTGGATAAACAGGCCCAGGCCTTGTTGAGTCTGAAAGTGTGTGATCCCTCCTGCGGCTCTGGTCACTTTTTATTGGCTGCTGCTCGCCGCATTTCTCTGGAGCTGGCCCGTGCGCGCAGCGGTGGCGATGAACAACCGCCTACCGCCCTCGTGCGTGCATGCCTGCGTGAGGTGATTGAACACTGTGTATATGGCGTAGACCTAAATCCTGATGCCGTGGAACTTTGCCAAGTGGCCCTCTGGCTCGAAAGTCACTATCCAGGCCGGCCCCTCAGTTTTCTGCAGCACAAGATTCGATGCGGCAACAGCCTGGTTGGCGTGCACAACCTGGCACTGCTGACAAAAGACTTGCCCGACGAAGCGTTTAAAGAAGTTACGGGGGATGATAAGCAAGTTGCGCAGATGCTTCGTAAGCAAAACAAGGAATGGCGCACCCGGAAACAGCTAACGCTTTTCGGCGGCGAAGACTTCAGCGCGGGTAAGGCACCGCAGCAGGAACGGGCCGCAGCTTACCGACAGTTCGAGGCATTGAACGATGACACCCTGGATGGGCGCCGGGCAAAGGCAAAAGCCTTTGAAAAACTACGAAACGACAAGAACTGGCTACGTCCACTCACCGCCTGTCACCTTTATACTGCCGCTTTTTTCCAACCGCTAAAATCTGGGGAGCGCTATATCACCGCTGAATTGTTGGCAAAACAACAAAAAACTGTATTAGGCGCCAGCGCAGATGCCCAACTAGAAGGCCGAGCTTATGGACTGGCCGACCATTACAAGTTTTTCCACTGGCCATTGGAATTCCCGGATGTGGCAGCAGCAGGTGGATTTGATGTAATGCTGGGAAACCCGCCCTGGGAACGCATTAAATTGCAGGAAAAAGAGTTTTTCGTTACCCGCGACCCAGAGATCGCCAATGCCGCCAACAAGGCTGAGCGGGAACGGATGATCAAAGCTATCGTCACAACGAAGCCGCTCCTTTATGCCGTTTTTCAGGATGCATTGCATGAAGCCGATGCTACTGGAAAATTTCTACGACACAGTGGCCGCTATGAACTGACAGCCGTTGGGGACATCAATACTTACTCCGTATTCTCTGAACTATTTAGCCAATTGGTACAAACTGAGGGCAGGGTTGGTTTTATTGTTCCCACCGGTATTGCTACTGATGATAGCAATAAGGTCTTCTTTGGGGCAATGGTGGAGCAAAATCGCCTTGTAAGCCTATTTGATTTTGAAAATCGGGAGAAGATTTTCCCTTCAGTGGATAGCCGTTATAAATTCTGCCTTCTAACCTTAGCCGGGCGCGACCTTGGTACAACACAAGCTCGTTTCGGATTTTTCCTAACTAGAACAGAGCACCTACTTGATGATATGCGCATTTTTCATTTGGGGAAGGACGATTTTCTGCGGCTCAACCCTAATACCAAAACATGCCCAGTATTTCGTACCCGTGTGGATGCGGAACTTACAAATAAAATATTTCAAGTTCATCAAATTCTATCGTCAGATAGCAAAAAATCAGAATGGGGGGCCTATTATATTAGATTAGTTGATTTGGGAGATCACGCTTCAGAAATTGGATTCACTCATGAAAACGGTGTTAAAAATTTCAAACACCCTGTTTTTGAATCAAAATTATTCTGGCATTTCGATCATCGCTTTTCAACCTTCGAAGGAGCAAATAATGAAGAAGTTATAAAAGGGAATACAATAAACTCTACGACAACTGAAAAGTCTGAGTCGAAATTTAGGATCAAAACCAGATATGTTGCTAATAGTAATCTTTATGATTCTTTGATGCAAAAATGTATCGGATACGATAAGAATTATTTTATCATCTGGCGTGATGTTTCTAATGCAACTAACGAAAGAACAAGTATTTGTACAATTATCCCAAAGATTTTAGCTTCGCGTTCTTGCCCGGCGATTGGCTTCAATTGTGAACTGCCCGGATTCGTACTTGTAAGTAATCTGAATAGTATCGTATTTGATTATATTGCTAGGCAAAAAGTTAGTGGGGTTCATTTTAATTGGGGGCTATTAAAACAAATACCTGTGATAGGCATTCAGTATTATACCCCTAGCATTCTAAGTGGAATTTCAAAACTAGTCATCGAGCTCACCTATACCTCCTGGGACATCAAAGCCTTCGCGGACGATCTCTGGCGCGAGGCTGATGATGGGCTAAGAGCTATACTTCAGCAGCAATGGGAAGACAACAAGATTGCAACTGGTGGACATGAATGGAATATCCCGGAGTGGTCGGATGCTTATCCAGAGATCTGTTGGGACCAGCATGGCGATGGGTGCCCGTTGCCACCCTTTAAATGGGATGAAGATAGGCGCTCTCTTTTGCGTGCTGAGCTGGATGCACTTTATGCCCGCCTATATGGCCTGACCCGCGATGAGCTTCGATATATTCTTGATCCTCAAGATGTTTACGGGCCGGAATTTCCGGGCGAGACCTTTCGGGTGCTAAAGGATAAGGAGATGCGGTTGTATGGGGAGTATCGAACCAGGCGGTTGGTTTTGGAGGCTTGGGATGCACTTGAACAAAAATAATAATCACGAAATAAAGATCAAAACATGAAAGAATTACAATCGCTCTCACAAATTTTTCACCAACGGCTATTTCGAATTCCAGATTATCAGCGCGGCTATGCCTGGCTGGAGAAACCGCATTTGCAAGATTTTTGGGAGGATTTGATCAATCTGCAAGACAAAAGGTCACATTATACAGGTGTACTTTCCTTAAAGCAAGTTGATGATGACGTGTGGTCAAAACAAGATCAATGGAGGGAGGATCGCTGGGTGATGGAAGAACGAGAATACGTCCCATACCATATCGTGGATGGCCAACAACGGCTTACGACGGTGGTCATTTTATTAGCTACATTAATCGAGTTGGTGAAAAATTTACCTGAAAATAAAGAGAAAGGAAGTGAAAGTATTAACCTTGGAGGTTACACGCTTAAATCTATTGAGGAACAATACATTTCTGTCGTGCAGCCTGGTGAGGAAGTAATACGAACCTATATTTTCGGATACGAATCGGACAATCCGAGCTTCAAATACATGCGACACAGAATTTTAGGTGAAGTTCATGGCGGTATTGTTCAGGAAACTTTTTACACCCAAAACCTAGAAAATGCTAAGAAATTCTTTAAAAAGAACCTAGAAAAACTTTTTGAAGAATCCGGCTATAAGGGTATTGAAGATATTTTCAAAGGCGTCACCAACCGGTTGAAATTCAATATTTATGAAATAGGGGATGACTTTGATGTTTTCGTTGCTTTTGAAACAATGAATAACCGAGGCAAGCAACTTTCTAATCTCGAGAAATTAAAAAACCGGCTTATTTACCTCACAACTTTATACGAACCAAATGAAGTGAAGGAAAATGAGCGTCAAAAAGTTAGAGACGAGATCAATGAATCTTGGAAACTCGTCTACCACCAGCTCGGTAGAAATAAAACAAGCACATTGCCGGACGACGAATATCTCCGTGCTCATTGGATTGCTTATTTCAAATACACCAAAATCAAAGGCGATGACTACATAAAATTCCTGTTAAATGACAAGTTTACTACCCATAATGTTTTCAAGAAGAAGGCCCTTTTAACCAAAGATCAACCGATTAACCAGACCATTTGGGATGAATCCGAGGAAGAAGAAATGAATGAAACTCGCGTTGGGGAGTTTGTTGAACCTACCGTACGGGCACAATTGCCTTTATCCGAAATCAATGACTACGTTAAGAAGTTGGGTGCATCGGCTATTTACTGGCATGCAACCTTCTTCCCTTATGACCACAAGGATAAAGATGTTTCTCCTGAAGAAAAAGAATGGTTGGATAAGTTGAACCGCCTCGGAATGAGTTATTTCAGGCCATTGGTCATGGCAGCGCTGTCGAATCGTGCGCTTAGTGCTGAAAAGCGGGTTGAGTTATTCAAAGCGATTGAGCGTTTTCTTTTTCTTACGATGCGTCTGGGGAAGCAATACGCCAACTACCGAAACAGCGCCTACTACAATTTTGCGCGGGATATCTATCACAATCCATCTGCCGCAGACTTGGCCATAGCAGGATTGCAAAGCGATATGTGGCCTATCATTGAGCATAGGGAGGGCACCTCGATCTTGAAAACAGCAGATTTTAAGAGTTTCCTTTTAAAAAAGTTTGATGCCCGGAATGTTGAAGGTTACTATGCATGGAGTGCTTTGAGGTACTTCCTATTTGAATATGAAATTGAGCGAAAAGGTAATCGTGGCGAGAAAGTCACCTGGAAAGATTTTATGAGTTACGAAAAGGATAAGGTGAGCATTGAGCATATTTACCCACAAACACCTAGTTTGGAGTGCTGGAACCAATCCTTCGGAAAATACGATAATTTTCAACAAGGGTGTTTGAGTGCATCGTTGGGGAATTTACTTCTTCTATCCAGGTCTATCAATTCAAGGCTTCAAAATGATTGCTATATTGATAAAAAATCTAAAAAGGATGCGAATGGCGTGACCACCAGAAGTGGATATAGCGAGGGTTCCTACTCAGAGCTTGAAGTTGTAAATCAATGGTCAGAATGGACTCCACAAGCAATCCGTGAACGTGGTTTAGCCTTGTTGAATTTCATGGCCAAGCGTTGGGAATTTGAGTTTCCGAGTGAGGAAGAGAAACTGTCTTTGTTGCATTTGGATTTTTTGGAGTAGTTATATTTATATCAATCATTAGAGATTTGAACTCACACTAATTGCGCCAAACTCGAAAAAAGTGCTTTCAAATAGTCAATCATATATAGATGTTTTGATGCTTGAGGTGCCCCAATAGGAAAACAAAGGAATACCTCTGATGGCCCAGATAATTTGTCAATATCGTAACACTTTTATGGGACTGGTATCCTTTTCACCCATGGCAATGGGTAAAATTGAATTATTTTATTAACGATGGCTCGTATCAGATTGAATCTATCCAATAAGTAACTTTTCATGCACCACCACACCACCACCGCCGGCACCTTCAACTTCGCCCTGAAAGCGATGTTAACCGACCGTTTTCCCGGCGGAGAAGTCGAGGCGTTGTTGCGTCAGCTGAGCGCCTTCCACGTCACATCGGACGTCAAAATGTCGCCGGCCGATGGGCCATTGCCGTCGGAAATCGTGGTGTTGCACAACCTGTTGCAACGGGGATTGCCCACGTTGCCCAGTATGGCTGTGGAAGAAGCCCTCACGGCGTTGGGGTACACCGCGAAAAACGACTCGGAAGCATCCATCGATTTTCCGGTTACTGGCAAAGTTAACGAAGCGCTGCTCGACGAGGTATTTACCGCCCTACACGTGATCGACAACCGGTTTGAGCCGGATTACCACGATGTTTTTGAAAGTGGGTTTGAATCTGCCGTGTTTCAGCAGGAAACCAGCAGGCATCCGTATTTGCGACAATTGCTCACGCCGCAAGTCGAGCTGCCGTCGCTGTTGCCCGGCGAACCCGGCTTTCACCAGCAACGCACCGATTTTGTGTTGCCGTTGCTCTACCCATTGGCCGACAAAAACCCTCAAAATCCTGTTCTCAGAGGGTACATCGTTGAAGTCGACGGTGCACCATACCACAGTTCTTTCAAGCAAAAAGCGCTCGATTTGAGACGCGACAATGCTGCCCGGTCAGCTGGTTGGCATACCAGCCGCATTCAGGAGAAAACTGCTGCTAAACAAGTTTTCGACGACATCACCCGTCCGGAATACATCCAACGAATAGCGCAGCATTACAGCCGGAAGATGGACTCCCATTGGGTAGCCGTCTTGCAGCTGGCGCTCACTCCCATCGCCGTAGCCCGGGTACAAAAAGTCATCCTCGATGCCATTCTCAGCGGCTTGTTGAAGCCGGAGGAGAAACAATGGGAAATTGTGGTGGTGGAGCGCGACGTACCCTGTGCGCGCCTTGCCGTTGATGATCTCAATACGTGGATGGAACGCATTTATACGCTCAGTGGAAAAACAAATTTTCCACGCATCGTATTGAAGAAGGTTTTTGCTACCCGGGAGTTTGAACGGGCTGCCCTGCGCGGCAATGAACCCCTTACGATAGGCGATTACGATGGCACGTCGTGCGATCTGGTGGTGGATGTATCGGTGCTTAGGCGTTATGGCATGGAGCTGAACCAACGGTATCCGTACCCGTACGTATTGGTACGGTCGGAGCGTTGGCCGTGGGTGGACCGGCAGTTTCACACGGCCCGTCCCATAGCATACGGTCCTTTGGCCCTCTATGGAGGAGAGCGTTGGGGCGCCATCCCCGAACGGGAAGAGCTACTGGTTTTTTTCCTGCAAAATCTTTTTCGCAAAAAGCAATTTCGCCAGGGACAAATTCCGATTCTGCACCGTGCACTCAACCTCAAAACGGTGATCGGACTGTTGCCCACGGGAGGCGGCAAATCGCTGACCTACCAATTGGCAGCTTTCCTGCAACCGGGGATAACGTTGGTGATAGATCCGTTGAGGTCGTTGATGCAGGATCAGTTGGACAACCTGGTGAAGCTTGGGATGGACGCCTGTGCCCTGATCAATTCACGCCTGACCGGTGAAGAAAAACGCTATGCCTTGTACCAACTTCGTACGGGCCAAACGATGACGATGTTTGTATCGCCGGAGCGCATGATGATGGAGGATTTTCGCGAAACCTTAAAGAGTATGCTCGGTCGATTCGGGTTTGCCTATTGCGTCATCGACGAGGTGCATTGCGTTTCCGAATGGGGGCATGATTTCCGTCCTGCCTATCTTGCCCTCGGCCGCAATGCCGTGGAGCATCTTCACTTTGGTGTAGAGGGCGGGAAAATACCCCTGTTTGGGCTCACTGCAACCGCCTCCTACGACGTTCTTGCCGATGTGGAGCGTGAGTTGCTCATCCACGACGAACCCGATGCCATTGTAAGTGCGGAATACTCCAGCAGGGATGAAATCTTTTTTCAGGTTGTGGATGTACCTATTGATTATACAACCTATGCTTTCCCTGTTGATGATACCAGGCAAAAGCTGTTTACAGTCAACCCTGTAGCAGAAAATGACGAATGGTCAGTCAAAAAAAACGTAGCAAGTACCAAATTGGGGGCGCTGTTGAAACTCATTCAGAACCTGCCGGAAGCGTACGATAAGTTCAATACGCCTGAAGTCGTTGACCATGTGCTGAAGCAAACCTGGAGAGAAATGCTGGACGCAGGCCAAAGAGAAAAGCAACCTGAGAAAGTTTGGATTGAAGCGAAAAGATCAAAAATCTGTTATCTTAATTACCAACCGCAAAAACTCTTTGCCGACAACGGCGGGTTGATTTTTACACCACACAGAGGATGGGTTTTTGGCGTAACGGACAAGTTTAAAATTCAATACAACCAAAACGGAAATCCGCAAATCGGTCCCGACGGAAACCCTGCATTTATCAATGTTGACAGACGCAACGGCATTGCTGACAAGGTAACCGTACCACCTTTCAACGGTGCCATTCAGATCGACAGTAGGGAGGAAAACGCTGGCAGCTACGTCGGTACCTTCATCGGTTCTTCGGATGAATCCCAATACGTCAGTGGACTTGTGGACCAAGATAGTTTCCGCAACCAGGAGTGGTTCATTCAGAACAAGTTGAAGCTCATGGTAGCCACCAAGGCGTTCGGAATGGGCATCGACAAACCGAACATACGGTTTACCATCCACTTTAACAGTCCCTCTTCACCCGAATCATTTGTTCAAGAGGCCGGGCGTGCTGGACGCGATGGGAATTTGGCATTATCCTACGTTTTAATCAACCAGCAAAAGCTTTTCACGATGGAGGCAGGCCATTTTCGGTTGCTTCGCAGCGAAGGCTTCGCTTTGCCCAGTGTGGACAACAGAATGGTTGGTAAATATTTTTTGGAAGCCGACTTCAAGGATGTTTTGAACAAACTCGAGTTGCCGCCTCTTGAGGAACTGCGTAAATGGCCTCGTGAGCGGAAAAAACCCGTCCCATTTCGTGAACTAAATGTGGATGAAGACATCCTGAATTTTTTCCAGGAGAATTCTTTCAGAGGGCCGGAGGTTGAAATGCGGTTCCTCGAAAGCCTACTTTTTGAACCCATTACCTTTCCCGGCAGCACACTCAAAGAAGTATTGGAAAAACAATTGGAGGAGGAAACCGGTCTGGTACTGGTTTTGAACTACTGGGAGAGGGAAAATGGAGCACGGTTGTATGTAAAAGAAGACGATGACGGGCTGGAATATGGCTACCTGGACGTAAGCAACGGCTGGCGTTCCTACGGCGGGGCGCATGTCACGCCCATGCATGAATCGGTAAGGTCGTTGATTAGAGCCCATTTCGATGATAGTCTGCCAGACGGCGCCACTTTTCGGGCCAAATTTTACTCGCTTTTCGGAGAGAGAATAACGCCTGGTATTCTGGAGTATCTGGAGGCCCCTCAACAACACGAATTTGAACTTGGCTTCATCAATCATCTTACCAAGGAGAGACATGCTAAAGAATTGTTTCGATTCATTCAGCCCCATTTTAACACCCATGTCCTTGAAGAGGCGCACAAGAAGCTTTATGCAGAGGCAAACAAATCGAATTGGACATTTGAGGGTTATTTTGAAAAGTTGTTCAAAGATCCTACACCGTTTTTGAACACCCCTGATTTTCACACGTTCAGGGAATTATGGTTTGCGCGACGAACCAAGCCGGATACCGACAAAGCGCTATACCGGTTGACGTGCATCGGTATCGTGGACGATTTTGAGGTGGATTATCGAAATGATATGTACCGGCTGTATTTGAAGCAAAAAATGCCGGGTGAATACGTTGTTGCTTTGTATCAGTACATGCGGCGGTATTATTCCGATAGCCGGGTAAGGGATGTCCTGAAAAGCCGACTTGATTCGGTTGTCCTGCCTGAAGGCAATCAACCTTACGATAGTGCAACGATTGCATTAAAACTTGGAAAGACGCTCAAGGACTTGTTCCGGGAAATGGCATCCTTTGTTGTGGATTTTGCCTACCAGGAAATAGCCGCCAAACGAAGAGCTGCCATAAGCGACGTTTTCGGTGCTTTCAATGTCTTTCTTGATTACGAATCGAGGGAAAAAGGCAGTGGAAATTTCCAGTTGAAATCGTTTCTGCATTTGTATTTCAACTCAAAATACGCGCGGGGAGGATTCCAGGCCAGACTGGACGATCCGAATGCAACAGCACATTTTTCGTTGCGTGATGATATTATCGGTGGTCAGGTACTTGCATTCGATCGGGTACTCGAGTACATTCGGTTGATGGCCATCGATCGATCTGGCAACGAAACCGACAACATCAAGCACATGCGAGGCGCATCCACGCGTTTGTTGCGTTCCGATCCAAACAACCCCAGTCTTCGCCTGCTCAAGGCATTTTCGATGTTTGTGCTTTCCTCACAATTTGAAAATTCCTTTGCAGAAGCCTGCGACGATTGTGAATCGGGATTGATGGAGTACTTATCCAAGGTAGAGGATTTGGGATCATCCTCCATAATCAAACAATACGTTGAGGCCATTTTGGCTTACCTGCCGCGGCATGGTGCTGCCGATGTCAAGGCCTATTTTTCAGACTTACCCAATACGCTCCTACTGAAAACCAACCTGCAATGGTTGCGCGGATTTAACCATCAATTTTTACAGAATTTTCAAACTCAACCCTAACCATGGCTACACGAACCGAGCAAATGTTGGATGATTTCCGTGCCGAACTCAACAAACTTATGCCAGCCGTCGGGTTGGTAGATGAAATGACCGGCTATGTTGAGTTGGTGCGTGGGAAGGCTGATGCAATTCAAAAAGAAGCGGAAAGGATTCTCAAAGAAGCGGAGGTGATCACCAAAAAAGATATCACGCAATCCCGGGAAGATTTGAAGGATTTCAAGGATAAAAAAGAAAAGGAGATTCAAACTTTACTCAAAGGGTTGTCGGAAACGGTCGAAGAATTGAACCGGTTGACATTGTTTCTAAAAAATGCAGACATCTCCGGGAAACTGGGTAGCATTGAGCTCCGGATTGACAACTTGAACACAAGCCTTCAAAGCTTCCACAGTCGGCTGGATGCACTGGAACGTGTTGTCCGGGATGAAAACGCCAAGGTGGTGAAAGAGGTGGTGGATTTGGGCGGAAGGTTAAACAGTATGAAAACGACAACGATCATACTTTCGTCGGTTCAGCTTGCGGTATTGATTGGGTTGTTTGTATGGTTGTTACTAAAGTCCTAATGTGCCCATATCAGAGCTTGGCAAACATCATTTTATGTATTTTAACCCTTAAAAGCACCTAAAATGGTCACAATTGTTAACAAAACTAAAAAGAATCAGACACGCTTGAATCTTAACTTATAAATGAATACCTTTGCGCGGCTTATCCCAGTGGAGCCACTAAGCGGGCCCAAAGTCCGGTATTATACCATTGAATTGCAACATGGCGAGGCCGAGTGGTCTACGCCGGAAAGCGATGATTTTTTCAACAGGCATGAGGATATTGATCGACTGGCAGATATGGTCGATGAAATGTTTGTTTGGCTTGATGAAATGGCACATTATACTGGAGCAAAGCTTGAATTTTTCAGAAATGAGCGCAACGCACTTGCACTTCCTCCTGAAAACGCCAAACGCAAGTACTTGGGGAGGCATTTAAATGTAGCGTATCAAGAATACAATACCCTTCGATTGTATTTAATCCGACTGAATGGAAACGTTGTGATTCTACTAAATGGAGGTGAAAAGACAAGCAGAATTCCTGAGGACTGCCCAAACGTGAGAGCCCATTTTTTAAGAGCGCAACGGATAGCAATGGCTATCGATGACGCAATGGTTGCAGGAGATATCCAATACAACAAGGATCAAACGGACATCATTTTTGATCAAGATTTTGAAATATCCATCCCATGAAAAACAACAACGTATACGACCGCATCCGCGCTCGCGTAAAACCTGAAACGCGCCGTTACGTGCGTATGAACATGGCTATTGCCATGCGCGTAGCCGACATTCTTAAAAACAAAGATTGGACGCAAAAGGACCTGGCTAAGAAAATGGGGAAAGCTGAGTCGGAAGTTAGTAAATGGCTCAGCGGATCGCATAATCTTACCTTGAAAAGTATTGCCAAAATGGAAGCCGTACTTGAAGCTGATGTACTCACCGTAGCGCAGCGCGAAGCTGTTCGTTACGTCACTTTTTATGTAGACAAAAGCCCAACAGGCGGTATCAATGAGCAAATGCCAAAGACCGCTACGGAGTTCTCCAAATTCAATCATGTAGATGGATTTATTGCAGCATGAGCGATTCGACAAAACCGGCCATCATTCCTGAGCAAATACACATGCTCAAAGTTAATCTGATCAAAGGCAATTTGGACTCGGAAGAAGGCTTTCTGGCAAACCCTGTTGAGCCGGAAGGACTTGAGGTCAACATCAGCAATCAATTCAGGTTTGATTTAGAAGAGAAGCGTGTTTTGATCCGCTTAACCGTCAACATATCAGGACTCAATGCAGACAAAAAGCCCTTGGGGATTACTGCTGCCTACGCGTTGGACTTCTTTTTTGTGGTAGATAACATGACTGATTTCATCACCCAGGAAAATAAGGATGTAAAAGTTGCAGACATCCTTGGCGCAACTTTATTGGGCATCAGCATCTCAACAGCCCGAGGCATACTTTTGGAACGCACCCATGGTACCTTTTTTGACGGTTTCATGTTGCCCGTGGTAGATCCTATGAAACTATTGCGTGAGCAGGATTCAAATATTGGCTCAACTGGCAAGCACTCTAAAAAGCCCGGCTGAGGTAAGTGGTTTGGTTTTTTGGTGGTTGCTTTTTTTAAATGTGTGGCATGGAATATGTGGGTCAGACACTCCGGAATAAACAAGAGCGTTTGTACGGGCACGTATCGCACCCCATCCCGGCAGTAGCCGGTAAAAAAGTGGTTGTTAGGGTGGTGAGTCAGTTTGGGGAGGAGAGTACGAAGGTGGTGGTGGTGTAATGCTTTAAAAAAAAGAACCCGGCTTCGTACACCAGCATATACATCTGGGAGAGGAAGGACCGGGACTGCAGGAACTAACTACTATATTATTACTGCAAAGGTATTAAAAGTTTAAATCACATGCAACTACTCCGGATATTTATGTGATAATTCCAGATCAATCCCGGCTCAAAGTTTATGAATAAACTGCTTTTTCAAAAAGTCTTCTCCGAAGAGCGGACTCAAAAATACTTCAACCGTCATGCCGACGAGGTGAAGGCCATCCGCCACTACCAGGCAAACATTCGATTGTCGGAGTCCTTTTACCCTCTGTTGTCCATTTTCGAAGTAGCCTTGAGAAACAGCTTGAACAGGGAATTAACCAAAATGTACGGAAGACCGGACTGGTACTTGGAGTTTAACAAATCACCTGAGTTAGCCAACCTGGTCAGAGAAATTACCAACGCTCATCAACACATAACCCGTAGGAATGAGAAGGCCAGTGCACCCAAAGTTATTGCTGAGTTGACGTTGGGGTTTTGGGTAAGGTTGTTGAATACAGAGTACGAACTTGTATTGTGGCACGACCTTAGACGCGCTTTCCCGCTTTTACCAAAAGTCCAGAGAAAGCGTAAAACGGTTTCCAGCCCTTTAAACAGTATCCGTAATTTCCGCAACAGGGTTTACCACAACGAACCCGTGAGTTGGCAGTTTCAAGCACTGGACGACATTCACCAAGAAATTTACCTGGTATTGGGATGGTTGGATGATGGATTGCCTGCTTTTGCTCAGTCTGTCGATCGATTTCCTACAGTTTTGCTGGATGTTAAAAAGAAGTTGAAATAACCTATCCCGTCAGCCCATGGCCATCGACAACCTCTTCTCATCCCTTTCTGGTCTCCCCCCACCCGCGCATTTCCCAACCAACATCGGGGAAAAAGCCAAAGGTTTCGTGGACAAGGAATTCGCGGCGTCGAAGAAGTTTTTGATCGTCACCGGCTACAGTTCGCTGGAATTTATGATCACCTTTTTCAATGGGGCCGATTTTGAATCAAAAGAAAAGGTTCGGGTTGTGTTGGGCAACGAGCCTTTGTTCCGTGAGCTGCAAAAAACCTACCGGATCGAGAACCTCCGGCAGGAGATTACCGATTTTTGGCTACAGCAACACATCTCAGCCTACTTGTGCTGGCCGGTCATCAACTTGATTGAAAACATCAAATCGGGGAAAATCGACTTCAGAATCCTGGACAAGCTGCACGCGAAAATCTATGTAGGCGATGAAAGTGCCATGCTGGGTTCCAGCAACTTTTCAAAAAGCGGGTTGGTTTATCAGTTTGAAGCCAATGCGCGGGCAACAAAGGAGGAGAGTCCTGTCGACTACGATGCCATGGCGTCCATTGCCAACCATTATTTTGAGAAAGGTCAGGACGCCAACGACTTCATGATCGGTCTCCTGCAACGGTTGCTGCGGCTGGTTACCTGGAAGGAAGCGCTGGCACGCGCCGTCGGGGAACTTTTGGAAGGCGATTTTGTCCGCAACGACCCGCGCGTGGCTGAACTGTTCAGCAACCTTGACCCCAAACTGTGGCGGGTACAGGAGGAGGCCATCGGACAAGCCCTGTATGTGCTCGACCATTTCGGAAGTGTGCTCATTGCCGATCCGACGGGCTCTGGAAAAACACGCCTGGGTGCCGCCTTACAACTGTGCCTGAAAAACAGGGTGCTGCTCGGCGGTGGAAAAATCCACGACGACAACACGATGCTCATTTCGCCGCCTCAGGTGTTGGACAGTTGGAAGGAGGAGTTCGTAAAAATGGGGACTTCGTTCAACAATGTGGAATCGCAAGCCAGGCTAAGCCGGACCAATGAAAACGACCCCATGTACCACCGGCTCAACAATGCACGCATCATTATTCTCGACGAAGCGCACAACTACCTGAGCGCCACCTCAAACCGAAGCGAAAGGCTTCAAACCAACGTAGCCGACCACCTGCTTTTACTCACGGCAACGCCCATCAACCGACGGTTCGAAGACATGTTCCGCCTGATCGAGATCATGGGCATCGACAACCTCGACGAGACCGCCGTAAA
The DNA here is from genome assembly GCA_038246345.1 of Chitinophagales bacterium. GTDB lineage: Bacteria > Bacteroidota > Bacteroidia > Chitinophagales > Saprospiraceae > M3007. Next base: position 23,867 of record JBBRWA010000038.1, read on the forward strand.
CGACTACCTGCGCTTGTACAAACTCGCCAAAAAAGGTATTCGAATCACTCTCAAGGACAAAGAAAAATTGCAAGGCTACCTCAGCCAGTTTTTGATCCGCCGTACCAAACGCGAACTGAACAGACGGGTAGATGAAGTACCTGAAGCACACCGGCTTCCTTCAGGGAGGTTGTGCAAATACCCCAAACAGATCCCGGATGTGTACAGCCTGAAGGAAAAGTCCGAAGACATAGCCCTTGCCAAAGAAATCAACGAACTGGCCAAACAACTGAAAGGTCTGATTCGCCTGCGAAAGTTGATTATGAAACCAGAAGAGCGCGGCAACCAGGAAACTGAAACCAAGCGGTTCAACCTTCGCTTAACGGCCTCTAAAGCGCTTGCGGAATTCGCCGTACAATCTACCCTCAGGTCTTCGAACGCAGCGCTTATCGAACACCTGGAAGGCACCAAAGTGGCTTGCAACTATCTGGAAGTCATAGAGCTATCCATGAATGGCCTGGAAGAGGACAAAAACACCGGGAACATGATCGGAAAGCTGGAAGGTTACAAAACATCACTTCCGGAGCACAACATGTCGATCGCATTACCCCAATGGTTTACCGATTTAGAAGCTTACCGTGAGGCTTGTGAAGAAGAAATCCGAATTTACAAGGCCATTACACAATGTGCCCGGAAGATGTCGTTGCACCGTGAAATTGCCAAAGCACATTTCCTGGGAAACCTCCTCAAAAAGCACAAACTTATCTTAAGTTTTGACCGCAACATCATCACGTTGAACGTGTTGGATAAAATCATCCGACAGAAACATCCTGAAGCAAAACCGTTGTTGGTTACGGGTAAAGAAAAGGCCAATCAATTGACGGCAAGACAATATTTTGGTCTGGGGTCGCAGGAACAAGGCTGGATTGGGCTTTGCTCCGAAGTGATGTCTGAGGGCGTCAACCTGCAGCAAGCGTCTGCGGTAGTTTTGCTGGACGTACCCGGTGTGATGCGCATCGCCGAGCAGCGCATCGGGCGTATAGACCGCATGAACAGTCCGCACGACCAGGTTGAAATTTATTTCCCTGACGATCACCCTGAGTTTGCGCTTAAAACCGACCGCAAGTTTTTCCTTACAGCCCAAATCGTGGACGATATGATTGGAGGTAATGTGGATCTGCCCGAGGAAATGTTGGAAAAATGGAAAGTTGAGGTGATTTCCGGTAAGGAAATTGCAAACAATTATCGGGTAGAACATGAGCGCGCAGCCGAGTCCTTTGCCGACGGTATCCAGGATGCTTTTCAAAAAGTGAGGGCGCTGGTACAAGGCGATGAGGCGTTGGTAGAAGAGCACGTCTACCGGGCGATCAGAAAATCACAGGCCACCCTGGGCAGCAGTGTAGCTCAAACGGAAGCAAGTTTTGTAGCATCCGGATCAAATTGGGGATTCTTCTGTTTGCGCTCTACGCCGCTGTTCAGTTCAACTTGGGTATTCATCAAAGAAAAACTACACAAAAAGCTGATGGCCGGCCATGACGATTTCCAGATAACAACATCTTTGCCCGAAGTCTGCGACCTGTTGCGGGAGAACCTCGTGGATTGCAATGACATTACCGAGCTCGACCAGTTGGCTGAAGTTCAAAAATTGACTCAAAACTTGTTTCACAAGCTTCACGAATTTGAAAAACAGAACCTCCCCAACAAAAAAAGAAGGGCGATACAATTGTTGACAGACGTCCTGGAGCATTACCTGGCTAAAGAAAAAGGTGACCTGGCACGCCAAAAAACCCTGCAAGCGTTGAAGCGTCTGCTTGCCGGGACCTACGACGAAGATCATTCTGTGGATTTTTACCGGTTGGCCAACCAATGGATACGGTTGATACAACCTTACATCGTTGAGGAAAAGAAAAAACAACTAAGAACCGCATTTACCGTGCATTTGGGTTCGATGCTCAAGGTATTCAAGCGTCAGGTACTGCCGACCGAGGTGTTTGAGCGGTTGTTGAACGAGGTTACGTACATGGAGCCGGTAGAGAAGCGGGTGGCGGCGTATGTTATTGGTTACGGATCCTAAAATAACAATACCATGCAACTACTAGCCAAAGTATTAAAGGACATCACTGATGAGCGCAACAACCTGCTAAATCAATTATCGTATGAAAACGGACTTGATTTCCTTTTGGATGCCGTCATGCTATTCGAGAAAAACTATAGTGGGCTTGAGCCTTCAACACAACTCCAATCTGCTATTGAATGGTTTGGGGATTTTATCAAAGATGCTTTTGGATGCAAAGCGTTTAAATTGCCAGATTTACAGGAAGAAGAACTACTGCAACGACTAGTCCTTCTCTTGAATGAGCTTGAAAAAAAGGAATTTAATGAGACACTTATCCAGCTGTTTCAAGTTTACGCCATGCAGCAAAACCTGAAAACTTTTGATGAAATCCAAAAGTCAGATCCAAACTGTGAGGTTGTCGAGTACGATGAGGGATGCATAATCACTAGGATCAAGGAGGGGCATTTGGATGGCTTACGCAACTACATCCGAATAGGTCTTCAGTATGAAGCCATGAACGACTATTATGCCAATTTAGGTTTGTTTGTAGCATTTCAGAAGGTGAACCAAGGCAAGATTGTTTTACCTGGCGAAAATGGAAATAATAATGAGGCAGCCTTTACACATGAAATTGTTAAGAACTCAATCCATCCCTATCTCGATCATTATGGCATCGAACCCAATGTCACCATAAAAAACCAACAATACCAAACCGGTTTATTGGTACAATTGATTGCGTTTTTCATCCAGCGTACCGGCAGTTCAAGGTTGCCTTTGGAAGTTTATTCCTGGCCTATATTTATTGACCGTATTCATCAGATTTTCAATCATTTTTCCAGAGAGGAAGTCGAAAAACACCTGTTGTTTTTTACATCCAGCCTCGATAGGATTAACGACTATGTGAATTTATTTGAAAAACCACTTTTAGTTTCCGGGAAAACCATTGTTTTAATTCACCTTTCTCTCCGCCTTCAAAACGGTTTCCAACCGATTATATTCCCACTTATTAAACATGTTAATAAAGGAGATGAAGATCGAGCGAAAAAGGAACGGGTTAAAAGGTCCACAGACCAGCTTGCACAGAAATTTGAAGCGCATGGCTTTCTTGTTCATACCGATAAAGACTTATTTGATCCTGAAAAACCAGGAAATAAAATAACAGATATTGATATCGTTGCCCTGAAAGAAAACTGGCTAGTGTTACTCCAAATTAAAATGACCCATCCAAGGGCCACAATGAAGGAGGCAGACGACCATGAAAAGGTTTTACAAAAGGCAGGTAAACAGATGGATAGAACCCTTACTTATTTATCTGAGCATTGGGAAAATGCAAACATCATTCCATCCTGCAATCTAAAATGGAGTGAAATTCATGTTTTGCCTCTGGTGATAAGTACCTCCTTTGAATTTGATCGGGAGCATTTCTCAGACTTTTTAAAGATCAGTCAGTTTGAATTGGAAAGGTACCTGTACAATGATCCTTACCTAATGCACCAGAATCCGGAAGAGTTGCTGAAACAGGAAGAAAGGCATACATTTTATCCACCCGATGAACCATTAACCGGAGAACTTTTGAATGCGTTGGTTAGTTCGAATGCACTCTGGAGTTTTTTAGAACCAGAAGTTCAAGCAATGCCACTGGAAGGTTATCTTCCATTTGTTTATTTGCCGAACTCCAAAGCTTCAGCAGCATTTGAATTGTATAATCATGGAAATATCGCC
>JBBRWA010000039.1:0-27619 GCA_038246345.1 Chitinophagales bacterium
CTGCAAAGGTAGGGATTTGATTAGAAATAAAATGGGTCAGCCCTTAGCAGACCGACCCAAGAGAGAAATGTACATGGGATTAAACGGACTTGCGTCCTAAAACGGATGTGGGATGGCTTATTTTTGGCCGAAAAAAAATGGGCCGACAATTGGAAAACTCAAAAAAACGAGCAATATTTGCCTTCCATTTAGTTCAACTTTCATCTACTCACAAATTTTGCAGCAATTATGGGTAAACCTGTTACAATTAAAATCAAAAATGGCACTGTGAGCGTTTCGAGCGCCCGCTAATTTTGGCCAGGATGATCCACGGAGACCAATTTTTCAACTTCTAACTTTTCAACGCCCTGTCCTTTTTCGACGGGGCGTTTTTTATTGTTCGTATATTCACACAAAAAATCGTGCCGTTTTTTACGATACCTTCGCACCCAAGTTGATTTGATATGAAGTTACTACTTACAACGTTGTTTATCTGTGCTTGCAGCCTTTTTTCATTTGGTCAAACCGATGCCATTACGGATACCACCATTTATGAGGTGGCTGAAAGCCTTCCTTACCCATTGTTCAAAACTTGCTTTCCCGACAAGCACTCCAGCTGGACAGCAGATAGTATGCGTCGTTGTGGCGAAATGAACCTTTTGGGCATGCTTAGTGCCAATATGCGCTATCCAGCAGAAGCACAAGAACAAGGCATACAAGGCACCGTTGTACTGTCCTTTGTGGTGGAACCCAATAATGGCCGCATTTCAAATGTAGGGCTGCTCAAAGATATTGGCGGCGGTTGCGGTCAGGAAGCCATTCGGGTGCTAAAAGCATTGGATGAGGTGGGGATGCGCTGGGCACCTGCCATGCAAGGAGGCAGCCCTATTCGGGTTAGGCACTCCATTCCGTTGCGTTTCAAGCTAAAGGAGGTTTTGCCTTATTTTATTTCCGTAAATGGAGACACCATTTACACCAACTATGATACCGAACCCAGTTTTAAACTGGGAATCGATTCCTTGATTGGCTATGTCATCAACCGACTGGAATATCCCGCCGGTTGGGAAGATAGCTGTATGACAGGCGTGATTGAAATGTCACTCTTGATCAATAAAAAAGGCGGACTACAGGTGGAGGATGTCCTTGACTTCAACAACCTCGGCCTTGATTTTCAATGGGAAGCCATGCGCCTGGCCAATAATATGGGTGGCATGTGGCAAGCGGCTACCTATCAGGGAATGTCTGTGACGGCTTCTACGCCTTTGCGCGTGGTATTCAAATCTGAGGCGTCAGGTTGCAAAACAGCCAATGATGTTTTTGATCGAACCACCGTGTTGTCAGATGAAGGTTCTGTGCTGGCCGCGACGAACAAACCGGACGAAGCCATTAGTAAATGGACGGAAGCCCTGAAATTGCAACCCGACAATTGTGAAATCTTGTATTATCGTGGTACTACCTTGTTGAATCAAAACCGCCGGGAAGACGCGTGCAAAGATTTTACGCGCATCAAAGAGGTGTTGGGTATAACCTGGTTTGAAGACGTTAAAAGACTGGTTTGTGGTTGGTAATGGGCCGCCATAGCTTTCAAACATCATAAACTTTACATTTACTTAATACTTAAGTGAACACAGCAGGCATACCCTTACGGATACCTTTGCGCAAAACATACGACCCATGATTGAAAATGCGCCGCAAAAAAAGATATTGATTGTAGATGACGAGCCTGATATTCTCGAGTTTTTGCAGTACAACTTGAAAAAAGAAGGGTATAAGGTCATTACAGCGCCTGATGGCAGTGAGGCTATTAAAATTGCCGAGCTAGAAAAGCCAGACCTGATCATACTTGACATCATGATGCCCGAGATGGACGGGATCGAGACTTGCCGCCAATTGAGGCTTCATAAAGACTTTGCCGATACCCCCATTGCTTTCCTCACGGCCCGCGACGAGGATTTTTCTCAAATTGCAGCCTTGGACGTTGGTGGTGATGATTATGTGACCAAGCCCATCAAACCACGGGTGCTTGTCAGCCGTATTCAGGCATTGTTGCGCCGCGTCGATCGATTCAATGAGGCTGATACGGATGAAATTCGATTGCAGGATTTGGTGATCGACAAAAACAAAGTGCTTGTTTTTAAACAAGATGTTGCCATCGAATTGCCCAAAAAGGAATTTGAAATCTTGTGGTTGTTGGCATCCAAGCCAGGCCGGGTCTTTACCCGGGAAGAAATATTTGACAAAATTTGGGGCTCGGATGTGATCGTCGGAAACCGCACCATTGATGTGCATATCCGTAAATTGCGCGAACGGCTTGGCGAAGAGTACATCAAAACCGTAAAAGGTATTGGGTATAAATTTGACTTTTGATGTTTAAAAACCAATCACCACGACAACTTTCCTTTTTCATTGCCATCCTATCCGCGGCAGCATTGGCTACCCTTACGCTGCTGATGCGCCTTTTGGGCTTGTTGACAATCAAATGGTCAGAACTGGCATTGCTTTTTTTGGCGGCCTCTGTGGTTGGTTTTATAGTGAATTTTTACCTCATCCGGTATTATATCTTCCGACGTATAAAATTGATTTACAAGATTATACATCGGAGAAAGCTGCCCCAGGAATTTCGGGCCAACAACCTGAACATGGGCAAAAACATCTTGGAAGACGTCGAAACGGAAGTAGATGCATGGATGGAACAAAGCAGCCGGGAATTAGAAGAATTGGAGCGGCTGGCCACTTACCGCCGCAGGTTTATCGGGGATGTTTCCCATGAATTGAAAACCCCAATCTTCAACATCCAGGGTTTTGTACACACCCTCCTGGACGGAGCATTATACGACCCGGAGGTCAATGAAAACTACCTGAAACGGGCCGCCAAAAACATCGAACGCCTGCAATCCATCGTCGAAGAATTGGAAGTCATTAATAAACTGGAGTCTGGTCAAATGGTGCTGGACTTACAAGAGTTTGACTTGTATGCACTGGTGGAGGAGGTTTACGCAGACCTAGAAATACGTGCCAAGGAGCGCAATATCCGATTTGCGTTTAAAGAAGGAGCCTCCCAACACTTCCGGGTGCGGGCCGACAAGGAAAGCATTCGTCAGGTACTCATCAACCTGGTGCACAACTCTATCAAATACGGCACAGAGGGCGGGTTGACCAAGGTCAGCTTTTACGACCTTGAAAGCTATGTTTTGGTTGAAGTGAGCGACAGCGGTATCGGTATCAGCCAAGAAAACCTCAAGCACGTGTTCGACCGCTTTTACCGGGTCGACAAAAGTCGTTCCAGGGATGCTGGCGGAACCGGACTCGGACTTTCCATCGTGAAACATATCGTAGAAGCGCACAAGCAAACGGTGAATGTGCGCAGTACAGAAGACAAGGGTTCTACTTTTGGGTTTACCTTGGAAAAGGTGTAGCCGCTGTTCGTTGTTCGTTCAAAGTCGCTCGATGTTGTCCGCCACCCAGTTTCAAAATTGCTGATTGTTGCGCGTTGTTCGTTCCCTATTCCCTTTTTTGTTGCGAGACTGGCGTTACATCCGCAAATCTTCCACATGAACTCCTGGAAATTGCTTGGCATCGAAGCTGAAATACCCGGCTGCCAGCGCTTTATTCGGTGAAAACCTTGTGATCGCAAATGTATAGCGCGAACCATCTTTACTAAAAGCCTTTATGTTTTCAATTGTTCCGGCCTTTTCGTCGATGCTGAGCCGAATCTTAGAATATTCAGACTTTCTGTCCACGGGCTTAAATTCAATTTGCGTCAGCACTTTTGTGCCCTGGGTCACCTTGTCGGTAAGCGCATATAGAAAATCGCCTTTTTGGTAGCGACGCAACAACTCCTTGGGCGTTAGAAATCCTGCATCAGAACCGCTAGGCTCAGAATCGTTTACCTGAACTTCATTGTTGTTTTTCAGGTAAACCCAGGTTGTTTTGGTGTCATTGATGATGACTTGTTGGCTCATATCAAGTCGAAACTTGTCGCCTTCTTGGCCGATGGCGCCTTTTTGCACGTCTTTTGCCTGACCTGGAACTTCTATCGTCAAATTGAATGCTGCTTCAAAAGTTTTGTAGCCTTCGTACTTCTTGCGGATCCTATCCAGGACTTTTTTAGCCTCAGGGTCGTTTTGCTCAACAGGCACCTTGGGTAGGTTTTGGGCAAAAAGTGTAAGGGTGAAAAGGGAAAGAAACGAGAAAGAAATCAGGGATTTACTCATAGTGTGTATAATTGGCATTGCTTGCTTTGTGTGTAGTTGCTTTGTGTGGCGCTTGCATCAATGCACCCACAACGACTCAAACTGGGAATAATGGTTGTGTATTGCTTGAAAAATGTCAATGAATCGGTAATGGTTGGAGGCTGGGCGACCTTCCAAGTTTGATTTTGACCGAAAGTCAGGAGTTAATAACAAAAATTTAACACTCATTCTATTGACCCGAACTCAAAAAGCAATTAAGTTTGTAATGCTTTTATTTTGGACCGACCGTAGTGTACAAACCTTCACCTTTAAATTATCAATTATGAATTTCAAAACCATTTTATTACCATTAGGGGTTTGCATGTTGATTTTCGGCATAAATTTCAACGTAACCAGCCAAACAACTGTGGTTGTTGGCCAAATACAGAACGGAGTGCCAGTATTGACTATTTCAGAATCTCAATTCAATACCTCAATGGCATCTTATTTCTCTGGGAGGACATATTCAAATTTGCAATTACTGTCTGGTACAGATACAAATGGACATTATTACTATATTAAAGCTGATGCTTTACAAGCGTCTGTTACTAAGCCTGTAGTAATAATTCTTGAGCCTAGCGGTTCAAACATTAGTTTTAACAGTGGATCGGGATGTGAAATGGCATGTACTTGGTCGGGTGATTGCACTTGATGCGATCAAATCGTATTAGAAAAGTGCGTTTCTATCAGGTGCCTTCGTAATGCTTTATTAGGCGGCGGCGGTTTTGGCGGCGGTTCTTCTTCAATTTCTTATCCTGATTGATCTATCTAATATTTGAGAAAAAACAATGCCTGACTGTTTGACAATCAGGCATTTTTGTTGAAAGTGTGTAGCGCGGGGGAGACTTGAACTCCCGACCTTGCGATTATGAATCGCACGCTCTAACCAGCTGAGCTATCGCGCCATTTTGGTGCTTAAAAACGTAAAACGCTTTTTCGCGCCGCAAAGTTACACCCGTCGTTTTATTTTACAAACCAATTGGCAAGTATTACCACAGATTTTTTTTCATCGGGGATTTACCGCATTGTTTTTCTACTACATAGCGCACATCGTACACATAGCAGACTATAAGCAAAAACCGCTATGTGTTCTATGTGCGCTATGTAGTAAAGAAAGATGTGTGGTGAATTCAAGCCGGGTTTTTGAAAAAACTAAATATGGTCTTCCCGTAATTCCGCACATCCATCAAATTTGGATGGTTCAAAAACGCATTGTACGGGTTGTGTTCCAGCACGAAAATGCCATCAGGCAGCAACAATTTTTTTTCAAAGATGATATCTGGTATGGTATCGATGGTGGCCAGGGAGTAGGGCGGCCCCGCAAAAATATAGTCCCACTGGCTGTCAGTATGTTCAATAAAGCGGAAAACATCCATTTGCACGATCTTGATCTGCTTTTCTATCTTCAGCGTCTCAATGGTCTTGCGAACAAAGCGCACGGCATCGGGAAACTTATCCACGTATGTCACATCCTCGCAACCCCGAGATACAAATTCATAACTGTGGCTCCCGGTTCCACCAAACAAATCAAGCACTTTTGTTTCTTCAAAGTCGATAATATTGTTCAGGATATTGAACAGGCCTTCTTTGGCATAATCGGTAGTGGGCCGTGTGGGCCAATTGTCAGCAGGCGGGTTGAAACGACGACCTTTGAATTTTCCTCCTATTATACGCATTTTTTAATGTGATAATTTGATAATGGGGTAATGTGATAATGGTTCGACGTTTGTGTCTTGGTTGAACCTGGTTTTTTTGATGGATTGAATGTCAAAGGCTTAGCAAGTCGAACCAGAAATGGGGTGGCATGGCATCTTTGGAATTTGGCAGGTTCGGTAGTTTGTTCGGTTTCAAAAATCTGAGGTGCTGGATGTATTTATACAGCATTTTAAAGTGTTCTCCATCCTTCAGGAGCGCACCACTGATCTTTAGTGGGATGTGTTCGGGGTTCAGCTTGAACTGGTCGTACATCAATAATACACAATAGAGCAGGTCTGCGGGTTTTTGGAATTCGAAACTATTGTAAAAAACAAGGCTGCGCAGGTCATAAACAGCGATTTGGGCATGGTTGCCGCGCACATTCATAAAAAGGGAAAATCCCTCCAGCGATGCATGCTCTTGAAACCCCTTGATCAGGGCTGTGCCGAGATGGCTTGGCTGATATTTGGCTATATATTCCTTGAAAAAAGGCGCGGCTCCCCAAACCAAATGGCATCCTGGGTCAGTGAGTTCTTCGTGGCCAAAAATCGTGTCTTGGTTCACTGGGTTGAGCAGCTTGAAGTAAGTGGCACAATCCTGGGTGGAGAACAAACGCTGTGGTACAAGGGTCGCCAGGGGGACAGAAATTGCGGCACGAATGCTGCCATAGGTATAGGTCAGCAGTTTATTGCTGTGTAATACTTCTCTGATTTCAGACTCAACGTGCTGATTGTCAAACTTTTTTTCTGCAATATGAATGGATTCCAAGCCTAAAACGGCACCTAGGTCGTCCAGCGCAAGCATAGAAATGCCATCAGCGCCGACAATTAATTTGAGCGTGCCATTGAGTGCTTTTTCAGCGTTTAGGTTTTCGTCTTGATAATAGAAAACGTGATTATCCATGCCAATTGGAGCGATCTGATAGGGGCACGAAGGTACTCTTAGTTCCCAAATAATGGAGATGTACCGCTGTTTTCGTTTTTTTTGTGCTTGATTTAGGTGGTACTTAAGTTGGTGCTACCTTTGTTGAATGAATAAAAGATCACCACAGAGGCGCACGGAGTTTCACAGAGGTTTTCACGGAGGTTTTTTTATCGCGGCTTCGCCGCTCATCAATTGATATGTCCCAACCTGTTTTTTTAAAGACCTCTGTGAACCTCTGTGCAACTCTGTGGTGAATAATTACCTACCATGAAATCTCTACAACAAAAAGGCCTTCGCGTTGGTATCACAGGCGGCATTGGCAGCGGGAAAAGCACGGTTTGCCGCATTTTCGAGTCGCTCGGCATCCCAATTTACGATGCTGACTACTGGGCAAAATGGCTTTTAAACCATGAACCAACCCTGAAATTGGCGGTGGTAAAAATTTTTGGTTCAGAAGCTTACACGGCCAATGGTGATTATAATCGCCCATTTGTTGCCCAACAAGCCTTCAGCGACCCCGCAAAATTAGCTGCTTTGAATGCAGTTGCCCATCCTGCCGTTGAAACCCATGGCCGCGCCTGGCATACGGCAAAAACAAGCGAAGGACACCCCTATACCCTGAAAGAAGCCGCCTTGATGATTGAAAGTGGTAGCTATCAACACCTTGATTTTCTGATAGTTGTAACTGCACCTGAGGCAATTCGCATCGAACGGGTTATGAAAAGAGACGGCACCAGCGAAGCACAGGTGCGTGCCAGAATGGAACATCAACTACCCGAGCCGGAAAAGCTGGCGCTCGCTGATTTTGTCCTGGTCAATGATGGCGAACATTCCCTGGTACAACAGGTCTGGAAACTGCATCAGGTACTGCTCGAACAAGCAAAGAAGTAATTTTCTGAAAAATATTTGGAAATAACACTTTAGTAGTGGTACTTTTGCGGCTCAATTTTAGAAAAACAGGCTTAATCAACATTTTTCAGCCAACAAGAATATGAAAAAAGACATCCACCCAGCCAGCTACCGTTTCGTAGTATTCAGGGACATCTCCACTGATGAGGCATTTTTGGGCAAATCCTGCGTCAATACGAAAGAAACGATCACTTGGGAAGACGGCAAAGAGTATCCATTGGTTAAAATGGAAATTTCTGCATTCAGCCACCCTTTCTTCACTGGCAAAATGAAATTTGTCGACACTGCTGGTCGTATCGATAAATTCAACAAGAAATTCGCGAAGTTCTCCAAGTAAAGGAGCGTCAACTTTTTTCTTGAAGTCCCGATACGCTGCTGCCTATTGGGACTTTTTTTATGCCTATTCGCCTGGAACTGCCTATTTTTGTGGTTGATTTCAGCACTTTGCATTCTCCTCACTTTGCTTTTAACCCAATTCCATGTTAAATATCATCTTATTTGACAGCGACGCGCGCGATCATTTGTTACCCCTAACAGCCACCCGGCCCATGGGCGAGTTGCGTTTGGGGATTTTGACGCTTCGGGAAAAATGGGAGCGCTTGCTCAATGGCGCAGCCTCCTACATCACCCAGGAATATTTGAGTGAGAAGTTTCCGATACATATCGAAGACGAGAATTTTATTGTCAACGCTGGCTTGATTCCCAATGCGCGATTGTGCGAACGGATTAAAAAACTGGAGTTGAATGAAGCCCTCCTGCATGAAGGCGACCTTGTGGCTGCCCGACTCAGCGAAGCCCGGTTTGAACTGCTTATTGAAGATGCAGAGGTGTCTGAGCTACAAGGCACAGAAATAGAGGCAGATTATACGCTTCAATTTATCAACAACTCCTGGGAACTCAGCCACTTAAACGGGCAAGCAATTTTAGATGATTTTGAACTGATTACAAAAGGAAAAAAATCTGCTCCAATTTCCCAAAGCAACCAAATTATCGGCGATCCCAGCCAGATTTTTCTGGAAGATGGGGTCAATATGGAATGCTGCATACTAAATACGACTGGCGGCCCGATATTTATTGGCGCGGGTACGGAAGTAATGGAAGGCTCAAAATTGCGCGGCCCCATTGCCATTGGTGCCAACTGCATCGTGAAAATGGATGCCAAAATTTATGGCCCTTGCAGCTTCGGCCCGGGATGCCGCATCGGAGGTGAAATAACGCGCTCTATCTTTATTGCCAATTCCAACAAAGCACATGATGGCTACCTTGGCGACTCCGTTGTGGGTGAATGGTGCAATTTTGGAGCCGATACCAACAATTCCAACCTGAAAAACAACTACTCTGAAGTGCGCCTCTGGAGTTACCCGGAGGAGCGTTTTGTGAAAACTGGAAAACAATTCGTGGGGCTCATCATGGGCGACCATTCGAAATGCGCCATCAACACAATGTTTAATACAGGCACTGTGGTGGGGGTTGCGGCCAATGTTTTTGGGGCTGGATTTCCCCGAAATTTCATACCGGATTTTTCCTGGGGCGGCCCGGATTCTCCCTATCGTACCTACAAATTTGTCGAGGCCTGTGAAACAGCAGCCTTGGTGATGGCGCGTAGGAACATACAATTCACCGAACTCGAAAAAGCAATTTTTTACCACATTTATGACCTGACGGCACGATTCAGGTCTTGGGAAAAATAAAGAAGCATATCAATGGCTGAGCGATCAAAAACGATAACGAAGTACGAAAAACGGGGTGTTTCTGCTTCAAAAGAGGACGTCCATGCTGCTATTGCCCATCTGGACAAAGGCTTGTTTCCCACAGCATTTTGCAAAATTCTCCCTGATCTTGCGGCCGGAAACAGCAAATATTGTAACATTTTACACGCTGACACCGCAGGTACTAAATCTAGTCTCGCGTACTTGTACTGGCGCGAAACGGGCGATCTTTCAGTGTGGGCCGGCGTAGCACAAGATGCGATCGTGATGAACCTCGACGACATGGCCTGCGCTGGTTGCACCGATAACTTTATGCTCAGCAGCACCATTGGACGCAATAAAAACCTGATTCCCGGGGAAGTGATCGCGGCGATCATTCGCGGCACTTCAGAATTTGCCGATGCCATGCGGCAACACGGAGTAAATATTGAACTGGCGGGTGGCGAAACAGCGGATGTGGGTGATATTGTACGCACCATTGATGTGGGTTATACCGCATTTGCGCGCATGAAACGCAGCGAAGTAATCGTGCCCGATATCCGTCCAGGAGATGTGGTGGTGGGGCTGGCTTCCTTTGGTCAGGCTAGCTATGAAACCTCGTACAACGGCGGCATGGGCAGCAATGGGCTTACCGCAGCGCGGCACGATGTATTATCCAAAGTATATGCGGAGAAATATCCAGAAAGCTTTGACCCACATTTGTCCGATGACGTCGTGTATTCCGGCGATCAATTGCTGACCAATTCCATCCAACTTCCTAACAAGCAGTCCATGCCAGTAGGGAAACTTTTGCTTTCGCCTACCAGGACATATCTGCCTGTATTACAGGAGCTTATACGGGATCATCGAAAGAAAATACACGCGCTCATACATGTCACAGGCGGCGGCCAGACCAAAGTGCTGAAGTTTTTTAAAGATGCACTGATCGTCAAGGACAACCTTTTTCCGATACCGCCGTTATTCAGCCTGATTCAAAAAAGTAGCCAGACTTCCTGGCAGGAGATGTACCAGGTTTTCAACATGGGCCATCGCATGGAAATATACCTCCCAGCCCGACATGCGGATACGGTCATGGCCATCGCAGAGAAATACGGCATTGAGGCAAGAGTTTTGGGTAGTGTAAAAAGAAGCCAAGGTGAAAAGGTGCGGGTGAAAAGCGAATTTGGTACTTTTGACTATGAATAGTTCCAATGGATTCTGAAGACGCCAACCTAATAGGAAATTTTAAACAAGACATTTAAAATCAATTGTTTGCATCAAAATTACCATGAAAAAATTACTTGCATTCGCTTTATTTCTTCCAATTTTTATGGCTTGCAATGCTGATGCACCAGCCAAACTCACCCAAAAACTGATCGACCTAGACAAAGCTATGGGAGGCGCGTATGTAACAGATAAGACGAAAGCGGAGGAGTTTGTCAAAACCTCGGAGCAGTTGGCCGCATTGGTTGAAAAAACAAATACAGATCAATACGTAGACGTGTTGCTAAAAGCAGCAGGCCTGGCAAAAAACATTGGAAATCCGAAAAAATCCATTGAACTTTACCAAAGAGTGGCTGATGGATTGCCGCAACACCCGAAAGCGCCAACAGCCTTGTTTATGATGGGCTTTGTGTATGAAACAGATATGAACGACTTGGAAAAAGCCAAAGCGACATACGAATATTTCTTACAAAAATACCCAAATGACCCTGATTTTGCAGACGACGCAAAATCCTCTTTGGCACTCCTCGGGCGCTCAGCAGAGGATATAATCAAGGAGTTTAAGGAGAAACAAGAGGTGGAGCAAGCAGCAGAAAAACAGTAAGGTGTTTGCTGCTGATTTTTTTGAATTTGTCCGCAAGACAGGTACCAATTGCCGCCTGCGATTGGCACCAACCCCCTCCGGTTTTCTACACATCGGCAACGCCCTGAATTTCACCCTCAATTGGCTTGTTGCGCGATTGAATAAAGGTTCCATCTTGCTGCGCATTGATGACCTGGACGGCGAGCGCAAGCGCCCGGAATACATCGCCGATATTTTTGAAAGCCTGCATTGGCTTGGACTTGATTGGGACGAAGGGCCTGGTTTGCTTCCCAATACGACTGACCCAGTACTTGATTTTGAAGAAAATTGGTCTCAAAACTTGCGGCTACCGCTGTATTTTGAAGCGTTAGAAAGGCTAAAAGGCCAAAATTTGCTTTTCCCCTGCCAAAAATCGCGCCGCGACTTGCTGCCATTCGATGGCAAATACCCACAAGAATTTCGATATCAAAACATCTCGCTCAACGATGCTGATATTGCCTGGCGTATCCGCACACCCGCAAATATTGAGCCGAACGATTTTGTGGTGCGCCGTCGCGATGGTATTCCTGCCTATCAAATCGCCAGTTTGGTGGATGACTTGCATTTTGGCATAACGCATGCCATCCGGGGAGAAGATCTGGCTGCTTCTACGGAAGCCCAGCGTTTTTTGGCGGAATGCCTCGAAGCAGATAAATTCTTGAGAATCCTTTTTTTACACCACCCATTGGTTTTGGGCGATGACGGAGAAAAGCTTTCCAAATCAGCTGGGGCAAGCGCTTTAAAAGTAATGCGGGAAAATGGTGACGAACCGAGACGGGTATTTGAAAAGGTTGGGGAAATGCTGGGTTTGGGGTCTACACGATCCGCACCTGAACTTTTAGCTGTAGCGCAGGACAAAGCAGGTTAATCGAGTGAATGAGGTGTTCGTTCCGCATTTGGACACTGAACGTTCCATGTTGGACATAGGACATTCATTTTCACTAGTGAGCCTACCAAAGTTTCAGCGCATCAAAACCATTTTCCCAAGACCATGCTTGAAAAACCCATCCGCAGATTGGTTTTCAAAGTGCTCAAAGTCCGTTCCGTCCGCTTTTTTGGCCACAATCCTGTATAGATATACCCCGTTGGCAAGTTGATCTCCATATTCGTCTTTTCCATCCCAGCAAAAATCGCTTCTGTGTGTGCCTGGTTTGAGCGGCCCGAATTCCCGCTCCGTAATTTCCCGAACCACCCGACCGGCAACGGTCAATATCTGTATCCTGAAATGGGTCGGCGATTCAGCACCCGTGAGCGTGTACACAAAACAGGTAGATGTTGAAAAGGGGTTAGGGTAGTTCAAAAGGCTTGACAAGGAGGACTTTGTAATAATGTTGAACGTAACGGACCAATCCAGTATGGCACTTTCATTGCCCGTGGCATCAATACCATTCACCAGGAGGCGGTACTCCCCATCCAATGAAAAAGTGGGCCGCCACTCGATGCGCGCCAGGTTTTTCTTGGGCAAGTTGGTCGGATCGGCAGGGTAAAAACGAATATTGGGGTCGTTGATTTGGATAATTTGGCTGCTGCCATTGGGCAGTATGAGTTTGAGGCTGAAGGTGCTGGAGTCGCGCATCGCCAGAAAAGGGTTCTCGTCTTTCAGTGAAAGTTGCACAATCGGATTGGGTGATATGAGGTCGCCATTCAGGATGTGCTGACCGTCAAATGTCACATCGAGCAGCGGGTTGCGCACATCTCGGTTGACGTAAAAATCCTGCAAGTACACGTTGTTGAAGTGGTATAGCTCAGGTTGATCTGCGGATGGATTGGCCTCGATAAGCAATCGCTGCGGTCCGCTCAGCGTACGGGTGGAGGCAGTTAATGCCGCAGTTAGGGTGTCACCAGGCAACAAAGGCCGCAACTTTTTCTGAAACTCGAAACCTGTATTTTGTTGGTTCTCCACCTTGAAACGAACCAGCACACTGTCGAAAGGAACCTCCGAAATATTGGCAAAAGCCAGGCTGCTGCGCATGAAATCACCTTGTTGCAAGGTGTCTTTGTAAAAACTGTACTGTGCAGTGGGGTGTAAAGCACCTTCGGGCAATGCGTCATAAACAATGCGGGCAAACCTGAGCTGCGTAGCAGAACGGGTAAGTGTATCGCTAACCTGGTAGCGCAACTTCAATCGGGGAAACCGGGCGGCAGAAATTTGAGCCAGGCTGGTATCAAATGTCGCATTCAAACTTATCAGCAGTGAGTCTTCCTTTCCTTCTTGTACCGCCAATACCGACAAGCTGGCTTCATCAGAGCTGTCGTCAAATGCTTCATGCTGCCAATGGATTGATTGCCAGGCTTTTACCGGGCCAATCACAGGGCTTTCCATAAAGCCTACTGCCCACTTTGCCAAAAAATCGGCCCGAAGTTCAGCAGTAGCATCGGTATTGATGACAATGGTATCAATGTTCGAATATTCTGGATGGTCTTTACGGAATACAAAGCCGTAAGCAGGCGGCGCAGTGCTGAAATTCTTCAATTGCCGAACTTTGCTAGCGCCTTGATTTTCAAGTACTTGAAAGATGTTTTTTCCTTGTGAAATGGAATCTTTTGCCCAAAAATGGGGCGCATAGCCAATTGGGTCATCCGGCGTATTAAAGGCCAATAGCCCAACATAAGAGCCTTTTGGAATGACATTGTCCACGAAATCCATCAGCTTTAGGCGTTGCAGGGAGTCCCTGGTATCAAACCAAAAGAAGTCCCGCTCCTTCTGTGGACTGTAATTGTAAGGCCCGTTTTCGGGGTTTATCATCGCCCGCCCGGTGTTCTGGTCTACCACCATCAATGCCACGCCCCTTGAAATTCCCTGCTGGCCCCAGCCATAATCACCATAGAATCCTTGATAATATGCATTTTTGAAACCCGGATATCGGTTTACGCCCCTAAACGCGACTTGCACATTCACAAATGCAGCATTGTCCTGAAATTCAATTTTCCGAAGCGGCGCTACGGCGCTCAAATTGACAAATTCATCCATTTGGTACTGCCCGAAATGGGACTGATTCCAGCCCGGGGGGCTTTGTGAAAGGTAAATAAAGGACTGTGCACGCCACAAAGGCTGGCCATTTACAAGGCTGTCCCTGGCCACTCGCCAATAATACACCACGCTGTCGATCAAAGGAATACCGGGTTTCCAGACAATCAACCCTCCTCTTTGGGTTATCTGGGTGGCTTTATTTATTGGACTGTTGAACGTCTCCAGCGAGTCGATTTCTAATAAATAGCGAAAAGCTGCCGCATTGCTGTTTAGGGTAGAAGCGAATAAGGTAGGGTCGGGTTTTCCAACAATCCCATAATTGGGTGGATAGACGGGTGAAACATCGTCAGCATAAAAAAACACGTCTTGGCCGGGCGATCCGTTGGCATCCAGGAAGTTGTTGTTCAATTCAGCGGCCATGGGGCTTTCAATGGCCTTGTTTTCTGGGTCCAGGCTTACAAAAAAGCGGTTAAATCCCACCTTACTGCCCACCACGGGCAATAGATATTCCAATTGGCGCTTAAATGCCGGGGCCTCCATAGTATCTACTTGTCGGGGTAAATAAGTTACATTGTCGGGCAGTCTTTGTTCCACGTTGAGCGCAAGTTGGCCGCCTACATTTTCTCCAATATTGAACACGTCAAAACTTAGCTTGAAGTTGTTTTCCTGGATGTTTACAGGGTTTGGGCTTGCTTTAAAACTTTGATTGTCAATAATATAATCAGGCCCATCGTGCGCGTAAATCCGAATAGCAGGGTCGCCTTGCAACAGGTTTTGGTGCAGTACCGCGATCAAGCCCCTGTTGGTGGTGCTTTTTAGGTCACGGATAGTATGCGCCAATGTTAATCCCACAGAATTGCCATAATCCTGGCCGCCCAGGCGGGTATAATATTGCTGTCCATAAACTTGTAAGGCATCGATAAAGCTGTAATTCACCGAAGCGATGTAGGCGATGGCGCCGCGGTTGGGTGCCAGCACAAATTCCTCCCCAATGCCTTTTTGGGGCGAAGAGCAAATCCCGGAAAAGCATCCCAACACCATCATCATGGGGTATCGCCCAAAGTTGTCGTAAGAACCTGGCAGGCCAATGTCAAAATCCACGGCAAAGGCCGAAGAGTGTCCAAAAATGGTCCACAACGCCACACCGTCGTTGATTAGATCCAGCAGTTGTTTGTAAGCTGAAAGTTGAATGGGATCGTTGGAGGTTTTGTAGAACGAATGTACATCGGCACCAAAGCGATTGGTAGCCAGGGTATTGCCTAGGGCGGTTGTGTAGTTTTTTATCAGGCCGCTTTCGCTCGACAGTCCGCCGCTGTTGTGAATCACCCGTTTCATCCAGGCCTTTCCGGCAATGGTTTGATCGGCGTTATCGAGCTGTTGTTCATGCTGCATCACTTTCTGCAAATAATCTTGAATTTCCTGGGGCTTGGTCACAGCCAATCGACCGATGGCCATAATTGGGTCCGTCAGGTGGTTGCCTTGCATGGTGAAGGGCAGATCAGTGCCGGGGGTGCTGAAATTGGGTACAAAAAACAAGGAGTCAATCAGTGTCGACTGGGCTCCACTTGTTCTAAAGTTTTGAAAATCAATTGCTTTCCCGATTATCAAGGCATGGTCTAAGCCAGGCCATCGGCGTTTGGCCCAATGCAAAAAATTGCGGATGGCGATGGGGTGAAAACGGACGCCGTAGGCGAATTGCGCATACAAATCCTCCACTTCTACCACTTTCACCGCATGGCTGCCTCCTGCTGCGCTGGCCCGGTAAGCCGCATATTCGGCTACCCGGTTTGCGCCTCCGGCACTGGGATCATTGAATAATTTTGCGTTGGAAATGATTGCATAATCCGTCGGAGTACCGCCAAGGTCCTGAAATTGAATGGCTTGCAACGCTGCCAGGGGTTTTATCTCAGCCGGATGTATCAACAGCAATTGCCGCTCCACATTGCTGGCAGGTAATTTAATTTGAATCAAATTGCCATTTACCGCGGCCAATAATCGTTGCTTGTTTGTCAAATCATACAAAATTGGCGTTCCTGCGCTGGTATTAAACCCTTGAATTTCTAGAAATTGCTCTGAAGCACTCGCATCCAGGGAAAATAGGGTAGTGCCGCTGCCCGAAAAATTAAAATCCCTTGCATATCTAATGCGCGCAAAAGCCAGGCCGTGGCGGTCGCCAATGGGGGAGGTGATTTTCAAGTTGCTGCTTGCGGTGAGCCTGGAAGCTGGAACCGAAAAGCTGCGCTCAAGGAGTTTGTAATTAAAGAATTGATCCTCAGCGTATAAGGTGTCGTTGAACAAGATTTTTTTCTGGTGTTGGCCCAAATTTGCGGCGTAGCGCACTTGCATCTGCGCCGCCGGCCCTTGTGCGTATATGCCCGGCAAGGAGAGGGACAATGGGGTTTCAGAGGCCGAACCTGCCGTCGTGTAGCCCACGCCATCAAACCAGGAGTAGGTCACCTCATCGTCAATTTTCTTTTTGAAAGCGCCGACAGTGGTCAATTGGAGCACACTGGACCAGCAATACGGCAGTTTGGGCGGCGGGTTACTGAGGTCGTTTTGAAGCGTGCCATAGCGCAATCCTTGCCCGGTGTTTTCCCAGCAGAGGTAATACACCGAGGTATCATTAAAAATGCTGTACAATGGATTGATTTGCTCCGCACTGGCATCCTCAAACAGGAAAAAATCAACTTGTCCCCGATTCTTTTCTCCATAAAATTCAATGAAATCCTGGGCACTGAAACTACCATTGCTGCTGGTAAATATTGCCTCCTCCTGGCCGTACCGATACAGCCGGAATTGACTGCCTTGTACGCTGCCAACAGGAAATCCAGCTGTATTAAGCGCCTGAAAATCAATGCGGTAAAGCCCGTCATCGGCTACTTTTATTTTGAAATAGGTCTTGGAGTAATCAATCCACTCATTTCCATACAGGGTATCGACGCCGTTCCACATTTGGGCATGGCCAACAGAAAATGTAATCGCAAGGAAGGTGGTCAACAACAGGTTCCGCATACAAGCTATTATTTAGCACAAAATTACACCTTTGCGCATGGATTCTAACAATGAATGGGAATTACGCACTAGGGCAGCAATCCAGTGGTTGCGCAAAAGCATTGCTGTGACAGGTGGACAAGGCTCTTCCCACAGCTGGCATCCCTTGTGGGGCTGGAGCAAACCCTACCCAGAGACAACGGGCTATATCATTCCTACCTTGCTTGACTACGCGACCTTGCACCAAGATGCTTCGCTTAAGCATCTGGCCATTGATTGCGCGCATTGGCTTTGCAGCATACAAATGCCAAATGGTGCCTTTACGGGCTTGTTACTGGGGAACACCCAACCCAGTATTTTCAACAGCACCCAAATCCTTTTTGGGTTGACGCGGGTGCTGCAACACGACCCAGGCAATAAACCCGTGCATCAAGCCTTGCAAAAATGCGTTTGGTGGCTGCTTTCCATGCTGGAAACCGATGGCTCCTGGAAACGGCATGCCTTTGTTCCCGGGTTCACGCCTTCCTATTATACGCGTGCTGTTTTGGGCCTCTTGATTGCCAATGAGGTATTACAAGACGCTGCTATTCGATCCAGGATGCATCATGCCCTGAATTTTTACGCCCTGCGTTTTCAACGCAACCATGCCATTCTAGATTGGGGCTTCAAGCCTGGGAAAGCCGCTTTCACGCATACCATTGCTTACACTGTAGAAGGTTTTTTACAATGTTCCCTGATACTTGAAGATGCGGCGCTGCGCCAAAAATCCATTGCCGCGGCCGATCAATTGTTGCTTGAGCGGGAAAAGGCTGGTGGGCGCACAGCAGGCCGTTATAATACAAATTGGAAAGGGGATTACGCCTTTACCTGTGTCGCCGGAAACGCGCAGTTATCTGTGTTGTACCAGCGGCTATTTGAATTAACAGGCGAAAAAAAGTACCGAATTGCCCGTGCTACTTTCCTCCAGGAAATATTGAAAAGCCAAAAACTATCAGGCAATTTGAATCGGGTAGGTGGCCTGCCAGGATCGATGCCGATTTGGGGTGCCTATTTGCCATTTCGTTATCCAAACTGGGCAGCAAAATTCTTTTTGGATGCCATGGCTCCATTTCAAAACGATGAACATTGGCTGAAACAGTGAAAAACCGACCTTTTTAAGCTAAAATTGCACTCAAATACTGCAGTACAATATGGAATCCCATCCCAAAATCATCTTGGTTGGTGCCGGGAAAATCGGCTGGCACCTTGGTAAGCGCCTGAAAGGCAAGGGTTTACCCGTATCCCAGGTTATCAGTAGAACGGCAGAACACGCAGCGGAACTGGCAGAAGCGCTGCATACTGACTGGACAATTGACCCTGCCCTTGCACTATCCGATGCAGACTGGGTTATCATAGCCGTTCGCGACGATGCCATTGCATCAGTGGCAGCTTACTTGGCGCCTTATATCCAGAATGCCTTGGTTACGCATACCTCAGGCGGCACAACCGGCAAGTTATTGTCGGCATATTTTGAACGGTATGGCGTGTTTTATCCCTTGCAATCTTTTTCCGTTGAGCATACACCGGTGTGGTCTAAAATCCCTTTCTGTGTCGATGCCAAATTGGAATCAGACCTGCTTTTTCTGAAAAAAGTCGCCAAGACCATTGGCAACCTGGTGTACCAAGTCAATGACGAACAACGCGCCAACCTCCATGTCGCGGCAGTTTTTGCCAATAATTTTGCCAACCACTGCTTTGCCATTGCGGAAAAAATATTGGACGAAAAGGATTTGCCTTTTGAACTGCTGCACCCGCTGATGGAAGAAACCCTGGCGAAAGCACTGCGGGAATCCCCCGCTAAAATGCAAACGGGCCCTGCCATTCGCGGCGATATTGATACCCTGCATCGACATTTGAACCAATTGAAGGAGCATCCAGACTGGAAAGAACTGTATGAGAAACTGTCTTTGAGTATTGACCCGGAATTGAAGATTTAATTCAGACTTCATTTGTTTGCCAGCTTGCCTCCTGCTACTTTTGCAACTATCCTGACCAGTTTTTTACACCCGGCGTTTCTCCACCACTTCCAGGAGCGTCTTGAACATTTTATTCATGGCAAACGCCCGTTTAACAGCTATTGGAATGGCTGTACCTCAAAAAGCTGTTCCCAATGCCTATTTCGAGACCATCATTGAAACCACGGAGGAGTGGATTGTTTCCAGAACGGGAATAAAAACCCGTTATCACGCAGCGGAAAATGAATTCACCAGCGACTTGTGTGTACGTGCGGTAGAGGATTTGGTCAAACAATATCCTACCAGCTTAGAAGATGTAGACATGATTCTGGTATCCACGGTCACGCCTGATCAGCCAATGCCCAGCATGGCTTGTCGGGTTCAATTCAGGCTGAACATGCCCAAAGCAGGGGCCCTGGATATTTACGCTGCTTGTGCCGGGTTCTCTTACGGCATTGTTATGGCCAAAGGGCTCATTGCCAGCGGAGTGCACAAAAAAGTCCTGGTCATAGGTGGCGAAACACTGTCCAGGGTGACGGACTTTACGGATCGGACCTCTTGTGTGCTATTTGGGGATGGTGCAGGTGCCGTGCTCATTGAAGCTGCTGAAATAGGAAATATCGGCGCATGCATTACCGGTGCCAGTGGTGAAGGGGGGATCGACTTGTATATTTCCGGTTTTGCAGACAACATCGACGGTCAACCATTGAACATGAATGGTTGTATTGTACAAAACGGCCGAAAAGTGTTCAAATGGGCGGTAACTACCGTTGCTGCCGAAATAAAAACGCTGCTGGGAAAAAACAGCTTATCCTTGGAAGATATTGACTGGTTTGTACCACACAGCGCCAACATGCGCATCATAGAAGCCATCTGCAATGAAATAGGTTTCCCCATCGAAAAGGTGCTGGAGAGCATCGTCGATTTTGGAAACACCTCTTCTGCATCCATACCAATTGCCCTTTACAACGGTATTCAATCGGGAAAAGTAAAACGCGGTGACAAGGTGATGCTCATGGGATTTGGCGGCGGCCTGGCTTATGCCGGCACCATCATTACGTGGTAGCAGCAGGTTTTTTCCTTTTCTTTCGTTCAAACCCGAATAGGGAATAATCATATTCGAGATTTCCAGTCAGGTCTTTGTTGCCATCGCGTTTTCGCTCTCCGTGGGGGTAGTGTTCCATCCGGTTCCAACTTTGATATACCAACCCAAGCTGGTCATCGTCCTTATTGGCGTATTGGCGCAGGATAAATTTTGTAAGGTATTTCCCGATTTCAGAACCAATGGCCACCGCCGGGTTAACGGCACCAATCAAATTGCCCGCAGACTTGACCAAAGAGTTCAATTCGGAGTCTTTTTCCATGTCTAGCAGCATTTTGGCGGTGTCGCGTTGTTTGCTTCGGTTACCAATAATTACCATTTGGAAGTGGAAGTCATCGGGTATTTTATCATCTTCGTAGATAACAAAACCAGTGTCGCCAAAGGTGAGCACATGCTCGTCTTTTACATTTTCAATGGGTGTAAGCACCCTTGCCTCCAAAGCCTGCTGCACGGCTTTTTTTATCATAGAATTTCGCTTGTCTTCTTCCGTGGCAGCTGTAAGCCCTTTCAAAGCAGGCAGAGGATTGTTGCCGGAAGTAACAAAACAATAAACTTCAACGTCGGCTTTATCGCGTTTTTTCAACAGGGTTTGGCGAAAATTAGAGTGGATGAGGATGCGGTTGAGGCGGAAGTAAAACATAATCGTTTAGATCGTTCGGTTTGAAAATTCAAAGGTATAGTCAGAAATTGATTTTGCAAAGATAAAATTTTGAACTTTGCGGGTCGAAATAACGCATGAAAAAAACAGGTACATCCATGGAACATCACGATATCAACTATATATTAACCCATCTCGGGGAAGACCGCGAAGGGTATTTTCAAGCAATTGCCCCACCCGTTATCCAAAGCAGCAATTTTGCTTTTCCTGATCTAAGGGCTTTTCGGGATGCTTTTTCCGATGAATTGACCCATCATGTTTATTCCAGGGGGAACAATCCAACGGTCGAAATCCTGCGCAAAAAGCTTGCTGCTTTGGAAAAAACCGAAGATGCGTTGGTCTTTTCAAGTGGCGCTGGCGCCATTGCCGCAGCGGTGATCGGCAATATCAAAGCCGGCGAGCACGTCGTTTGCCAGCAATCGCCGTACTCCTGGACGACGGCCTTGCTGCGCAAGTTCCTGTCCAGGTTTGGTGTAGAACACACTTTTGTCGATGGAACCAATATTAGTGCCATTGAAGCCGCCATACGCCCCAACACAAAAGTGCTGTATCTGGAAAGTCCCAACACGATGACTTTTGACATTCAGGACTTATCGGCCTGTGCAGCCCTGGCTAAGAAGCACGGCTTGGTGACGATTATCGACAATTCTTATGCTTCACCAATTTACCAGAATCCGGGCGATTTTGGCATTGATATCATCGTGCATTCTGGCACAAAATACCTGAACGGCCATTCTGATGTGGTGGTGGGCGTGTTGTGTTCCAGCAAGGCGATGGTGAAAAAGTTGTTTGAATCGGAACTGATGACCCTGGGCGGCGTTCTCAGTCCGCATGATGCGGCCCTGGTGATCCGTGGTTTGCGCACCTTGCCCATGCGCTTGCAGCGCAGCGATGAAAGCGCTAATGCCTTGATTGCTAAATTGGAAGCGCATCCGAAAGTTGAACGGATTTGGCACCCTTTTCACCACAGTTTTCCGCAACGGGAACTGGCAATGAAGCAAATGCGCGGCTGTGGCGGCTTGTTTTCCGTGCAATTCAAAACCGACTCCATGGAAAAAATGGAAGCTTTCGTCCATAAAGTTGAACGCTTCCTGATGGCGGTTAGTTGGGGGGGACACGAA
Source organism: Chitinophagales bacterium (assembly GCA_038246345.1). Taxonomy (GTDB): domain Bacteria; phylum Bacteroidota; class Bacteroidia; order Chitinophagales; family Saprospiraceae; genus M3007. The sequence goes on from JBBRWA010000039.1 coordinate 22,111, forward strand.
TCGCTGATGATTCCAACCATTGGCTTTTACAATATACCTGGCCGGAGCAATTCACCCATGCCGTTCACTTTTGTCCGCTTTTATGTGGGTTTGGAGGATGCGGCCTGGTTGTGGGAGGATTTGGAGCAAGCGATGGAAGTGTTGTAAGCAGCTTTTTTGTATTTTTGACCTATGTGTGGCCGTTACTCTTTTGCTCCCAAACCCAAACAACTCGAAACAGCCCTGCCTGGCATCCAGTTGCCTGCGCAGCTGGAAATTAGTTACAACATTGCACCAACCCATCAAGCATATGTGGTGGCCAGCCAACAACCATTGGAGCTGCGAAAAATGGAATGGGGCTTGGTGCCGCACTGGAGTGCGGATGGGAAAAACAGCGGAAAACTAATAAATGCTCGTGCAGAAGGCATTGAAGAAAAGCCTTCATTTCGCGATGCGATACATTCCCGGCGTTGCCTCATACCTGCCGACAGCTTTTACGAATGGCGCAAAGAGCCGGGTGGTAAAAAAGCGCCTTATCGCATTCTTTTGGCAGGAGGAGGCTTAATGTTTATGGCGGGTATTTGGGATGAATGGCGGCAAGGCGACATGCTAAAATACACATTTTCCATCATTACCACCAGTCCAAACCAGGAAATGGAAACGCTGCACAACAGAATGCCTTTGATTTTTTCAGATACTGCAAGGCAAGAACAATGGCTTTCTGAAAAATCCTTGGCGAAAGTGCTCCCAATGATGCGGCCTTTGCAAGATGGAATGCTGCGCGTGTACCGGGTATCCGATCAACTCAACAAGCCAGGTTACGACAAGGAAGATTTGCACCAGCAGGTTCCGGAGCCTTGGCTTTTGTTTTGATGGAGCTGCTTCTTTGTCAATGATTTGCCAATCGACAACATAAAAAGTCTGGTAAATGCTTTCCATCTACCTTGCATTCAATTTATAAGACAGTTCACTTAATATCAATTTGTACATACCCACCTTTTAATATTCGCATGAAACAACAGCAACTTCTTCTCTTTATTTGCCTTCAATTCCTGGCAGCATCTCTTTTCGCTCAAATTAGTTTCACCAATAAAACCTCCTTGCTTACACCAAGCAATCATTTTAGTGGCGTTGCCATCGCTATTATCGACATGAATGGAGACGGTCTTGATGATGTTGTGCGCTTGAACCAAGGCAAGGAATTCAACATTCAATACCAAACTTCAGCCAATGTAGCATTTAGTGCCATGGACCTGGGGAATTTGCCGAATACCCCAGAAAGCCAATGGGGCATGTGCACGGCCGACGTTGACAACAATGGCTTTGCGGATGTGCTCGCAGGCGGCCGTTATGACGCGGTGAAAATAGCAAAGGCCAATGCAGATGGCACTGGATTCACATATCAGAGCTTGGCAAACCCATCTACCTTTGTTCAAGGTGTCAACTTCGCTGACATCAACAATGATGGTTGGTTGGATGCATTTGTTTGCCATGATGACGGAGTTTCACGTATTTACGGCAATAACGGAGACGGGACTTACACCTATCAGCCCATGTGGATAAACCTCACCACTTTCCCAGCTTCTGACAATTCTGGAAACTACGGCTCTGTCTGGAGCGATGTTGACAATGATGGCGATGTGGATTTGTACATTGCCCACTGCCGTCAAGGTGTCAATGAACCTACCGATCCGCGACGCATCAACCAGTTGTTTCTGAACAACGGTAACGGTACCTATTCTCAAGATACAGCCAATGTAGCAGGTCTGCGCATCGGTGCACAGAGCTGGACCGCAGACTTTGGGGATATTGATAACGATGGCGATTTTGACTGTTTTATCACCAACCATGACGTATCCAGTCAATTGCTGGAAAACAATGGCATGGGTCATTTTACAGATATTTCTGTCGCAAGTGGTATATTCAATGCTATTGGCGGATCGCCCATCCAGGGTGTATTCCGTGACTTCGACAATGATGGGTATGTGGATATTGTTGTCGCTGGAAGCACCCAATACATGTTTAGAAACAATGGGAATAAAACATTTTCAAAACTGGCCAATGTCTTCAGCAATAGCCAAATGGAATCTTTTGCCATCGGAGACCTGAACGGAGATGGGTTTCAGGATATTTATGCAGGCTATGCAGAAATTTATACCACCCCCTCCAATACGCCAGATGCGCTTTGGATGAACAACGGAAACGACAATCATTTCTTTGGTTTGAACCTGCGGGGTGTTCAAAGCAATAAAAGCGCTGTAGGCGCCAAAGTGCAGCTGTTTAGTTCCTTGGGCATTCAAACCAGAGAAGTGCGCTCTGGAGAAAGCTACGGCATCAGCAATTCGCTTCAAATCCATTTCGGAATGGGGCAAATTGAAATAATTGACTCCGTCGTCGTTGACTGGCCTTCGGGAATACGTGATGTGATTTTGAACCCAACCCGCGACCAATACCTCACTTTTGGTGAAGGTGGCTGCCTCTTGCCCCTTATTGCGCTTGAAGCCTTGGGGGCGACAACCTTCTGCACGGGCGAAAGTGTTGAAGTAGAAGCACCGCTTGGTTATACCTACATGTGGAACACAGGCGATACGACGCAGGTCATTACCCTTGATTCAGCCGGGGTATATCGGGTTACGGTCACAACGGCGGAAGGTTGCTCAGCCGTATCAACTCCTGTTGTTATTACCCTGGACCCGATTCAAATGCCTGCGATTGCAGCCCTTGGTGACACTGTTTTTTGTGCGGGAGGTTCGGTAATGCTCACATCGGCGAGCTCGACATCTTACCTTTGGAACAACGGTGAAACCACCCAAAGTATTGAAGCTAGCGATAGCGGACCGTATACAGTGACCACCCAAGGGCTTTGTGCACAATTCGCATCCACTCCTATTACAATAACGGCTTTGGCGGCAGCTTTGCCCATCGTAATACCTGATACAGTGGCATTGGACAGCGTTGCCACACTGTCTGCGATTGGCGATTCCTTGTATTGGTACGAATCTATTAATAGCACCGTTCCATTGTTTATTGGCAGTCCATTTTTAACAGCGCCACTTAGTACCAGTACTACATATTGGGTTTCCAACACAGCCATTTTTGGCCAACCAAATGAGTTTGTTGGCATGGTAGACCACCAGGGAGGTGCGGTGAGCGATAACAGCTATAATGGCGGCTTGGTATTCGATTGTTTCAAGCCGTTTGTTTTGGAAAAAACGAAAGTGTACACGAGTGTAGCTGGTCAGCGCAAAGTTATTCTTGAAGACAGTGATGGCAATGTCTTGCAAAGCAAGATTGTGGATATCCCAGTTGGAACCACTGTGATAGACTTAAACATGCCTATTCCAGTCGGCGTTGATTTATTGTTGACTACGGATGCTGCGTTCAATCAAACATTCATAGGTTCCGCAAGTCCGCAATTGCGCCGCAGTACGCAGGGGATTCAGTATCCATACGAGATTCCAGGAGTACTTTCTATTAAAAACTCAACGTTCAACGAAACCCGGTATTACTATTTCTACGACTGGGAAATTGCGTTTAATACCTTGGTTTGCGAAAGTGAGCGCGTACCTGTTACCGCCGAGTTAGCCGTGGTAAGCAGCACTGCAACACCTGTTTGGGCGGAAAGTCTGCAAGTATTCCCAAACCCAACTTCAGGTGCATTAAACATCGCTTGGAATCGTTTTGAAGGTGGAAAAATGGAAGTGTCCCTTAAAAATGTCCAAGGCGTTACGGTTCAAAGCAAGCAACTCGTTGCACCAGCCGGGGCTTACAACTTCACCACAGAAATCGGACAACTTGCAAAAGGAATTTATTGGCTAGAATTGGCTGGAGAAACTAGTGTCGTTAGGAGGAAGGTGGTACTACAGTAGGTGTTGGGGTTGCCTAAATCCGGCCATTCGAATAGAGTCCAGGTAGGTTCCATTTTTGATGTGGAATTTTTTGGCAAAGCCTTCTTTCTCAAAGCCTGCTTTTTCCAATACCCGAACGGAGGCTGGGTTGTGCTCAAACACGCCCGCTTCAATGCGCACCAGGGCTGGTCGGCTGTCGTACAAGTATTTGCAAAAGTTTTGTACGACAGCCGTCATCACCCCCTGCCCCCTGAAAGGCTCCGCCAGCCAGTAGCCGATTTCGTCTTTGTGGCTGTCGGGCCCTCCGTTCAAAAACGCACCAATACCGCCAATCACACCATGTTCCGCACTGCGGATCGCCCAGTTGATGGTTTTGCCATAGTGATCATATTCTTTTTCCATCAGATCCAGCCAGTTGTCCGCATCGGATCCGGTATACGGATGCGGTACCCGCAAGGTATTGGCGTAGAGGACAGGATCGTTCATGTAAAGCAGTAAATTGGGCTTGTCGCTCCTTTCGAAAGGCGAAAGGCGGATGTCGTTGGCTAGTTTCATTTCGTTGTCCGTTGATAGTTGTTTGTTGTTCGTTTCCGAGTGTTTGGCATTTTTACTGAGTTGCTAAGATATTCTGGATAATTTTGGTTTCATGACACAACGATCACAACGTGTTGGCAATCAGACCCATAAGTACGTCCCTTTGTGTAGTAGTGTGAAATGATAAAATCAAGAAGTGCTGATGCTCAAAACATTTGAAAATGAGACCAAGTTCCCATCACAAGCCCAGCTGCTCTGAAACGAACAACGAACAACTAAAAACGAACTACTAACAACAAACAACGAACAACTAAAAACAATCAACGAACAACTAAAAACGATCAATGACACCCTCCACTTCATAAATCGAATTTATTTTCCCGGCAAAAAGGCAGTAGAAGCGGGGAGTTTCGCTCAACATCGAGATTTCAGTGGGCCTACCATCGTCGATGTGGCTGGCTTTTAGTTTTGACTTTATGGTGAAACAGGAGTGTACATACTCAAATTGTACTTCATCTGAAAAATACTGTGTCATTTGGGCCAGCATTTTTTTTGCGTTGCTTTCGGGTCGTCGCGGACATTCGGTACAAATCCCGGGTGCTTCCGGTCGGCAAGAAGGATCGTCTGTTGTCTGGCAATCGAAACGAGGGGTATCGTCAAAGGAAATTTTGTGGTGTGTATAGGCGACGGACGACAGGGATAGCAGGCCACTCAAACCGTAAGGCATGATGGAGCCAAAAGGACCATCCATAACCGTCAGCCCTTTTTCTGCAAATAATTGGGAACGCAAAAAGGCAATCTCTGATATTTCGTGGGTGAGCGCCAGGTGTTCTACGCCAAAGAGCGCGTTTATGGCATTTGTAGCAGCATAAGTGGCGTTAATGACCACAGGGGTTGACAATATCTTGCCCAGCTGTCCTGCTTGAATTATTCCCTTTGGGGCGGCAAAGGCGGTCATTTCCCAATCCTTGCCAGATTTGGCCACCTTTGTAATTTGTGTATTGGTAAAAACCTGTATTGATTTTTGGGATTCAACTTTATTCCGGTAATACGCTCCCAATAACATGGGATCGAAAGAGTGCTCCTCCGTTTTATACAGTGCTTCTATTCGGCTGAAGTTGAACAAAGGATGGGCATCAATTTTTTCA
>JBBRWA010000040.1:0-27586 GCA_038246345.1 Chitinophagales bacterium
AGGATTAGCAGGATTTTTAGGATTTAGCAGGATTTCGGGCGAGGGATGTATCAGGATTAGAAGGATTTTTAGGATTTAGCAGGATTTCGGGCGAGGGATGTATCAGGATTAGAAGGATTTTTAGGATTTAGCAGGATTTCGGGCGAGGGGTGTATCAGGATTAGCAGGATTTTTAGGATTTAGCAGGATTTTGGGTATCGGTTGTTAAGGTGATTTTGTGGAGTGGCTTAGCGACCACGAAATCCTTTCCCCAAGCGTATTTGATGTACGCTGTACGGGCATTATCGAATTATCACATTCCTAATTTATTACATTAATAAACCACTCTTTCTCTGTCAGTACAGCTTCTTTTTCTATTTCTGCGCGCAGCTCTTGGAGCGCTTTTTTATTGTTTGGCTCCAGTTGCAGGATGCGTTCGGTGAAACGGATGATGTTGAGGTAGTTGTTGCGGTGGTAACCGATTACTTTTTTGCGGTGGATGTAGTTGCGCATGGCATCCAAGTGGGATTGGAGCAGGTCGTGTTCTTCGAGTACGAAGTAGGTTTTTAGCAGCAAAGTTTTGGCGGCAAGGTTGAGCAAGGGGTCGCGGTAATTGGCTTTTTGGAGCAGCAGCAGCACCGAATCGTAGCGATTACGGGCGTAGTCAAGCCGGGCCTGATTGAAACTGAGGGAGCTATCGCGGTAGGTGTCTTCCAAAAAGGGATTGTACGTTGGAATGAATTGTTCGGCCCAATCCAGTTCGCCGCAGCGCAGTGCCGCGGCCACGATGTTGTGGTAGGTGAAACGCGAAAGTGTACCATTTTCAAACAAGTAACCTGCCGCCAGCGCTTTTTGGTATAGTTCCAGCACTTCATGCTCTAGGCTTCGTTCGCCACGGTTGGTCTGGCGGATGCAGTGGTTGATGGAAAAAGTATAAAATTCCCGCATTTCTGTTGCTGAAAACACTTGCTCCTCGACCGTAAATTTTTCTTTAAATATTTGGTAATAAATGCTTTCTTCGGGCATTTGCAACATTTTGCAAGCGGCGCGGTAAGTCTCAATAGCGGGCAAATTGACCCATTCCCGCTGTTCGGCCAATTCAATTACTACGCGGTGCAATGGATTATCTTCGCCACTGCGATACACATTTTTTTGTGCCAATTCCAGGCAAATCAGGCGCAAGCGCTGGGTCAGGTACGCCACATCGCTGTGGTGGGCCAATATCTTGAGCGATTCCAAATCTGTGGGATTGAGCTTGATGGTGTTTTCATGGCGTTCGAGGAAGTAGTCACGCTGTAGGCTATGATACTGGGCATTGCGCTGTGGCTGTTCAGAAATTTCTCGCTCAAAGGCACGCATGTTTCGTTCAAAATGCCCCATCAGCCCGCGGTTTCTGTAGGCCGCAGCAAGTTGCAACTTGCTTGAAAGCCCCTTTTCGCCAAGCTTCTCTACCAGTAAAAAGCGTTCCAGCAGTCGATTTAAATAGCTCATCAGCAGCCGAAAACGGGTATCGTCAAAGGGTTCGTCGGGATAAATTTCTGACCAGAGTTGTTGCTTTTCGGAGATTGTGTGCTGTGATAGCAAATCAAACAGCCTACCGATATCCTCGCGCTGGTTGAAATACGGCGATTGGAGGAAGCGGAGGGCACTTTTTTGCTCGGCTGCAGTGAATGACTGGATAAGTTGGTATAGATTGCTGCTTTGCATGAGACGTGAATGAATAAAGTAGAAATTGAACGCAAAATTAAGGCCTGTTTTTTCTATAAAATTTCTACAAATTAAAAAGCTCAAAAAATGCTTTTTTTCGAATTATAAATTTGATTAACAATACTTTATGCTAAAAAATTCATAAAAAACAGTTTGTTTTAAGCGATAAAAATAGAAGTAATTTTCTACAAATTCGCTATTTTGATTTTTTCTTCCCTGCTTTGATGCCGCACTTTTGCACCGTTGGAAATATTTCAAACAAACTATTGACAGACTACTTTGACAAATTGCAAACGTTGGCAAAATGCCAGGCCCATTGAAGGCCGATTATTTTAATCCCTACCAAATCGCTTTAACTGCCTGATAGAAAGGAATAAACAAAGTAGTTCCATTGATAACACAATATCTGACAACCACTTTTTTACAAAAAAAACACTGCAAGGAAAATGAAAAATTCACTACTAACAGCCCTGCTATTTTTGCTTTTGGGCTTATCAAATGTTATTGCACAAGGGCCATCTTGTGACCCAGATGTCACGAACCCCGTACCATTAATTAGGTCGCAATTTATGGTTGCAACAAACCAGGGATCCGTCACCGTATTCACCCAGGATTTAGAGTATGCCAGCTATGATAACTGCACAGCATACAACGATTTGAACTTCTATCTTGAACTCGAGCCAGCATCCAGTGTGCCGCCAAGCACGAATTCGGTGACATTTACCTCAAGCCAAAAAGGGATTCATGAAGTCGCATTTTGGGTCGTAGATGCTTCGGGAAATGCGGACTATGCTGTTGCGCAGATTGCCGTTGACACTTGTTTTTCAAATCCAATTCTCGCGTGCAACGATTTCGTAACGGTTGCATTAGGTATTGATGGTACAATTGAGCTGACACCTGACATGTTGCTGGATGGTAATGTTTGCCCGAATGATGACAATCTGGTTCAGATTTACCTGAGCGAGCCACAACTACCATCAATCATCCTCACGGCAGCCGATTTAGGCCAACACATTTATAATGTTGAGAACTTTGCTAGCAATGCGTGCTTTGGCCAACTAATCGTGACACCAGGTCTGTACCTCAACGATAACTGCCCACAGCTGTATGTCAACATCGCCACCAACCGAATCCGCCCATGTTTTGAAAATAGCTATGGAGTATCATATTCCAACGCCAGTGTCTTTACAGTGGACGATGCTTATATCGACGTAGCATTGGATGGTTTTCTTCAATATGTGAGCAGCACAGTTCCTGCAATCAATCTGGGAAACAACAGTTACAGGTTTGAGTTGGGCACCCTTGATCCAGGGGAAACAGGGCAGTTTTCCGTTAAATTCCTTACCGATTGTGCTGCACCAGTGGGCGCTACCCACTGCTCCGAAGCGCATATCTATCCCGATACCCTATGTCCAACAGGCCAGCCCTGGTCGGGTGCGGAGGTCAGCGTTGAGGGCCGTTGCGAGAACGACACCATTTTCCTGAGCATAAAAAATACAGGCAGCGCACCCAATGCACAAGTACTTGACTATGTCGTGGTCGAAGACGTTTTAATGATGACATCAGGCACCTTTAACCTGGTCAACAACCAATCTATGAGCTTGGCGCCTATTTCAGGAAATGGCGCTACTTACCGCCTACAAGCCCAGCAAGAGCCAGGCTACCCATACAGCGGCATGCCTTCTGTATCCGTAGAAGGCTGCGGTGGCCTCAACCCAGGCATGGTAACTGTTTTTCCGACCGAAAACAGCAATCCAGCCATCGCTATCTACTGCCGGGAAAGCATCAATTCTTACGACCCGAACGACAAACAAGCACTGCCAAAAGGCTATGACACATCGCATTTTATTGAAAAAAACACGGCCCTGGATTATATGATCCGCTTCCAAAATACGGGTACTGATACCGCCTATACCGTTGTGCTGGTGGATACACTTTCCGCTTTCCTGAACCCGCAATCGGTTCGCCTCGGCGCAGCCAGTCACCCCTACAAGTTTAGCTTGAGTCAAGGCAATATCTTGCGCATCACGTTCGACAACATAGATATCCCACACCAGGCGATCAATGATGAGGGCTCACAGGGATTTGTGCAATTTTCCATCCAGCAAACACCCAACAACCCCATCAATACCCGCATTGAAAACGATGCCGCGATCTACTTTGATTTCAACCCGCCAATCATCACCAATAAAACTTTCCACACCATTGGCAGTAACTTTGTAGCAACTGTAGCCACGAATGAAGTTTTGTCGGGATTGCCGCAACTAAAAGTGTTCCCCAATCCTGCTTCGGAGGTGCTGTATTTCAGTACTGAAACGCAAGTCTCAGAAACCTTTACTTTCTTGATGATAGATGTGCTTGGCCGTCGCGTGCAACAGCGCCGCGCTGTTAACTTGCCGATGACTTTGGAGCGGGGTAAGCTGGATCAGGGAACCTATTTCTTCCAGTTTATTGGGCAGGATGGCCGGGCAATGTGGTCTGGGAAGGTGATGGTGAAATAAGGGCTCAGCCAAAATCTCGTAGGCCTAAAACCTCAGCAGCCTCCCCAAAAAACCTAGGTTTTTTGGGGAGGCTGCTGAGGTTTTAGACCTACGAGGTTTCTCATTTTGAAGGCTGTTTTTGATTGCCGAGCGGCGAGCGCATGATTGGCAATTGTTGAAGTAGGCGTTGCGCTAAAGTGTTGTGGTTCAAGTGAAAAGCCAATACAAGGTAGATGATTCTTGTGCTTTTCATTCCCAATACCAAGCGTGATAGGACTTCAACAATTGGCAATCATGTACTCGCCGTTCGTCAAATAAGCATAATTTGAGTTTTATCATGTTACATTTGTTGAAACTAGATGTTCTAATACCTAAAATTCGGCACTAAAAAACAGTAACGAAAATGAACAGAAAGTCTTTTCTCAAATCGCTGGCACTGCTGCCCTTAGCTACTTACAACATGAAACTTCAGGATTTTCCAAAATTGGTGGAAAACGCACCCAATACCACGAAAATGCCCAGCCTGTTCGTCGGCCACGGCAGCCCCATGAATGCCTTGGCAGACAATGCCTTTACCCGCAGTTTGCGAAAGCTGGGCACGGAGTTTAAAAAAGAGGGCAAAAAACCCTCCGCGATCCTGGTGGTTTCCGCACACTGGCTTACCCGCGGCAGCTTTGTCAACATAAACCCCAAGCCCGAAACCATCCACGATTTTGGTGGCTTCCCGAAGGAATTGTTCGACATGCAATACCCAGCGCCTGGCGCTCCGGAAAAAGCAAAAGAAACTGCCTTACTCAGTCACTTACTCTTTGAAACCGAAGAATGGGGCCTCGACCACGGCACTTGGAGCATACTCGTGCACCTTTTCCCGGAGGCCGATGTACCCGTTTTTCAGCTCAGCATCGATTTTCACCAGCCGTTGCAATACCACCTCGACCTGGCGCGGGAATTGCGTGCCATGCGGGAGAAAGGCGTACTTATTATTGGCAGTGGCAATATTGTACACAACCTGCGCATGAGCATTCCAAAATTGCAGTCGGGCGACTCGGCTCCTTACGATTGGGCGCTGGAATTCGATACCTGGGTGGCTGAAAAAATAGCCGACGGCGACTACGCTGCCCTCACCAATTACGAACAGATCGGCAGCGCGGGCAAGATGGCAGTGCCCACGACCGATCACTATATCCCTTTATTGTACACCCTCGGCCTGTCTGACGGAAAAGAAGCGGTGCAGCAGGTGTATGAATCGGTGGAATACGGGGGGATGAGTATGCGGACGTTTCAGGTGGGGTGATGCGACACCCTACAGCGAAGCCGTTGTGCTGGCACGGGACAAAAATCAGGTTGAATTAGCTACAGGCGACAATATTTTCCAAGACACCCGTTTTGAAGTATTGGAAACAACAAGGAACGCCCAATTTCCAAGTGCTAAACATATACCTCATTTACCTTGATAACAGGAGTCATCCCTTGTTTTTAAATAAAGACTTGTCGAGCAAAGTCGAGAAACCTGCACAAGCCAATGCTATGATATGTGCTGCGAGGTTTTAAAGCCAGCTTATTCCGCGTCGGACTTGCTTTCTATCGTCGTAGCAAAATATTCCGCCAGCTTCCCTGCCGCCGCCTTTCCCACCACCCCTTCTATTTCGCCCGCCTCCGCCGCCCGTACCCGCGCCAGCGAGCCGAAATGCGTCAACAATTTCTGCGCCGTCTTCGCTCCGATGCCCGGTATTTCTGTCAGTCCCGTTTTGATAAAATCGCGGCTCCGCTGATTCCGATGAAAAGTAATGCCAAAACGGTGGGCTTCATCGCGGGCCTGTTGAATAAGCTTGAGCGACTCCGATTTTTTATTGATATGCGCTGCCGTGGGATCATCGGGAAAGTATATTTCTTCCAGGCGCTTGGCAATACCGATTACGGTAATTTGCCCTTCTAAGCCCAGCGCACGAATGCTTTTCATGGCCGCACTCAACTGTCCCTTGCCACCGTCGATGATGATGAGTTGGGGCAGTCCCGCCCCCTCTGAAATGAGGCGTTTGTAGCGCCGAAACACCACTTCCTCCATAGAAGCGAAATCGTTGGGGCCTTCTACTGATTTTACGTTGAAATGCCGGTAGTCGCGCTTGGCGGGCTTGGCATTTTTGAACACCACACAACTCGAAACGGGGTTTGTGCCTTGCAGGTTGGAGTTGTCGAAACACTCGATCCAAAGCGGCACAGCTTCCATGTGGAGGTCGGCTTGCAAGGTGCGGAGAATGCGTTCGGCGCTGGTTTGGCGGCCAGTGGCATTCATGGCTTGCTTCTTTTTTTGCAGCAGGTGGTATTGGACGTTTTTTTCGGAGAGATCGAGGAGCTTTTTTTTGTCGCCGATTTTGGGAACGGTGATCAGTACCCCACCCCCGGCCCCTCCTCCTTCGGGGAGGGGGCTGGGGGTGGGCATTTCGAGGATGCTTTGCCCGCGCTTGTACGTGATTTCCGGGTCCCCTGCCTGCCTGTCTGGCAGCGTGATCTCGAATGGTACGATGATCTCCGGGGTATTATCGCCGAAGCGCTCGCGGAGGTGCTGAATGGCGTAGACCAACAGGATTTCGCGGTCTTCGTCGAGGTTTTTAATGAGGGTAAGGGTGTAGGTATGAATGATGGCACCGTTGACTACTTTGAGGTAGTTGACAAAAGCTTCTTTTTCATCTTCTGCAATGGAAAAGACATCCACATCGCGGATGGAAGGGTTGACCACGGTGCTTTTGCCTTGATAATCCTCAAAAAGCGCCAGTTTTTCCTTCAATTGTTGCGCCTGTTCGAATTTCATGGATTCCGCTGCCTGCTGCATTTCCGCCTTCAAATGGCTTTTTACGGCAGCGAAGTTGCCTTTGAGCATGTTTTTTATCTGCTCTATTTTCTGGTTGTAGGCTTCTTCGGTTTCAAAATTGACACAAGGCGCCGCGCAGTTTTTGATATGGTATTCCAAGCAGGGCTTGAATTTGTTTTTGTTGATATTCTCTACCGACAGGTTGAGCGTGCAGGTGCGCAACTGGAACAGCTTCCGAATAAGCTCCGCAATTTGTTCTACCCTGAATTTTTGAAGGTATGGGCCAAAATAAGTAGAACCGTCCTTGAAAGTCTTGCGGGTAAGGAACACCCTGGGAAAGCGCTCGTATTTGATGCAGATGTAGATGAGCGGCGATTTCTCATCCTTCAACATCACATTGTAGCGTGGCTGATTCTTTTTGATCAGGGTGTTTTCGAGCAGCAGGGCATCGTGTTCTGATTCCACGATCATAAACTCGATGTGGTCGGCATGGCGCACCAGCACTTTGGTTTTGGCGAGTTGGTATTTTTTGTCGCCGAAATAGTTGCTGAGGCGGCTGCGCAGGTTTTTGGCTTTGCCAACGTACAGGATTATGCCTGTTTCATCCACAAATTTGTAGATGCCGGGATCGGTTGGAATGCTGGGCGAAAAGTCCTTGAATTGCTCGTTGGTCATGCAGCTGCGAAAGTAGGGCGAACCAGAAATTATTGCCTGATTTCAGGGGCATTCCTTTTTTCAAAAATGAAAAATTCTGAAATACTGATGTCAAAGTGGGGATTGGGTAGGTGTTGGTGCAATTCCCAGCCCGGTGGAATATCGGGTAAAAACTGTCTGGGTTTGAAATGCGGAAATATACCGCCCATATTATCGTCCGTGTTGGAGGCGAAAATTACGACCCATTGTTGGGCACAGGAAAACAAGTGCTTTAGGTAAAGTTGATAGGTGTTTTCTTCAGTTAAATGAAAGATAACTTCCATTGAAAGCGACATATTTGACTGATATCCCGTCGGAATGAACTGAAATGGGTCATACAGGTCAAACTTCTTGGTAGCATCGCTCGAGAAAACACGCTTACAAGTCTCGATGGAGCTTGGGGAGACATCAAGGCCTGTGTACTGCGGGTATTGGGCCAATTGGAGTTGTTGCCCGTCGCCGCACCCGAGCTCCAGCACGCTTTGTATTCCCTGTTTTTTTACAAACTGATTGACAATTTCGGCTTTGTAGGCGGCCAATACACCACTGGAACCCGACCCCGAATTCCCTCCTGATGCATAGCGCCTTTCCCAGTAAGCAATGCCTCCCGGATAGCGCCATTTTCGGAATTTTATTTGCAATTTTTGAAATGACTGCATATTGATACTTTGTTGTGCGTAAATTTGTGCAATTCAAGTCCTTGCAGACAAGGATTGCGATACCATATAATCCGAAATAAACAACGCCTTTAAGGCTTGTAGTTCTTCTTCATTTTAACCTAATAATCATGTGCTTCTTACGCTTACCCTTCGCCCTGTTTTGGGCCATTTTTCTAATTCCCAGTTCCCTACTTGCTACCACTATTGTCCCCTACGCCAATTTGGGCGAAGCTACGGCAAACAGCGAAAGTGTGGTGTTGGCCCGGGCCATTTCTTATGGTGAGACTGCCGATGGCGACAATATTTTCAAAGATACACGATTTGAAGTAATAGAAACCGTGAAGGGTGTACTAGCCCCCAACGAACTTTTTCAGGTACGCCCGATGTCGCACCGCAGCGGCGATTTTGACATTGACATCGCTGGTGATTTTGAACCTGCATTGGACAAAGAATACCTGCTTTTCCTGCGCAAAAAAGGAGCTGTTTGGGTGCCTGTGATGCTTTCTTACTACGTTTTCGAGCAAATTTTAATTGGCGCGGATGAGTTTCTGGTACCCGTAGGCGGTCATGGCATTGAAGCAGTTGCTGCGCCAGGTGCCCCAATGTTTGAACCATTGGCGGTATACCAGGCTGATTTGTTGTTGCAAAACCTGCTTCAATACAGCGGCAAAACGGGCATACCCTGGGATGGCAGCATTGGCCGCAGCGGGCTTCAAGCAACTGACATCCAAGCCCTCGACCGGGTGATTCCAACTGGTTGCGATTTTATGCTGGGCAACTCTACCTTCCTGTCTCGCTGGCAAAATGCCGCTATTCCGGTTTATTACGACGATACGAATGTGCCGGTCGGCTGGGACGCTTATTTTGCCAGTATTTTGGGTGCGATGACCAGTAACTACACAGGGATTACGCCGTCAAATGCCGGCGCTACCAGCTATGTGCCAAGTTGCAGCGGCGGCGCTGGTGGCGGAAATTTTATTTCATATTGCAACAGCAACCTTGGTGGTCCCCAATGTGCCTTGATTATTTTCGATGACCCCTGCAACGAGATAGCAGCTTTGGTGAATTGTGGTGGTGTCTTGGCTTTCGGTGGCAGCTATTCATCCTCATCTACCCATACCTTTGACGGCCAAACATGGCGCGATGCACTTTATGGCTACTTGGTCATCAATGACGGTGTGCTGCCCAATTGTTGGCCAGGAAGTGATTTTGAGCGACTGGTTACCCATGAACTAACCCATGTTTATAGGATGGACCACCTGGACGCAGCCCTTTATCCCAACCAAAACATGAACCCCAGTTGTTGCAACGCCATCAACACCAAGGATATGGAGTGTATGAACTACGCCTATCCGGGGAGCTTGCCTGTTGCGTTGTCTTCTTTCGAAGCGCGTTTGTTAGGGAATGAAAGGGTCGAATTGAAATGGGTGACCCAGACAGAAAAAAACAATGCCAATTTTACGGTACAGCGTTCAACTGACGGACTGACATTCGAAAAACTGGCAGAACTGCCGGGCACAAACGCCACCACCGGCGGAACTTACGCCTGGATAGACGAACATCCGCAGCCCGGTGTGAATTACTACCTGCTGAGCCAGACGGATTTTGACGGCAGTACGGCTCACTTGGGCATAAAGTCCGTGGAGGTGTCCTCTGCCAACCCAATTGTGCACATCATCCCCAATCCGGTAGAAGCTGAAACGTTGCGGTTGCGGGTAGATTTGCCCTCGGCATTTGAAGGCATAATGCAAGTGCTGGACAAAGACGGTAGAATTATTTCATCCACAACACTTTCATTGGAACAAGGCAGTACATGGGTTCAGCAGCCCCTGAATGGCCTTTTGTCGGGAGTGTATACGCTCCGTTTGTATGATGCGCGGCAGCAATTTTACGCACGCTTTACAAAAAAATAACCGCGGCCGATAAAAATCACTTACTTATTCTCAGCGAAAAGCCGGACTTTGTGCCGGATTTCCAAAAATGCCAGCCAAAACATTTGGCCTGGCATTTTTGTTTCTATGTCAGACTTTCTGGTTTTCATTCAACAGTATTTTGTAACCCACCTCAATTTTGAGGCACTAATTTGATCCAATACATCCAATGGGCGAAATTACACAACGGTACGACCCTGCAATTTTGAAGCAGCTTCCAGCCATCGTAAAATCTTACCAACTGCCGGACACCCGCAAAGCCGTCATTCAAATGCTGAACTCCTTTTTGCCTTTTGCGGCAATTTGGATTGCCATGTATTTCTTAGTAGACGTTTCTTTCTGGCTCGTTTTGCCACTCGCAGCAGTAAATGCATTTTTCCTGGTCCGCATTTTTATCATTCAACACGACTGCGGTCATCAATCTTTCACCACCTCCAGAAAAGCCAACGATATCATAGGGCAGATCTGTAGCTTTTTGAGTTTTATCCCCTACCGCTACTGGGCCAAAAGCCACAATTTCCACCATGGCCACAACGGTATCCTGTGGGAACACCGCGATATTGGCGATATTGAATTGCTGACGGTGAAGGAGTTTAAAGAACTGTCCCGCTGGCGGAAAATAAAATACGCATTTTTCCGCAGTGCCCCCATTCTCTTCATCATTGGGCCTATCTGGTACATATTCCTGAACAACCGCCTTCCAATGATTCGTTTGAAGGGTTGGGAACACGCACGCCGCTCTTTGCTGATTAACAACATCCTGCTTGTGGCCGTCCATGCCGGTATTATTTGGGCATTCGGCATCGAAGCTTTTTTGCTGGTACAATTGCCAATTGTCGTGCTGTTTGGCATCATCGCCATCTGGTTTTTTTACGTACAACACCAGCACGAAACAGCCTACAAGCAGTGGAAAGACAAGTGGGATTACATCCGCGCCGCGGTACAGGGTAGCACTTACTACAAGCTTCCACGCGTTTTTCACTGGCTGACGGGCAATATCGGCTACCACCATATCCACCACCTGAATCCGCTGGTGCCGAATTATGAGCTGGCGCGCTGCCACAAAGAAAACCCCATCATGGAAAAGGTGGCCAACAGCATCACCTTTATCGAAAGCTTGAAATGTATGTTCAACAAGCTTTGGGACGAAGATCAGCAGCGAATGATTTCGTTTCGGGAATATAAGAGGCGGTATAGCAGCAAGAAGAAATAACATACGCGTTCCGCTGTTAAAATTACGCATAAAAAAAGGGTGTCGAATTAAGTTTCGGCATCCATTTTTTGTATTACCGTACCAGGAACTTTCCACTCGACTCCCGCTTTCCATTAATGACTACTTCATAAAAATAGACACCGGCGCGAAGGCTATGCGTCCAGTTCAATTCATTTTCCCCATTGAGCTCAGGATCATAGTCGAGATAAGTCATGTGTTGTCCTAAAGCGTTGTAAATGCGGACTTTGACGTAGTCGTTATACTGGAGGTACATTTTGAAACGCAGCTCGCCGTTGGACGGATTTGGCGAGACGATGGTAGGAAAGCGTTTTTGGTCGTCATACTCACCCACGTACAAGGTTTTGGCCGTGTTATCCATCCAGGCGAGGCGGTTTTGCAACCAATTCCGCAGGTAACTGGTATGGTCGAAATAGCTGCCACAGCAAAATGGGTTGGGCCATAAATATTGGTTGAGCACTGGCCAGCGCTGGAAATTCCGGCTTTGGCTTTCATACAACAAGCTTGTAAGCGAATCCATTACCTGAAGCACCTCCGTATTGCTGAGCGGCCCTGCCCGAAGCTCTGCCCAGCGGTCTTTTACTTGGTGCCGAAATTCCTGATGTCGCCACAGTTTTTGCCACCAAAACTGGGTGACCCAGCTGTCGCCACCACAAATGTTGTTGAAATCAATGGCCCAGTTGGCGGTGCTTTCCCCACCACAGTAATCGGCGTTTCCCAAGCCGATGTTAAAATCCCATATCGGGCCCGCATGCAGGCGTGGGTCTTTGTCGTCGCGGTCTTTCCAGAAAAAGGTACTGAGCCGGTAGCCGTCCACGTTTTTAGCGACTTCGTTGAGCAAGATAAAATCTATAAATGATTGGACATCAAGCAATTTCGGGTAGCCTGTTGCGGTATCTGCAAAAGCTGTCGAGGCCATGGTCGCTTCAAAATCATTGATCCAGGTATTGATATACTGTCGCTGTTGTGGTTGAATATTCTCTACTTTGGGATAGTGCACCTGCCACAAGGTCGTTTGCCATGCCCCTGGAAATGGTGGGTAGGGCGATGTCCAGTTGGAGCCTACTTCCCCGGTAGTTTTGTCGATTTTCAAAATAAATCCTCCCGTGAGCGAATCTCCAGCAAGGTCGGTCGCCTTGAGTTTGCGCACATCTACTCGGTCTTTACCACGTTTAATTTTTTCGGCCACGAGGTAAACGCCCTGGTATTCCCCATTCAGCACCAATTCCACAAAGCGGGTCCGCGGCGCCCAGGGCATGATGCGGCGTGCCAGCTCAAGCATGAGCGCGTCGCGCACGAGGCTTTTATCGTTGTATGGCGCTAGAAAAGCCCAATCGGCTTCTTTGGGCATGCCTAACAATGGAAAATCCTGGTCCTCGCCCTGCAAATCACGGGTTTCTACGGAATAGGGCTTTTTGTCGGAAAACAAATCAGAGGTACTGCCCCGCCGCTCAATGCCGATGAGCCCGTTGTAGTCTTTCGGTGTATCGGTCATGTAATTGCGCAAGCCGGGGCCATTGTCCAGCACCTGCATTTGAGCCGTTATTTTGGGCTCTTGTGGAATGGCTTGTCCATTGGTATTAATAAGGACAATGGGTAGGTTGGAGGAAATAAAATTGACCTGTGCCGAAGCGAATACAGGAAAAAAGATGAAAAGTAGTCTGAGAAGTTTCATGCCGGGAAGTTTCGGCAAAGTTGGCGATTTTAACCTACTCACATCGCGTATAAGCCCTCCAAAAAATGCAGCAAATATACATTCCCCGCATTTTCCGCTAAAAGCGCCTCCACCACATTCTTATTCAAAGTATTGTACAGCGGGTTCTCCGTGCGAACCTCCACATTGAAGGCGTTCCACCCATCATCAGGCAATGTTTGCGTTTGCGTACTAACCCCAAAATTCCCCTTCGCTGTATCACCCCTGGTGCCGCGTAATTTGCGCAAATTTTCAGGCATGGGCAGTGCTGGCAGTTCCAGCTTTGCGCTGCCGTTGATGGGGGCTAGGCTGATGATGAATTTCAGGATGCTGCTGCTGAATTCATGGTTGAAAAGCCGGGTGCTGTCATCCAGGCCCAAGGGAATGACAGTTGATTCGTTAACTTCCAGCAGTTCAAAATTATTTGGTTCAATCACTCGGCTGCCATCTGGGTTGGTCATGATGCTTAGCCAGCAGCCATAGTCCATCATCAACACGGGTTGCACGTAGAGGTCTTGCGTTCCTTTGTTTATGAGTTGAATGTAGATGGGCGCGGCATATTGGGCACCGTTCTTTTTTAGTGACACGGCCACCACGCCATCTTTCAAGGGCAATGCATTGCCTTGTGCGTCCGTAATGTCAATTTGAAGCAATTCCGTTGGAATTTTGGTATCCGTATCATTCTGCAAATCGAGCATAAAATGCCATTGGGCAATATGCTTGAGTTGAACCAGCAAGTTGTTGACAGCATTTTGCTCCGCTTGAAAAACAGGCATTGCTGCCGGGCGGAACCAATCGTTGGGTTTGCACAGGTAATACATGCCTGCCGCACTCACCAAGGTATAATCTGCGCGGGGTTCATCGCTTTCAAGTTGCACAAATGCTTCGTTTTCGGGGGTGAACAAGGCTGTTGTAAGCGCTTCGGCCTGCAAAGCACTCAAGTCCTTGTTTTCAAAATACACCCGCAGCGGGCGGCTCGCCAAGCCTTCCAGTGTCACAGGCATGGGCTTTTTCGATAATGTAGAAGCCGTGGTACCGTCAAAAATCACTTCGGCGGTGCTAAGGTCAGTGCTGCCGATGCGGCCCGTATAGGTGCGACCATCTGTATCGGTCACGGTCACCGATGTTTTCTGCGAAGCCAGCCGGTCGAGAATGCCTTTGTCGATGCGGTATTCGAGCAACTCCGTGTTAAAATCGACGGTGCCAAAGCCTGTGTTGGCATCCGGGATTTCCTTTTTCAAAAAGCCCGACGTTTCAAGTTCAAGCACGGCACGCGGGGCGTAAATTTTGACACGCTGTCCGTACTTGTACCGGATACGGTTGCGGATGCGGTTGCAAATGTCGCGGTAACTGATGTGGCCGCCGTTTTCGCGCAGTATGTCAAGCAGAAACCAGGCAAATACCCCATGTCGTTCGCGGTTAATCAGCGCTTCAATGGCCGCTTCGTTACTTTCTGAAGCAGCAAGTTGGATGTATTGGCCTTCCGGCAAGAGCTTTTCAGCGCTTTCCCAGACAAACTCCTCTCGTTTGAATTTTTCCGAAAAGATAAAATCGTCCCATTGGCGTTGTTTGAACGTGACAAACGCCTGTTTTTTCACCTGGACATCTTCAATCGCGGCACGGGTATTGTCGCCGGCATGGCAACAATCGAAAAGCGTCAGAATATGCACATCGGGCTTGCTGATTTCGTGTAGCAGGTAGCGCAATTCTTTATCGGCCAAGATGAATTTCCCGGTATCCCCCTGTTCGTAAAAGCAGGCCAGTCCTTCGAGGCGGCCGTCGCGCTCTTCGCGCCAAATTTCCGTATCTGCTGCTTCTACGGTGCCGTGGCCGGAGTAAAAAATCAGGATGGAATCGCCCGCCTGGGCCAGAGAAAGATGATCCTTGAACGCGGCCACGATGTTGGCTTTGGTGGCAGCTTCATTGAGCAGCATTTTTGGCTTGAAGGTGAATGCGCTGTCCTGCGCCAGCCAATCGTGCAGCGCCTCAGCATCGGCAACACAGCCTTGCAGCGAGCCGAAAGCGTATTGGCCGTCAATTTTCAGGTTGCGGTCGTAAGAATTGATGCCGATGAGGAGGGCGTAGAGGGAGGGTTTCATAGTTTCAAGGTTTCAGGTTTCAAAGGTTTCAGGTTGCAAGGTTTCAGGTTTCATGGTTGCAGGTTTCCGGTTGTTCATTGGCTTGGCAGGGTGAATAGTGGGGACATATAAATGTTCGTTTCTGAATTTTTTTAGAAGCCTTCGCTCCCTTACTTGAGTTGTCCTGTTGTAAACATCCGTCCACGTCGTGTGCGCTTGTGAAGGGGGGGGGCAGGTTTCAAAGGTTTCCGGTTGGCTTCGCGTTTGGTGGTAAAGAGTTTCAGCTTGGTTTGAAAACGAGGCTTCCAAAGCCCGCACAATGTAGTTGAAGGGTATTGTCTGTTGTATCAAAGCTTTGGGTTTTAACCGCAGGCTTTATTGGGATATGACGCTTGTCCTTTTTTTTAAGTTGCCTGAGGGGATTTTGCTAACGAGCATTGCTTCTTCACTTGTAGAACAAGGAAAATGATTCACAAAAATACCTTATTTTCGTAAAAAAAACGGACATGACTGCGCTCAAAAAAGCAGAGGATCTCATCCCAAAACTTTCGGACAACGAAAAAAGCATCCTGCTGGATTATATCTTTAACTTAAGAGAACATAACCCCAGGGGCATTAGCAAGACATCTGGGGTCTGCGGTGGCAGGGCTTGTATTGAGGGAACCCGAATGCCTGTATGGTCTTTGGTTCACTATCGGTTTTTGGGTTTCACTGACTGGGAAATACTGTACAATTTTCCGACAATGACTCCTTCCGACCTGAAAAAAGCTTGGGAATATTACGAGGCAAATAAGGTGGAGATAGATGGGGATATAAAAGAAAACTATACCTGATGAACCGTTATAAAATTTGGGTGCAAATGGTTGAAATCTAAATCTGTAGTTAGTAATGGAATATCTAGTAAAAAAGCTGTTGCTGCAATCCACAAGTCATTCTTTCCCATATTTTTTGCAGAAAAGCCCTCTAATGGTAAAAATTCTGGGTGCTTTCCTTGACTATAAGCATTTATGTCTGCGTAGGCATCCATAAGCGGCGAATCCCCGTTAATAGGAATACTGGAAAGTGTTTCCAGAATGTAAAAAAGTCGACCCATTTTCGGTTTTCCCCAAGCTGACTGCTTGGAAAAAGATAATATCTCTCCCTTAGTTACTGCTGAAATGTAAATATTATTTTCTTTAGAAAGTAGCCCGTAATCCTGCTCAAGAGTAACACCTTTGGCACTATTTCGCACTAAATGCACCAATATATTTGTATCAAGGAGATAAGGCATTATTTAGTGAGGGTAGCAATGATTTCTTCTGCTGAGGGCTCATCAGCAAATAGCGTACGAAGATCCAATAATGCACTTTTATTTATTGCCAAACCTTCCATCAGAGTCTCTGCTCCTTTTCGATACGCAGGATTGACCCTAGCAGGTAGAGGCTTTCTAATACCCTGCTTCTGTTTGTTCTTTATGGGTATAGCAGAATCTGTAGATGCCAAAGCATGAGCTAAAGTATCTGAGATAAGAGACATGAAAAACTCTCTTTCCGTTTCGGCCAGCTCAACCAAAGCTGACTTAAGCATTTCTTTTGAAACAGTATCTGCCATGATTTAATATTAAGTTTATTTGCTTACAAAGGTAAGCCTTGCACTTGAATTTCCCTAACCTTCAAAAATCAAGAATACAGGTCACACAAATTTTAAATCACCCATCCCCACTGTCCGATTCCGAACATCCGCGTTCGCCCCCGTACAACATCCTTCCAATCAAACACTTCAAAATCGCCTGAAAATCAACAACTTGCACTTTTGGCACAATCCTTCCCATTCATAACTCATCGCTCATCATTCATCGCTCATCATTCATCATTCATCATTACAAGAAAAGTGGATCGACCAATAAAGAAAAAGACCTTCACCCCACAGCGCATCGTTCTCGGACTGGCGATCGTGGCGTTTTTGGTGTTTGCCATCAATACCATGCTCAACGGCAGCCAAAGCAGCCTCAATGTGGCGCGGGAGAAAATAACCGTCAGCAAAGTAGCGCGCGGGGTATTCGATGAATTTATCGTCGTCACCGGCGTGGTGCAGCCGCTGAAAACCTACCAGCTTGATGCCATTGAAGGCGGCTATGTAGCCCAGAAACTGCTCGACGGCGGCGCTACCGTAAAAAAAGGCGACCTGATCCTGAAACTGGAAAACCAGCGCCTGATGCTCGAATTCGTCAACCGCGAAACAGAGATGTACGACCTTATCAACAACCTGGAAAACACCCGGCTACGCCTGCGGCAAGACAAATTTTCCCTGAAAAAAACGCTCTCCGAACTGGATTACCAAATCCGCCAAGCCAAAGACGACCACGAGCGCAACGCCAAGCTGTTCGCCGACAAGATCATCAGCAGCCAAGAATTTACCAGAACAAAAATCGCGTTCGAACGGCTCACGGAGCAGCGCAGTATTGAAGTGGAAAACCAAAAATTCCAGGAAGAAAACAGCGTCACCCAGATCAAGCAATTGGAAGGCACCCTCGACCGCACCAAACTAAACCTGACCATGATGAAAGACAATCTGTCCAATCTTTCGGTTCGGGCGCCTGTGTCGGGCTTACTTTCGCGGGTCGATGTGGAAATCGGGGCCAGCATCACCGCCGGACAAAACATTGGCCAAATCGACGACCTCAACGGCTTTAAAATGCGGGTGGAAGTGGACGAACACTACATCTCACGCATCTTTCCCGGATTGGAAGGGTCTTTTGAGTTCAGCGGCGCTGTGGTGACATTGCAGGTTTCCAAAGTGTACCCCGAAGTGCGCAATGGCCGTTTCGATGTAGATATGAGTTTTGTCGGCACCGTGCCGGCCGGAATTCGCCGCGGACAATCGGTGCCAGTACGGCTGCAACTCGGCAAACCTGCAGATGCGGTACTCCTCCCAACGGGCGGATTTTTCTCTTCTACGGGTGGCAACTGGGTGTATGTGCTAGAACCCGGCGGCAGCAAAGCCGTGAAGCGCAACATCTCCCTGGGCCGCAAAAACCCACAGTATTTTGAAGTGCTCGACGGCCTGCAACCCGATGAAATGGTTATTACAAGTTCGTACGATAACTACGGCGACAAGGATATATTGAATCTACAATAAACTGGCTGTTGGCTGTTGGCTTTTGGCCATTGGCAGCCAACAGCTAATAGCCAACTGCTAACAGCCAGTAAAAATGATAAAAACAAGCAATCTACAAAAGCTTTTCAGCACCGAAGAAGTGGAAACCACCGCCCTCAATGGCATTGATGTGCAGATAAACGGCGGCGAATTTGTGGCCATTATGGGCCCATCCGGTTGCGGTAAATCGACCCTGCTCAACATCCTGGGCCTACTCGACAACCCCAGCAGCGGTGAATACCAATTTTACGACAACGAGGTATCGAACATGAGCGAGCGCCAGCGTGCCAACCTGCGCAAGGGCAACATCGGCTTCGTGTTCCAATCATTCAACCTCATCGATGAATTGACGGTATTTGAAAACGTGGAACTACCCCTGTTGTACCTCAAAGTGTCGGCCGCCGAGCGCAAAAAAAAAGTGGAAGCAGCCCTTGAACGCATGAACATCATGCACCGCCGCAACCACTTTCCACAACAGCTTTCCGGCGGCCAGCAACAGCGCGTCGCCATCGCACGCGCCGTGATCGCAGAACCAAAAGTGATACTCGCCGACGAACCAACGGGAAACCTCGATTCCGCCAACGGCCTCGAAGTGATGAACCTACTCTCCCAACTCAACCAGGAAGGCGCCACCATCATCATGGTGACGCACTCGCCCCATGACGCGGGATTTGCACACCGGATCATCAACTTGTTTGACGGAAAGGTGGTAACCGAAAATTTTCATAACTGAAAATTTTCTGGTTTCTGGTTTCAAGGTTTCGGGTTTCACTGGTTTCAGGTTTCAGGTTTACGCGGTTGGTTCGGTTCCTTGAAACTGAATTTCAAAATTGACAATAGGTAGCGTAAACCTTGAAACCGGAAACCCATTTTTACAACAAATTGCGTAAACCGTCTACCGTCCACCGTAAGAAAAATGATCGAACTCAAAGACATCGAACGATATTTCCAAACAGGTTCCCTGAAAACCTACGTGTTGCGCTATGTAAACGCCACGATTAAGGAAGGGGAATTTGTCAGCATCATGGGTCCTTCCGGCGCCGGGAAAAGCACCTTGCTCAACATCCTGGGCATGTTGGAAGAACCTACTGCCGGCGAATACTGGTTTTTGGGCGAAGGGGTGCACAAATTCAACGAACGCCGCCGCAGCGAGATGTACCGCGAGTACATCGGTTTCGTGTTCCAAGCCTATCACCTCATCGACGACCTGACGGTGTATGAAAACCTGGAAACACCCCTGATTTACAAAAAGGTGCCGTCGTCAGAACGCAAAAGCCGCATTGCCGACATGCTCGACCGCTTCAATATCGTGGCCAAAAAGGACTTGTTCCCCAGCCAGCTTTCGGGCGGGCAGCAACAACTTGTCGGCATCGCACGTGCGCTCATCGGTCGCCCAAAACTGATTCTGGCCGATGAACCAACGGGCAACCTCCAAAGCCCACAAGCCCGGGAAATCATGGAGATTTTTCAGAAACTGAATAAGGAAGAAGGGGTGACTATTATACAAGTGACGCACTCGGAGGAAAACGCGGCGTATGGGAATCGGGTGCTGCGATTGAATGACGGACGGGCGGAGGAATAGTTGTTGGTTGTTCGTTGATAGTTGTTCGTTTCCGAGCGCTTAGGCCATCGTGTGGAACTTGGCCAGGGACTGGAAATATAACTATCGGGACGACCATCGGCGACCATCAGGGCGACCACAAGGGTCGCCCCTACGAACACTGCGGCTTAGACCTGGATTGTGGCTCAATACCATCATTCATTTTCAATGGAGCGTACTTGTCGATCAACTAATACACCCCAAACTAAGTTCAACGAACAACAAACAACCAGCAACGAAAAACGAAATGTCCAAGCGCTCCGAATCCTGACAAATCCTAACAATCCCACTAATCCTGATACAAACCCCAAGCGCAACGCGAACGAACAACCAGCAGACGATCAAACGCTTGGAAACGAACAACTAACAACGATCAACCAACAACGAAAATAACGCAAATGCTACGAAACAACATACAACTCGCCCTTCGCCACTTGGCCAAAAACCGCACCTTCGCGGCCATCAACATCTTTGGATTGGCCATTGGTGTGGCGGCAAGTTTGCTGCTTTTTCACATGGTGAAATACGAGCACAGCTTTAACACCGGATTCGCCAACAGCGAGCGCATTGGGCGGATTGTAACTACAGAGGTTGATCCTTCAGGAGGAAAAGAGCAGAGTGCGGGCATACCGATCCCGGCCATGACGGTCATGGCAAGCACGGTGCCGCAGTTTGAGCTGTTCAGCCGCGTGCGGGAAGCATGGCCCACCTTGGCGGTGCCCGATGTCAATGGCAATGTGTCACAAAAAAAGTTCGCGGTAAAAAGCGACGGCACTGAACTGGCGTTTTTTGCAGAATCTAATTTTCTTAAAATATTCAATTGGGAATGGCTGGGCGGCGACGCTTCCACAGCACTGGAGGAAGTTAACTCGGTTGTATTGACCAAGTCCTGGGCCGAAAAATGCTTTGGAACCTGGCAGGAAGCGCTCAACAAAAGGGTGGTGATGGACAATACCGTTCAGCTTGTCGTCCGTGGGGTGGTAGCCGATCCACCGCAGAACTGCGACTTCCCTTTCGCCTTTCTAGTATCGTACCCAACTGTAGAAGCCAATAAAAGACTGTATTATTTTAGTTCAGATTGGGGCTCTATCAGCAGCAACGACCAGGGATTTGCCTTGCTCAAAACCAAAGATTCCTGGGATGCGGCCAATGCTGTACTCAGCAATATTGGTGCCGAGGAATACAAAAAAGAGAACGGAAGAGCGCGAAACAAGACACATCGAATGCAACCTTTGTCCGACCTGCATTTCAACGAAGACCTGCACAGTAGCGGCTCCCACTTTATCACCCGTGGCCGGCTCTGGATACTGACCAGCATCGGTTTGCTGATCCTCTTGATGGCTTGTTTCAATTTTATCAACCTCGCTACCGCTCAAGCGACCATGCGCGCCCGCGAGGTGGGGGTGCGCAAAAGCTTGGGCAGTAGTCGCGGGCAGTTGGTGGGACAGTTTATGACCGAAACCAGCCTGGTTGTCGTTAGCGCTGTGGCCATTGGCACAGCCTTGGCGGGCTTCTCCTCCCATTTCCTGAAATACATTTCTGATGTGCCAGCCGATTGGCCATTTTTATCGCAGCCTGCTATCTGGGCATACTTGGCCATCGCTGCCCTGGTAATGATTTTCTTGTCTGGGTTTTATCCTTCCATGGTATTGTCTGGGTTCGATCCCATCAAGGCTTTTCGAAACAATGCAGGCCAGCAATCGGTGGGCGGGATACCCATTCGCAAGGTGTTGGTCGTGGGGCAGTTCATCATTGCACAGGCACTTATTGTGGGCACATTGGTCACCCTAAACCAACTCGACTATTTGCGCAACCTGGATCTTGGTTTCAAAAAAGACCTCATTTACACCTTCAATTTTCAAAGCGACAGCCTGACACAATCGAAACTGGACGTTTTGAAACAGCGCATGTTGGCATTGCCCAGTGTAGAAACCGTCAGTTTCTCCAGTGATATGCCTTCCAGCGGAAATACCTGGAACAGTAATTTTGCCTTGGGCAGGGGCAAAGAAGACGCGCCCTTCAATGTTTCGATCAAATACACGGATGTTGATTACATAAAAAATTACGGTATTGAAATGGCTGCTGGCCGCTGGTTGGAGGCTAGCGATACCATTCGGGAAGCTGTGGTCAATGAGGTGCTCCTGGAAAGGCTCGGTGTAAAACCCGAAGATGCCCTTGGCCAGGAACTGAAATTGGGCGTAGGCCGTCGAAACCCGCTGGTCGTTGGCGTTGTCAAAGATTTCCACTCGCACTCCTTGCACGAACCGCTGGAACCGCTGATGATGACCACGCGGAAAATATTTTACAGTGCTGCCGGGGTGAAAATACGCCCGGAAAACATGACGGCCACCACCGCCGCCATTCAGAAAATATTCGATGAAACCTATCCCGAACAGGTGTTTGAAGGGGAGTTTTTTGATGAAAGCATCGCCAATTTTTACACCAGTGAAAGCCGTTTTTCCTACACCTGCCGGAGTTTTGCCGGGCTGGCCATTTTGATCTCTTGTTTGGGATTGTTTGGCCTGGCCACCCATGCTGCCAGTAGGCGCACCAAAGAAATCGGCGTGCGGAAAGTATTGGGTGCCAGTGTAGCCAATATCACCGGATTGTTGTCAAAGGATTTTCTAAAACTGGTGTTGGTAGCCATACTCATTGCTTCGCCCCTTGCCTGGTATTTCATGCAGCAATGGTTGGCTGATTTTGCCTATCGCATCGAATTGCATTGGTGGGTGTTTATGCTCGCGGGTGCAGTCGCTATTATCATTGCATTTATCACGGTTAGTTTTCAGAGTGTGAAGGCGGCGCTGGCCAATCCAGTGAAGTCGCTGCGCAGCGAGTAAGGGTCAATCAAAAACGGGAAAGTTGTCCCAGCTTCGGGCATGGCCGAGGTTGCGCGTTTGGTTTTCGCGACCAGCATACAGTAGGAATGACTGTTCAGGAGGTGTTTCAGATATTTTTTGGAAGAATTCAAGGTTTTTAAAAAAATCAGTTTTTAGTGTTTGGCTCGATTTGATCTCTATGGGGAAGAGACGGCTAGCGTGTTCGATTAACAGGTCTATTTCATGCCCCGTGTTGTCGCGCCAGTAGTAGCAATTTGGACGCTGCCCTTGGTTTAAAAACTGTTTCATAGATTCAACTACGATGAAATTTTCAAACAGTGGCCCACGCATCGGGTGATTTTCCAGTTCAGAAGCCGAGCGGATGCCCAGCAAGGAACACGCCAGGCCAGTGTCGTAGAAATAGAGTTTGGGGGTTTTGAGGAGGCGTTTATTGAAATTTCGATAATAGGGAGGCAAGAGGAAAGCGACAAAGCTGGTCTCCAAAACGGATAGAAACTTTTAATCGTTGGTTGCGTGAAATTGGTGTCGTTTGACAAAGATGTTTGGCCAACGTGGTTTTGCCCGATTGCCTAGGCCCAGTGATGCTGACAACTGGCATGGTGCGCGCAGCAGATTGGACAACAGCGGATAAAGGTCTTAGTATCATCGAGAACGGCGTTTATCGAATTGCAAATTTGCAAATTTAAAATTGAACTTTTATTTTGTAAGAAAATGAAAATAATGACCCCAACGAACCACCACTGCCAATAGCAGCGCCATGTCGCATTATCAAATTACCCCATTACCGCATTGTCAAATTATCACATTAATTAAGCTATGACAACAAAAACAATCTTACCCACCCTCTTCTTGCTCGCGTCTTTTGGCTGCTTGAGCGCCCAAACCTTGCCCTGCAAAAGCGCCGCACCACAGCCTTTTGTGTTTGAATCCGTGTCGTTTTCAAGTGTGCAGGGCAGCATTGTGATCTCTTGTGAAACGGCTGAAAACCTGGTCAGTTTCGAGTTTGTCGGCACCGACACTTATTTCAAATTTGATTGGGAAAACGAACTTCCACTCCATTATTTCCCCATGAAACTGAACCTAAAACCTGGAAAAGCCGTGGTGAAATACCGGATGCGCGGCGAAAAAGACAAGATTGTTGAGTTGAATATTGTACCCGACAACGCGGTGAAACTTACGCTCTAAATACTTCAACCATGCTTGCCAACTACCTTTTACTAGCCTTGCGCAACTTGCGCAAGCACCCAGTGTATTCCGGCATTAATCTCGCCGGGCTTGTGCTGGGAACGGTCTGCTGCCTTTTTATCCTGCTGTATGTCCGCGACCATCAGGGCTACGACCGTCAGCACCTTGGCGGGGAACGGACATATCGGATCGTCAGCGACCTCAATGGTATTGGCAGCAATCCTTTGAACACGGCTTGTATCTCTCCGCCCATTGCGCCCACCCTCCAGGAAGATTTTCCCGATGTGGAACAATGGACCCGCCTCGTAGACCCCCCTGAGGTGAGCCAGCATTTGTTGCGCAATGGCAACCGCAGTTTTTTTGAAACCAAGGGCTACTACGTAGACAGCACTTTTTTCAAGGTATTCAATTACCACTTTGTGGCGGGTTCGCCTGAAAAATGCCTCGATGAACCCTTTACGGTTGTGTTGACACAGCCTGTGGCGGAAAAGCTTTTCGGGGATGCCCAAAGTGCCATTGGGCAAGGGCTTGACATCGACAACCGCTTTGGCAAACATCCTTTTCGCGTGACGGCTGTGGTGGACAATTCCGCCGGGAAAAGCCATATTGACGGACATTTTTTTATGACCATGCGCTCCGGCGAATTGGGCGACTGGGTGCTGGCAAACCGTTCTTTTGGGGCCCAAAACTTTCTGTACGGCTACGTCAAATTGTTCCCAAAAACCGATGCTGCCACTTTTGAAGCCAAACTGCCTGATTTTATCCAAAAACATGGCGGCGACCAGTTGCGGGAGATGGGCATGCAAAAAGTACTGCACCTCGAACCCATCGCGTCCATTCACACCGAAAGTGATCGTAAAAACCAACTGACGCCAACCGTCAGCAAAGGGTTCCTCAACCTGCTTTTGATGCTCGCCATGTTCGTGCAAGGGATAGCCTGCATCAATTTTATGAACCTTTCCACAGCGCGTGCTTCGCGGCGCGCAAAAGAAGTAGGCATTCGTAAAGCCATTGGGGCTGGCCGGGGTTCTTTGGTCGCACAGTTTTTGGCAGAAAGCTTGCTGCTGAGCGGTTTTGCTATTGCCATTGCCGTACCTGTCGTTTGGCTCAGCCTGCCCTTCCTGAACCAAATAACGGGTGCTGAGGTGCATTTCTCGCTCCTGCGCGATACCGGAATTTGGGCCATGTTGGCGGGGCTGGTGGTCGTTACCGGACTGGTAGCAGGCAGTTATCCGGCGTTTTATTTGTCGGGATTTCAACCCGTTAAAGTATTGAAAGGTGTGTTTTCTGGCGGGAAAAACAAGGGTGCCGTTCAGTTGCGGCGCGGCTTGGTGACAGCCCAGTTTGTCATCGCGATTGTGCTGATTGCGGGGGCGCTGATCGTTCAGCAACAATTCAACTATTTGGCAAACATTGAACTAGGCTTCGAAAAAGCACAAAAAATAGCCGTGCCGTTTCGGATTGGCGAGGCCCAAATGGCTTTGAGCAGTTTTAAGCGCGAAACGAAAAGTTTGGCAGAAGTAGAAGCTTCGGCAAGTGTTGTTACAAAATTTGGCGACCCCAACTTGCGGGATTTTGGGGTGTACAAAGCGGGCGGCCAGGCGGACAATGCGGAACTGCTCCGAGTCGGCGTTTGTGATGAAGACTACTTGCCAACGATGAAAATTCAATTGCTTTTTGGCCGCAATTTTGTCCCAACGGACACTTCCAACCAGCTGATTGTCAATGAAAAATGCTTAAAAATACTGAATATACCCATAGGAACTGCCGTGGGACAACACGTGTTTTCCACTTTTGGAACTGAAACAAATAACTATGAAATAATTGGTGTAGCGCGTGACTTCAATTTCGAATCGCTATACCAAAACATCCAGCCTTTTGGCTTTTTATACTCCCCAACCGAAAACAATCAATATGCCATTCTTAGCCTAAACACCAGCAATTTTAAAACGCTGCTGCCTAAAATCGAGGCCGTATGGCAAAAGTTACTGCCCGGCTTGCCCTTCGAATACTCCTTTATTGACGAGGGTTTGCAACAACAGTATGCCGCCGACGAAATCCTGGCGAACATAATCTCAGCCTTCACCTTGATTACCCTGTTCATTTCTTGTCTCGGCCTTTTTGGACTTGCAGCCTTCGCTGCCGAGCAGCGCACCAAAGAAATCGGCATCCGAAAAGTACTTGGCGCCAGTGTGGCGGGCATTACAGGACTGCTGGCCAAAGACTTCCTGAAACTGGTACTTTTTGCCATTGTGCTTGCTGCGCCCATCGCTTGGTGGAGCATGAACAAATGGCTCCTCGACTTCGCCTACCGCATTGAAATTCAATGGTGGGTGTTCCTGCTGGCGGGTGCTGGCGCTATTGTTATTGCTTTTTTAACGGTGAGTTTTCAAAGTGTGAAAGCGGGGTTGGCCAACCCGGTGAAGTCGTTGCGCAGCGAGTAAGGCTCAATCAAAAACGGGAAAGTTGTCCCAGCTTCGGGCATGGCCGTGGTTGCGGGTTTGGTTTTCGGTACCCGCATAAAGCAAGAATGATTGTTCAGGAGGTGTATCAGATATTTTTTGGAAGAATTCGAGGTTTTTGAAAAAATCAGTTTTTAGTGTTTGACTTGATTTGATTTCGATGGGGAAAATGTGGCTGGCGTGTTCGATGAGAAGGTCTATTTCATGCCCCGTATTATCGCGCCAGTAGTAGCAATTTGGGCGCAGTCCTTGGTTTAAAAACTGCTTCATAGATTCAACTACGATGAAGTTTTCAAAGAGTGGGCCGCGCATCGGGTGATTTTCCAGTTCCGAAGCCGAGCGGATGCCCAATAAGGAACATGCCAGGCCAGTGTCGTAGAAATAGAGTTTAGGGGTTTTTAGGAGCCGTTTATTGAAATTCCGATAATACGGCGGCAGCAGGAAAGCGACAAAGCTGGTCTCCAAAACGGACAGCCAACTTTTAATCGTTGGCTGCGTGAAATTGGTGTCGTTGGACAAAGATGTTTGATTGAAAATTTGGCCGATATGCCCTGCACATAGCTTAACAAAGCGCTCAAAAGCTGCCAAATCATCAATGTTTTTCAACATTCGAACATCGCGTTCCAGATAAGTAAGAAGATAGGAGGGGTAAAAAATGTCAAGGGGCGGATTTTGGTCATATACACGGGGATAGAAGCCTTTGACAATATATTCAAATGGATTTTCGAGTTGAAAATCAGTGCCTTCAAGTTCTTTGATTGAAAAAGGCAGCAAGTTGAACACCGCCACACGGCCAGCAAGGCTTTGCGTTATTTTTTCCATCAGGAGAAAATTCTGCGAGCCAGAAAGGATGTACTGGCCATTTCGCCCAGATTCGTCTACAGCAACCTGGATGTAGGAAAACAGCTCCGGGGCATATTGTGCCTCATCCACGATCAGGCCATCGGGGTACTGCTTCAGAAAACCAATTGGGTTTTCCCGCGCATATTGGCGGGTTGGCGGATTTTCAAGGTTGGCGTATGCATAATCCGGGAAGGCATGTTTGGCCAAAGTGGTTTTGCCCGATTGCCGCGGGCCAGTAATGCTGACAACGGGCATGGTACG
>JBBRWA010000041.1:0-27484 GCA_038246345.1 Chitinophagales bacterium
GCGCGCCGAACCAAGTCTACATGGCCCATGGTAATAGGATCGAACGAGCCTGGAAAAACTGCAATCTTCATACTAAGTCAATGTTTTTTTCGTCCGGCGAAGGTGGGAATAATCTTGCTATTTTTCCCACAACATTTCTATTTACTCCTCTATTTTAGGCCAATGGAAGCCTCCGATTCCTTGCCGATTATAAACTTAAACCTGCCTTTCTTTAAAAAAAACGCGACAAGTGTATTTAAAAACAAAATCCAATCATAGTTTTGTCCCATTATTCTAACATAAACCATTTTAGTAAAATCTGTTATGAAAAAACTGATCTTCACTTTGTCAATTATTGGCTGTTGCGTTTTCGCAGCTCAGTCACAAAGCACTTACAAAACGGCCGTTGGCTTGCGTTTGGGCTATCCTTGGTCTGTGTCCCTCAAACACTTCATCAGCGAGCCCGGCGCTATTGAAGTTTATGCTGGCTACAGAGGCTATTCTTTTTACAATTGGTTCAATGTTGGTGCGCTTTACCAACATCACACACCCATTGAGGGCGTTGAGGGGTTACGGTGGTACGCTGGCGGCGGCGGCGCTGTTTACTTTTGGAACTTTAACAGAGGCTTCAACAACAATGAAGCGGCCAATACTTCCATTGGGGTTAGCGGATGTTTGGGCTTGGATTACAAATTTGCCAATGCACCTTTTCAGCTTTCTTTTGACTGGGTTCCGACATTCTTTATCAACGGCTTTGACAACGGCTTCAGAGCTGGTTATGGTGGCTTAGCTGCTCGCTATACGTTAAATTAAGTTTTTTTTTCAAAGTCGCTCGAAAGGCAAGAGCAATCAATTTGCGCTAATGCATGAGCCATTCCTTTATTGGGATGGCTCATTTTTTTTGAAATAAAATACCATCAAACAACATGAGACATCACTTGTTTTCATAGTTTACCCACGTAATTCTGGTCGAGCGTTTCCAGTTTGGGCTAAAGTTGTTATAACTTATTCGTCAGACCACGAAAAGTGGTCGAACGAGGGCCATTTGGTCTGACGATTTTTCATCGTCCGACCAATAAGTGTAAACAAATACCCAAATTTACTCTGGTTTTCCTTCCAACAAAAATGAGGGATGACTCATGTTACGCCAATTCACTAATATGTAAGTGGCAGCGTACATTTGGATGACAAAACCAAAGGCACGTGCAGTGTATTGTGGACTCGGCAATTGGAGGATTTGACGGCAAATTGTCAATGAACGTTGGTATTAAGCAGGTTGTTATACCTTAGCAGAAAGTCCAAGGAAGTACATATCGGGAACGCGCTATAAAGATAGCCGTAGTGCACGCCCGTTCATTGCTCAAAATAGGCAAAGTCCTGTTTCCTGATAAATCAACTGTACCGCGCAAAATCCTCCTCAGAGAAATCCGACACCTGTTCCTGGTCTTTGCGGCGATTGCGCCACCAGAAATAACCAATTCCAGCAACAATAAGGTAAGGCATGGCCAGCATGTACAGTATCCCGGCATTCAGCCCTTGTGGGTCTCCCCCACCCTGTTTCAAACTCGCCTCAGCCGCACCCTTACACATGGCGCACTGGGCCGACAAGTCAACGGCCACAAAAAGCAGCACAAATAGCAAGGCGCTAAAAATCAATTTCTGATATTTCATAACAGTAAAAAATAGTGATGAGTGATGAGTTATGAGTGATGAGTTATGAGTTAGGAGTTAGGAGTTAGGAGTTATGAGTTTGCACAGCGTTTGTGCTTTACTTTGGATTTTTTTCAGCACCCAAGCTAGGAAATTGATTAAAGGTGCTGAAAATCATATTGAGCAAAAGTACAATACCGTGCAAACTCATCACTCATCACTCATCACTCATCACTCATAACTCAATAATAGGGTTTCAGCATCAAGTAGCAGACTGGCCCCGTAATGGCCACATACAGCCACAATGGGAATACCCAACGGGCCATCTTTTTATGGCGCTCAAATTGGTTGGTATAAGCCCTTGTAAAGGTCAATAAAATGAAAGGTAATATGACTGCAGCCAACACGACATGGGTTGTCAGCAGGATGAAATAAACCGTACGCATGGTGCCTTGTCCGCCGTATTTCGTTTCTGCGGTGGTGAAGTGATATAACACGTAGGACACCAAAAACAACGCCGAGCAAACCATTGCTGCATATATTGCTTTCCGGTGATTCTCTACCTGGCCATTTTTGATAAAATAAAAGGCGAAAATCAGGATTACTGCTGCCAAGGCATTCAAGGAAGCATGTAAAGGTGGCAAGAAGCTGAAATCTATTCCAACATCAATTTTCACGCGTCGCATCATGCCCACGAGCAGCAACACGACAAATGAGACCAGGTAGGCCAGTCGATTGAGCTTTTTTTCAAGCGCAGGATTGGGTTGCTTGTCAGACATATATCAAGGTAACTATTCGTTCGGAGGAAGCAGGATGGCAATGTGTTGCACCATTCGATTAATCTCTTCGTCACTGAGTGCATTGTAGTAGCGCCGAATTTGCCCCGCAGTGTCACAAACGGCGAAATAGTCTTTTACAGGACGAACGCCTTCAGACTGACAAAAAGAATCATAACCATTCTCTAAAATAGTACGCCATGAACCGGTTGCGCCTGTCCAAGCCCAAGTGACAAATTCTGCACTGGCCATTTTTTGGTGGTGGGAACGAAATTCTGATGTCCCATCTTTGGCAATCATGGCCAAACGAAAGTGGATGTTGGTGCCAAATTGATCAAACAACTTTTCACAGGTGTTCAATATCAAGCGGTTATCTTCTGTCAAATCAGGCTCTTCGCCAAAAGAGTGGATAACACAAACCTTGCTTTTAAGCTGGTCTTCTTTTTCTCCATCCGGGTAAATAATGGAAACTGAACGGATCTTTCCAAAGTTCGCGTTTTTTCCAACAGCTTCTTTCCTAATTTGGAAACCGCTGTTCAGCCAATAATAGGATATAGCGGGTAACACCACCAGGATCAGGGCGAGAATCGCGACCCTAATTAGCGTCTTCTTCTTGGAAGACTTCTCTGTATCGTTGCTCATTGCGTCAATTTTGAATAGAAACAAAAAAGGCGGAGCCTTGTTGCCCCGCCTTTTTTGTAAATCAACCTTTTGTTATTCCTGGCAGGATGTAACCCTGTGGCTTGCCTGTTGAAACAGGTTGCACCACTTCTTCATTTTTCTGCTTGATGTGTTCCCGACTGGCACCCCATCGGCTGCCTTCCTGAAAAAAGGCAATAATGGCCCAAATGAGCAAAGTCGTCGGCATCAGTACGCTGAGTACCAGGCCACGCACCTCACCCGCCATGTGCATGAAAAAGAAAATGATGAAATAGGCTTTATACAAACTCGCAGAAATCATCGCCAGCATGTAGAGGTATTGTCCAAAACCACCATCTTTTCCGAAGGTAACACTTGAAACAATATGCCCTTTAGCAAATAGAGCAAATACCACTTCAACGATGGTGATGATGCCTAATAATTTCAAGCCGTAAAAAACGAGCTTCTTTTGATCTTCGTATGATTGATGTCCAGCCATTGGTACAGACGTAAATAAGTGAATGAATATGGGTTTTATCGGGGTTTACAACAGGTAGAATACCAAAAATACAAACACCCAGACCAAGTCTACAAAGTGCCAGTACAAGCCTATTTTCTCTACCATCTCATAGCCATTTTTCCGCGCTGCGTATAGACCGCTCATGGCATTGACCATAATGATCACTAAGAAAAGCACTCCAGAGAAAACGTGGAAACCGTGGAAGCCCGTAATAAAGAAGAACAACGCGCCAAATGCTTTGGGGCCTTGCCCAATCTCACGGGTCTGACCTGCATAAGGACCGGAGGTATACTTCACAAACTTTTGTTCCAGTTCAACTTTGCCATCGTTCTCGTGGCCATGCAGAAGATAGGACTCATCTTTTTTTACCGTAACAGGAGCGCCATTCTCCATCACTGGCTTCCCGTTTACATCCACCATTTCGCCATCAGCGATATGCCTGCCAAAAGGGTTGCGGGTCACGGATACGTTCTCGTATTTGATCAGCATCGTCCATTCATAAGCCTGACTACCAAGGAATGTAGCGCCGCCCAGGATGGTCAGGAACATCCAGAAAACAACGCCGCGTTTGTTCTCGCGGTGTCCTTCTTGTACTGCACGAACCATGGTGACCGAGCTGATAATGAGCACGAAGGTCATAAACGTTACAAAGACCAGCGGCCAGTGTGCGTCTACAAAAGGGAAAGACGCAAAAACGAAGTCTGCTTCAGGCCATGTTGGACTGCTGAAGCGGAGTGCGCCGTAAGCGATCAGGAAACCTGCAAAAGTGAAAGCATCCGATACGAGAAAGTACCACATCATCAGCTTTCCATAACTGGCTTTCATAGGCGGTTGCCCACCGTCCCAAAGCTGGTTGTCGTCCCCGTGTTCGTGCGTATCGTGTGCGTGTGCAACAGATGATTCTGCCATGATAATCAAAAAGTTAGTTGTATTCCGTTGTTAATTCCTGCTCAACTTCCGTTCAGCACAAAAAAGATAATCAGGTACACCCACAATATATCCACAAAATGCCAGTATTGAACCACCAATTCAAAGCGCTGTTTGCGCCGGAGTGTCGGTTTGTACGGTAAAATGTAGGCATGTGTCAATGCCACTGTTAAAGCCGCAATGCCCCCCAAAACGTGGGCAGCATGTAAGCCTGAAATCACGTAAATAAATGAACTAGAAGGGTTTACTGTAAACGTTGCACCAATTGCGTTCAACGCTTGCCAACCCTGGTATTGCAGCACAACAAACGTCAGTCCCAATAAAAAAGTTAGGATCAACATACCCTTGTACTGCTGCTCTTTTCGCTGCTTAAATCCTTGAAAAGAAAGATGTAATGTCACACTACTCAACAGGATCACAGCGGTATTCACAAAAAATATGCCCGGCAACGCAAACTCCAGCCAATTCCCCGCTGCACGCCGAACAACATAAGCACTGGTAAATCCTGCAAACATCATGAGGATACTCCCAATGCCTACCCACAGTGCTAATTTGTGGGGATGGATTTTACTTTGATTATATTCTTCTGCCACAGTTGCCATATTCAATTTTTAAATTTTAAATTTTGTCCAACAACAACACTATTAATGACAAAGGCAGGTGCGCAAATGAAATAAACATCTGTGTCCGCGCCGCTTCCCTGGAACAGGTCTTGTACAGACCCCAGCATTTCCATGCCCAAAAAAGGTTCAATGCGACTAAAACCGCTGTTGCTGCCAATCCCACATATCCAAGCCAATAGGCTATCACTGAATTTCCGACCAACAAAAGACAAAAAATAAAGGAAAGGAAACCCGTTGTGGGGTCTTTTTCGCCATTTTTTGAAGGCAGGAGGTAAAAGCCTGCTTTTTTATAATCGTCATCTGCCATCCAGGCAACCGCCCAAAAATGGGGAAACTGCCATAAAAACTGCAAGCCAAACAACATCCAGGCCATCGGTGAAATCGTTTGCTCATACGCTACACAGCCAATGATCAAAGGCAATGCTCCTGGAATTGCCCCCACTGCTACTGAAAGCGGCGTAGTCCGTTTCATCGGCGTATAAATAAAAGCATAGCTGATGAATGCCAGGGTGCCTAAAAATCCCGCTGTCATGTTGAACATGCTCAACATGGAGATTCCAAACAATGCCATAAAGCCAGCAAGCAATACAGCCGTGGAAACACTCATCCGCCCAGTAACGACCGGGCGGTTTGCAGTCCGTGGCATCAAGCGATCATAATCACGCTCCAATACCTGGTTTAAAGCATTCGCAGCACCCGTCACAAAAAAGCCACCCATCGTCAACAAAAGCACGGCAGAAAACTGCACATTCCCTCCGCTCACAATGGCGTACGACATTACCGCAGAAAAAAGAACTAACAACGTCAGCTTGAATTTCACCAGCACCCCAAAATCGGTCACTGCCTGCCTCAAACCTGCGAAAATTGAAAACTGTTTTGCCTCGTCGCGTTGCATTTATCGGTTGTATTATGTATGAGCTGAAAATCAGCGATTTAACTGTTATTGTCCGTGGCCGTGGTCGTGCTCACCTTCCTTCAACGGCACGTATTGCGGGATAAAATCCTCGCCATTTTTAGCATAGTCATAAGGCCAGCGTTGTACTGTCGGAATACGATCAGGCCAGTTGCCATGCCCTGTCTTAATAGGAGTTGTCCATTCCAAAGTATTCGCACCCCATGGATTCTTATCTTTCATTTTCTTACCGCTAAAAATAGAGTAAAAGAAATTGACGATAAACAACAGCTGTAAGAAGAATACGAAAATGGCTGCAACCGTGATGAATTTATTCAAATCGCCAAAGTGTCGGAAGGCATCAAAAGAGGCACCGCCGTCATAATAACGACGTGGAACGCCCGCGAGACCCGTATAGTGCATCGGCCAAAAAATAGCATAAGCGCCAACCAAGGTTCCCCAGAAGTGAATCTTTCCAAGCGTTTCATTCATATAGCGGCTAAACATCTTCGGGAACCAGTGGTAGATACCTGCGAACATCCCAAAGAATGCTGCAATACCCATCACGATGTGGAAGTGGGCTACAACAAAGTACGTATCGTGCAATTGAATATCAAGCGCAGAGTTACCCAGGAAAATACCAGTCAAACCTCCGGAGATAAACATCGAAACGAAACCAATGGAGAAAAGGCTCGCCGGGTTGAAGCGGAAGTTGGAGCCATAAATGGTGCCGATCCAGTTGAACACCTTCACCGCCGACGGCACCGCAATTATCAGCGTGAAGATCACAAAGAAGTTACTGATGAATGGATTGACCCCTGACATAAACATGTGGTGCGCCCACACGATAAAGGAGAGGAATCCAATCGCCAGGAGAGAGTATACCATAGCCGTGTAGCCAAAGATCGGCTTACGGGAATTTACAGAAAGCACCTCCGATACAATACCCATTGAAGGCAAAATGATGATGTATACCTCCGGGTGGCCCAAGAACCAGAACAAGTGTTGATAAAGGATAGGGCTGCCACCGATGCGCTCCAACACTTCACCTGCAACTACGATTTCACTCAGGTAGAAGGACGTGCCCATGCTGCGGTCGAAAAGCAACAGCAACAAGCCGGAAAACAATACGGGGAAGGACAATACACCCAAAACAGCCGTTACGAAAAACGCCCAGATGGTCAATGGCATCCGCCACATCGTCATTCCTTTGGTACGCAAGTTGAGTACCGTCGTGATATAGTTGATGCCGCCCAACAAGGCGGACATCACAAATAATGACATGGAAACAATCCACATGGTCATACCTGCCTGCGACCCCTCAGAGGCTTGCGGCAGAGCACTTAAGGGCGGATAAGCCGTCCACCCACCTGCGAATGGACCAGTGCTCAAGAATAAGGAGAGCAACAAGACAATACCTGCCAGGAAAAAGAACCAATAAGAGAATGCGTTCAACAATGGCGAAGCCATGTCACGCGCACCTATCTGTAGCGGAATCAATAGATTGGAAAATGTACCACTCAACCCAGCTGTAAGTACAAAGAATACAAGGATGGTACCGTGCATGGTCACTAGGGAGTAATAGAACTCTGGGTCAAGCTTGCCAATACCGGCCTCGCTCACCGTAATCCATTTCCCCAAGAGTGGTTTCAACCAAGCCATGTCTGCTTCCGGAAAACCAAGTTGCAAGCGGAAAATGATGGACATCGCTGCGCCCATAAAGGCCCAGAAAATACCCGTAATAAGGAATTGTCGACCAATAATTTTGTGGTCAGTACTGAAAATGTACGTTGTCAGGAAGTTCGACTGAAATTTATCACCTTCATGGTGCTCATGAAAGTGGTCGTCGAACCCGAGTTCCTGGGTGAGTTTATCTTCAAGCGTTTCAGCGGCTGTTACTACGTGTGCCATATTTTTAATTTGATAATTTGAAAACTCGATAATTTGGTAATGAAAGATGCTTAGGCATCACGTCATTATCACAATATCACATTATCACATTTAATTTATTATTAATTCTGTTCTGCGATTTTTTGCCTGGTTTTCTGGCGAGTCGTTTGGTACGAGCGGTTTGGTATCACCATAGCCGCGAGCCCTCAATCGTCCTGCGGAAACGCCGCGATCTGTGAGGTATTTAACCACCGAATTTGCACGAGCCGCCGACAGTGAAAGATTGGCTGCAGCCTCGCCTACATTGTCAGTATGACCTGCCAGTTCTACACTCATGGAAGGGTAAGCGCCCATGGCAGTCACAAGGTTGTCAAGTTCGTATTTACTATTGGCACTGAGGGTGGCAGAGCCTGTCTCAAAGCTGATATGGCTCAGCGCCAAGGTCTTATCGGTGGCCACGGTTGACTCTATGGCTTTTTTGATGTTTGTGTCAAATTCTTTAGCGCGCATACCCACTTCGATATCAAGTACTTTGTCCTTATTCGGGTCGTCTGCTTTACCCCGAATTTGGGTCAGGTAGAACGACTCTTGGGTTTTGAACCAGGCATCAAATTCTTCCTGCGATACAATTTTAAACACACGGCGCATGGAATAGTGGCCTTTGCCACATAGTTCAGCACAAGCCAATTCAAAATCAAACTTTTCCCAGCGTTTAGGACCTGTTGGATCTGTTAGATCAAAAGGTTCGTTATACTCAGGGTATTTTCTCAATTGCTGGCGGTACTCAGACGTTGTCA
Source organism: Chitinophagales bacterium (assembly GCA_038246345.1). Classification (GTDB taxonomy): domain Bacteria; phylum Bacteroidota; class Bacteroidia; order Chitinophagales; family Saprospiraceae; genus M3007. Next base: position 8,694 of record JBBRWA010000041.1, read on the forward strand.
CCTTCGGCGTGAAAACAAAATAAGTTGGCATACCCGGCACAGCATCCATTTTAACGCGGAAGTGCGGCAGGTCAAAATTGTGGAGTACATCCTTAGCAATGATACGCACGCGAATTTTTTTGCCCACAGGCAAGTACAACTCTTGGCCAGGGGCAAAGTCATCCCAGGTTTTGGGGTCTGTAAAGTCCAAGCCAAGCTGGTTGTTACCAGTAGTCAATTTATAATTCCTAGTGCCTATTTTCCCATCTGTTCCCGGGTAGCGAATGGTCCAGTTGAACTGCTGGGCCAATGCTTCGATTTCCATGTAATCCTCATTTGGATTAACGTCGGCCATAACGGTATTCCAGGCATTCAATCCGCGAACCACCAATATGGTCATAACGACAGCAGGAATGGCTGTCCACCAGATTTCCAGGCGGTTGTCGTGTGCAATAAATTTTGCTATACGACCTTCCCTCCAACGGTACTGGTAGGAAAACCAGAAGAGCGCAATATGGGTCAAGATGAAGACAATACCTGTAATCCAGAGGGTTATATTGAACAAATCATCCAACATACCACCATGTTCAGAGGCTGATTGGTGCGGGCCATAACCCAACATCACATTTTTATAAGCATATGCCGACCAGCATACACCAACAAGAAATACAACGAGGAACCCAACTGAAAGCCAGCCATTCCAATTGCTATTGTCGCGCATGGTAGCTTGTTCGCCTTTGATGGCACTGGTCATTTCGTAGACTTTCCCAATCTGTACCATGACGACAGTGATCAGGAAAACGCAAAAAAGTACGATTAGCGTAGTCATTTATTTATGTTTCTCTTTAAACAAGAAAGAATGATAACAGTTGATGAAAATTAGTCGAAAATTAGTCGAAAAGGAAAATCTTCCTAAGCTCTCTCCAACTTTTAAAAAAACGGCTTTAATGGTGGCCTCCACCACCGCCTTCTCCCTCAATCAGGGCACCGGTGTCATGGTGTAAGCTTTCATCAAGGTATGGGTCTTTCATTGGAACTAAAGGAGCTTTGCTCAACTGATTGAAGAAGAAGAACAAGAAAAGACTCAGAAATCCAATGAGTACCCCTATATCGTCCAAACCGGGTATTGTATAACCCAGTTTAAAAGCTTTTGATTCATCGTGCTGGTGCCCAGCGGCACCATGCGCATCTACAGCAGCTTCAGCATGATCGTCATCCGGGGCTTCAGCAGGGACAGCATGCATTTCTGGATCATGTGCCGTTGCTGCATCAGCATTTACATGGCTTGTATCACCATGCTCCTGTGTCGCGTGTTCTGCTGCTACAGATGTTGCAGCATGTTCCGCAGGAACCGCTGATTCAGAGGTTGCAACTGCAGAAGTATGCTCAGCTTCTGCAACAGAAACCTCATGTTTCTCCGTGCCATGATGTTTACCTTCCGCAAGTTCTTTTGCCTCATGTGCAGCAATACGCGCGCCTGGCTTTATCATGTAGAAATAATCCCACCAGTGACCGAAAAAAACAATAACCGCAACAAGGAACATGGTACCAAACTTGCGCTTGGTATCATTCCGCATCAGAATAAGGAACGGCGTCACAAAGTTCAACAACAAGTTACCCCAGAACAAAACCGGATAATGTGTCATCCTCTCATTAAAATAAATAGTTTCTTCACCGTTGTTTGAATACCAGATCAACATGAACTGGCTGAACCAGAGGTATGTCCAGAAAACAGAGATACCAAAAATGAACATACCAATATTGTGCAGGTGATTGATCGTCACATACTCCATGTATCCGCGTGATTTGAGGATAATTATCAGAATCACGGTCATAGAAAGTCCTCCAAGCCACATAGAAATCATAGAGTACCAGGCAAACATGGTACTGTACCAGTGTGGATCGACAGCCATGATGCTTTGCCAAAGGAAAACAGTGCTCAAGAAGCCACCAATTGGGAGGAAAGAAGCCGCCCATTTGCGCTGGATTTTGTAGTATTTGAAGCCTTCAGTCTCTTTTGTATCCTGATCTACGGATGCCTGGCGCAATTTCATTGCCCAGAAATACCAAATTGACAAAAAGCCGACGGTGCCAACTGTGTACCAAATTGGATTCAGGAAGGCAGCTTTGCCTGCAATGATTCGGTCATATGCTGGATTGCCCACCTCGGTGATCCCGGGCGTATTCCAGTGATAAAGGTGGTGAAAATGCCCCCAAACGCCCAATACCAGTACACCCATCAGGATAATTCCGACCCACATAAATTGGCTCATTGCCTCCCAAACGCGCTTCATAACACTATTCCAACCTGCGAAGGCTGTAATTTGAGCTGAAAGGAAGAACATAGACATAAAGGAAATCCCTGTGAAATATACAGAGTTGTGGAGCCAGCTGGTCCAAAAACGAGTATGGTATTCATCGTCGTTCATGTAGATGAACAAGAGACTCAATATACCCAAAGCCATACCACCAATAAGGAGGCGCTTTGACTTGTTTTCAAATACGAATTGCGTATTCAGATTCATATCGTGGTTCAGGCCAAAGCCCGAAGTTTTGTTTTAAACAATATTGTTTTCAATTCTGTGCTGTCAGCATTAATTCGCTGGAGGCGGCGGTACTGCGTATTGAGGCGAACGAACAGGGCCTGTTGCAACGCCAAGTGCTGGTTTTTCAACATTACTGAGCGTATTGGATTTCTCGTTGTATTCCAAAGTTTTTGACTTTGCTTGTAGGGCACGGATATAATGGATCACATCCCAGCGTTCTTCAAACGAAAGCTTATCAGCATAATGACCCATCATGTTTTTGCCATGCATGATGGCAAAGTAGTACCTGCCATTACCAGCACTGATCATTTCGTCAATAATCAGGTTCTTTGGTGCCGCTGGGTATTTAGCTTGTGGCCCTGAATACAAGTAGCCTTGGCCATCACCTTTTTCACCGTGACAAATTCCGCAAAGTGAATTGTACAATGGCTTGGCTTTTTCAAGGTTGACATTGGAAATAGGAAAGGGGTTGTTCACCATTTCTTTTTCACAGCGAATGCGGTCATCCTCCGTATTAACATAGTAGAAGGGCACTTGGCCATTTACGGGAGCGGCAATGGCATTGTTGGCATTTTTACCTCGTACCACATCAAGTGCTGCGGCATCGCCATAAAAAACTCCCGTATACCCGCGCGGAATTGAACCCGCAACACTAGAACGAGGCTGTGACAACGAGGCTTTGCTGTGCTCATTTTCAGCATCCCAGGTATTCCAGGAATATGCACTGTAATTATTTGCCTCATAAGAGACCGGGTGGTACATATCCGGCATATACTCGTGCCCGGTCTTGTTTATTCCTGCGGGTGAGCACAGTGAAAAACACCAAGCAAAAAAGGCCACTCCGAGAATTGCGCCTATTAAGTATTTCATAAATTCTTATTGATTCGTTGAATTGTTGATTTGGTTAAATGAATACAACCAACTCAAATCGTTTTTACATTTACTTCAGCAGCATTGGTCTTTTGGAAAAAGCCCTTAATGCCATCCATGTCTGCATCGGAAGCGCTTGTTACATCAAATGCCATACAGAATTTATCATCCGTGATACGGTCATCCAAAGTGTTAGCTTTTACACCTGGCCACATGCCGCAAATGGTGTAAAAAGTGATCGTCATACCCCAGGCCGCAAACAACACCGTCATCTCAAAAGTGATCGGGATAAAGGCTGGTACTGACCAGTATGGCTTACCGCCAACCATGATAGGCCAATCACGCGTGAATATCCAGGACATTGTTAAAAACCCGAACGTTGCACCAATAGCACCATAAATAAAGCCAAGGTAGTGCAGGCGGCTTTCTTTCAAACCCAAAAGCGGGTCGAGACCGTGCACCGGAAATGGGGTGAATACATCCATGATATCCAGATGCGCCGCATTTGCCACTTTTACGGCAGATTTCAGGTCTTCTTCGTCGTTATAAAGCCCGTAAAGAACTTTGTTACTTTGAGCAGCCATTTATGTATGAATTATGATTTTTCAATGATATAATATGGTTCAAGAGAAACGCCCCTAAAACTCAATGCTTGCCATTACCGTTTTTATTGGCCTTTTCCCCAATATACTGATCGCCTGCTATTTTCAAAATTGCCTTTACCTCAGCGATGGCCACAACAGGCGCCACACGGGTGAAGATTAGATAACAGAAGAAGAACAAACCGAGAGTTCCAGTAAAAATACTGATCTCAACCCAGGTCGGGCGGTAGTAACTCCAAGATGATGGGAGGAAATCCCGTGCCAGGGTAGTTGCTATGATCACAAAGCGCTCAAACCACATACCGATATTGATAACAATGGACAAGAAAAAAGTCCACCAAATACTGCGGCGAATTTTACGCGACCAGAACACCTGCGGGCTAACCACGTTGCAAAACATCATCCCGAAATACGCCCACCAGTACACCCCAAAAACACGGTTGTAGAAGGCGAATTGCTCATAAATATACCCGGAATACCAGGCCATAAACAACTCCGTCAAGTAGGCCACACCGACAATTGTACCAGTCAGTACAATTACCTTGTTCATGGATTCTATGTGGTTAATGGTAATATACTCTTGCAGATTCAACACTTTCCGGGTAATAACCATAAGTGTCTGCACCATCGCAAAACCAGAGAATACCGCACCCGCAACAAAATAGGGCGGGAAAATGGTGGTGTGCCAGCCTGGGATAACCGAAGTAGCAAAGTCAAAGGATACAATGGTATGCACAGAAAGTACCAGTGGGGTGGAAATACCCGCCAATACCAGCGAAAGTGCTTCCCAACGTTGCCAGTGTTTGGCACTGCCCGTCCATCCAAAAGAGAACGTATCGTACACCTTCCGACGGAATCCTTTGGCGCGGTCGCGTACGGTGGCAAGGTCAGGAACCAAACCAGTGTACCAGAACAACAATGAAACCGAGAAATATGTCGAGATCGCAAAAACGTCCCACAGGAGCGGTGAGTTAAAGTTAGCCCAAAGTGGTCCGCGGGAGTTTGGGAAAGGCATGATGAAAAATGCCAGCCAAACACGACCCATGTGGAAAATTGGGAACTGACCAGCGCAAATAACCGCAAAGATGGTCATTGCTTCTGCTGCACGGTTTACCCCTGTGCGCCAACGCTGGCGGAAAATCAACAAGATGGCTGAAATCAGGGTACCTGCGTGGCCGATACCGATCCACCAAACGAAGTTGGTGATGTCCCAAGCCCAGTTGATGGTCCTGTTCGCGCCCCATTCTCCGATACCTTTCCACACCGTCCAGACAATCGCAAAGACGTAAAGTGCCAGGAAAGCGGCGGATAACCCAAAAGCCACAATCCATTCGCGGGTAGGGGATTTCTCCGTTGGAGACACCAAATCCTCCGTGATCTGGTGGTAGGATTTATTTCCTTCGATCAGTACATGCCTGACCGGTGCTATTGCTTGAGACATAATTGTTAAATTATGAATGATGAATGATGAATGATGAATGAATGCACCGCCCAAATGGCTGCACTATTCATCATTTATAATTTATCATTAAGAAAAGAGTTCTTCGTTCGTGTTGTGAATTTTTGCGGAATAGCTCACGCCCGGACGGACGTTGATTTCTTCCAAAACTTTATAAGCCAGGTCACCAGCGTCTTTCGTTGCGCGACTTACCTGGCTGTCTTTGTTGTTCAGGTTGCCAAAAATGATGGCGCCTGTTGGGCAAGCCGTTTGGCAAGCAACGCGTACGTCGTTGTCCATGATGGCGCGGCCTTCTTGCTTGGCAGTAAGTTTGCCTTCTTGGATGCGTTGTACGCAGAAGGAGCATTTTTCAATCACACCCCGTGAACGAACTGTCACATCTGGATTCAGCACCATACGCACGAGGTTGTCGGCATAGTAAGGAACATCATCGCCCTCAACATGGAAAACGCGCTCCTCGTTGCCTGGCCATGTATCTGCCGTTGTGTAGTCAAGCCAGTTGAACCGACGGACTTTATAAGGGCAGTTATTGGCGCAGTAGCGGGTTCCGATGCAACGGTTATAGGCCATCTGGTTGATGCCTTCCATGGAGTGGTTGGTGGCGTTCACCGGGCAAACGTTCTCACAAGGAGCATTGTCACAGTGTTGGCACATCATGGGTTGATATACCACCTTTGGATTTTCTAAATCGCCGTAGAAATAGCGATCAATACGCAACCAAGTCATTTCATGGTGGCGCTTAACCTCTTTTTTACCAACAACAGGCACGTTGTTTTCGCTTACACAAGCTACCTGGCAAGCGCCGCAGCCGATACAAGCATTCATATCTACGTACATCCCCCACTTCATACCTGTGTGGAAGAACTCCTCATTGGTCGGGTACAGTGTTTGGCTGTTCAGGTGTGCTGCTTCTTCATGGAACTCCTCCAGCTTATGTTCAAGCTCCTGAAGGTCTTTGATGTTTGTTTGGAAAATAATAGAACGATCCGTCAAAGATCCTTGGAAAGCCAATACGGCTTCGTCGGCATTGATCATTTTTCCGTTCTGTAAGCCTTTCACACCCATGGTGTGGTGGTGCTGAACGCAAGCGTAATCATTGTCAATAGTTCCGGTTGGAGTAACCGTAGCATCGGTCAGGTAGTATTGCGTAAATCCGCCTTCTGTTTTGAGTGCAGGATTCACATTTACACCGAATCCAACCCCGCAACCGCCAGTTTCGCGGCCACCACCAAGGGCGATGGCGACAGAACCAGGTGCCTGGCCGAAAGTGCGCACAACAGTACAGCCTAATTTTTGGCCATTGACTTCGACGGTTACGTTTTGGCCGTCTTCAAGGTCTTTCCAGCCATTGATATTTTTTTCGTCCCACGAAACCGGCACGCTGAGGTAGTTGCCCCAAACGGTACGGTTGACCGGGTCAGGCATTTCCTGAAGCCAGGGATTGTGCGCGTATTGACCGTTACCGATGTTTACTGTTTCGTAAAATGAGATTTCAACTTCGCTGGATCCTGGTTTTGAAACAGCATCCACATTAAGAGTGCCACTAAAAACACCATTCACTGTAGCTGCCGGGAATTCAAAAATGCCATCATGCAAGCTCATGTCCCAAAAGGCAGCAGGAGTGCTGTATTTGGATTGGCGGTTAAAGATGTCCGTTGCCCAATTAGACCTCAGGTACTCATAGTACGGCTGGTCGGCCTGGCGCTTGAGGTTCGCGCTGTCAGCCCACTCCAGCAAGGAATGTTCTGCATGACGGGTTTCAAACAAGGGAGAAATGGTTGGCTGAACAAGGCTCAACATGCCTGCTTTTGGCTCGGCATCGCCCCAAGACTCCAATATATGGTGTGCCGGAGCAGCGTGCGAGCAAAGCGTGGTCGTTTCATCCATTACACCGTTGAAGGAAATACGCGTCCCTACTTTTGCAAAAGCGGCCTTGAATTTGTCGCCTGCATAGTCAAAAGCAGGGTTAGCTCCCCAAACAATGGCGACTGCAACCGAACCACCATTCATTTCAGCGATAAGGCGATCCATTTGACGGTCATCACCCTGGCGCTGGTAAGAAACATTGTTAAAGCTAACAGTGGTGTTCAGGTTGCCGAGCACATCGTTGATTTTATTGACGATGACTTGTTCTGCAACGTTGTTGGAGCCGCAAACAACCAGTGATTTGCCTTGAACTTTATTCAGTTCGGTAGCGATTTTTTTAATACCTGCCGCTGCTTTATCATTCAGTTTTGGGCCGCCAGAGCCACCCGTCAGCGCATTGTACAGGGCTACAATAGCAGCGCCCATTTCGCTTGGCTTGATGAGCACGCGGTTGTCGGCGTTGGAGCCAGTGAGTGACATGTGGCTTTCCACTTGGTAGTGGCGCGACATTTTCGCGTTCTTTTTGCCTGCTACTTTGCGGTTTTTGGCATAAGCACGCGCATATTCAAGCGGGCTTACCCAAGTACCGAGGAAATCGGCGCCAAAGGATACGATAACTTCAGCCGCATCAAATTTGTAGTTGGGGATCACTGCGGCACCAAAACACTGCTCGTTTGCTGCCAGCAATGCAGCGCTTGAAACGGGGTCGTATGTGACCACTGATGTGCTGGGGTACTTCGCTGTAAATTCAGCCATCGCCTTTTTGGCGGTTGGGCTGATATTGGTATTCGAAATGATGCGAACATTGCCGCCAGCAGCGAGTTTTGATTTCACTTCGCGGTCGAGGGCTACCCAATCCATCTTTTCTACCTGACCTTCTTTGACTTTACCGGCATAATGCAAGCGGCGGTTGTCGTAAAGGCTAAGTACAGAAGCTTGCGCGCGGGCGCTCGTGCCTCCTTTGGTAATGCTGCTGAGGGTGTTCCCTTCAATTTTGATGGGGCGACCTTCGCGGGTTTTCACCAGTACGGGGCAGTAGTCTCCGCCGTTCACAATACTAGAAGCGAAGTAGTTGGCTACGCCCGGCACGATTTCGTCGGGTTTGGTAACGTACGGAATGGCCTTTTTGATTGGAATTTCGCAGGAGGCCGCAATGGTAGCCGCTCCGAGACCAAAGCCCATCAACTTCAAAAAGTCGCGACGGCCGGTTTCCCATTTGCCGTTGGTTTCGTCGATATTTTCAGCGGAAAACTCCCGTTCTGCAGATTGCAAGAACGATTCTTCCCGAGTCAAATCTTCGGTGCTTACCCAAATACCGTTGTCGTGGTGCATAATTTGTAATGATGAATTATGAATGATGAATGATGAATGATTTTCATCTAATCATCTTCGCAATTGGATTTTGTTTTTGTGAATAACGATTGACAAATGACAGTATCCATCATTTATCATGCATCATTTATATTTTCAATAGTGGCATTTTTGACATTCAAGGCCACCGATATCGGCAACGAATACTTTGTCCATTTCAGATTCAGGTTTTGCAATCTGCTTTTTGTGGAACTTGATGTATTCTTGGTTGTATTGTTTGTAAAAAGGATTGTCTGTGAATTTTACCTCTGTCTGGTTGTGACAACTGATACACCAGCCCATGCCCAAGGTAGAATATTGGTACACTACATCCATTTCCTGGACTGGGCCGTGGCATTTCTGGCACTCTACCTTGCCAACGGAAACGTGTTGGGCATGGTTGAAATAGGCGTGGTCAGGAAGGTTGTGGATACGGGTCCATTCGATCGGACCCTGGATTTTGCCATTTGAATCGTCGCGCAATGCCTTTACAACACCATCCCACTCACTATCTACGGTGGATTTTCCAGCATCGTCAATGGCAGTAAGGCTATTATCAGTCACGTATTCCTGGCGAATCCATTTTTTGTACAATTCCTCAATCTGCTTTTCACTCCAATTGTTGTAATCGGAGATGTAGCGGTTGGTGAGTGGGTCGTAGCCGATGGAGGCAAATATTTTGGTAATCTCTTTGGTGCCGGATATGGTGCCTTTTTTAATAGCAGCGTGGCAGTTCATGCAAGTATTGGTAGCAGGAACAGAGGCGTGCTTGGAGCGGCGGGCAGTATCGTGGCAGTATTGGCAGTCAATTTTGTTGATGCCCGAGTGGATTTTGTGGCTGAATGCAATCGGCTGATCGGGCTGGTAGTTTTGCTCGCGGCCCATGTTGACTGCGTTGTCCACCGTTTTATAGCCAAAAATCAGGATCAAAGCGAATACGAAGAAAGCAATGGCGCCTTTCGTAGACAGAATTTCCTGAATGGATTTTTCAATCGGCGGCAATCCTTCGCGAACGCGGGTAACGTTTTTGAGGTTGTTCACGATGCGCATGAGCGCGAAGGCCAACAACAACAGGACAGAAGCCAAGCCAATGAACATCCAAGGAAGGCCGGATTCTTTCGTTACCGTTTCGCCGCCCGGTGGAGGTGGAGGTGCTGGTGGTGCTGGCTCATTGATGTACAGCAGTAGACTCTCCATCTGGTCGTCGGTCAAGCCAGCAAAGGAGTTCATCATTACAGGCTTGTACTTCGCCCAAAGCTCTACGGCACGTGGGTGGCCAGCAGCAATAAGCGCCTGCGAATTCCGAATCCAGGAATAGAGGTCTTTGCGTGGGAAGGCAGACCAACGCTCTTCCACACCACTTAAGGCAGGGCCTGTGGAAGCGGTTTTCATGTCTTTTGCATGGCAAGAGGCACAGTTGGCAGAAAAGAGTTCTTTGCCAGCTTCTTTGGTGGGCTGTGCAAGCAGCGAGAAGGTTGTGGCAATTACAAGCGTGAAAACCCAAAAAATGCGTTTCAGCAGCATATCAGCGGAATAGTTTATTTCTCAAAAAAAACACCTTGACTTGACGTTCACAAAGAATTGTCAGCGTTTTGTCTGTGCAAAGGTACGAATGGTCGAATGTTAACAAAGAATGTTAAAAAATTAACTACCTATTTAGATGCTTTATAAATTTAGCGGCGGCAGCTTAGGTTAACAAAGGGTTAATCCGTGGCGGCAAAGGTAGATAAGGACGGCGCGTTTCCAAATGTGCTGCAAAAAAAATTGTACGTATTTTATTACCGCGTAACTATTTGGTGACTTTTCATCTCGAAAAGCATTCGAATGTACTTTACGATTACCCCATCCCTGAAGAAGTCAAAGTTTTGTGAAAAAGGGATTTGAAAAAAATATCAGAGAATTTCGTCTTTACCTTTACCCCCGAAATCAATCAATTCTGCTGATTTTCATCCCTATTTCAGGTGTTTTTGAATACAATGCAGGGATTTCTGACTCGAACATCATTAACTAACCATTTTTTTTTACAAATCTATTCAAACTTATGAAACGCATTTTTCTGCTCGCAATTTGGGCGATTTTTACAACAGGCATGGTATCAGCCCAGGTTGATGTCAAGATAGGCCCATTGGGTCTGCTATTCAATAATTTTAATGTCGGCATTGAGTTCGCAGCCAAGGATAACATTGGTATTGAGGTCACACCTGGCATAGATTGGAAAAAACTCAGCTTAATCAGCGACGACAATTTCAAAGGCAACATCTTCAAAATTGGTGTAAACGGGCGTTACTATTTCAACCCGAATGAAAAAAAATTGAACGGGTTTTATTCCGGTATTTACACGCGCTATGGCGGCGGTAGATACTCATACACCGACCCAGACACCCAAGAAAAAGATGAATTCAAATCTACCCGTTTTGCGGGTGGCTTTTTGATTGGCGGTAAAATTGTCTCAAAAAATGGCCGGATCATCTTTGATTTAGGTATTGGATTTGGCAGGGCATTCGTGTACAAATTTGAGGATCAAAACGGCACGGATGAGGCTGATTTGTCCGGCATTCCGTTTGTAAATTTTGACATGCCAATCAACCTGAAAATTGGTTACCGTTTTGGCGGCGTCAGCAACTAACGCACCGGCTGTTGTACTGTCCTTTCTCTTAAAAACAAGTGCTTGCAGGGGCAGTGGGGTAAAACCTTCTGCCCCTTCTTTATACCTCAATGAACTGGTTGGGCTTCAAATTTTTATTACTTGAGTCATTCCCGTTACAGGCCAGAAAATAGCAACCTCGTCAATCATTCTTGCCTCCCCTACCCCAATTTCTCGGCGCAGCGGTGAATAGCCGAAACTGTCCCCAGCGTTTACTTCCATCGAAAATCGTTCATAAATGGATGAAAATGAATTTTATGTGCTGAAAAAATAAAAAATGATAAGTGATAATAATGTTGTCCTGAAATGATGGGAAGGGTTGGTCTGTACCAGTAAGAAAAAATTTTTTCCAAATTCTTGACGAATCGATTTGCCTCCGATGCCTGAACGATGAAATATTCCATCTACTTTTGCCGGTAATCGTCCCCCGTGAAACAGCGGCGCGGATAAAAATTGCCCAACCAAGTTAATCACCAATACATTTTTATGGACGCGAACAGCCGCATTTACGTTGAATCCGAAATCGGGAAACTGAAAAAAGTAATCGTTCACCGCCCCGATGAAGGCATTGCGCGCATCACCCCAAAACGGGCCGAAGAGCTGCTTTTCGACGATATTGTACACCTGCCGAACATGCAGGAAGAACATGATATTTTTGTCGGTGTATTGAAGGCTTTTCTTGGTAAAGAAAATGTGTTTGAAATCCGGGATCTGCTGGCTGAAAGCACCCGCAATGAAGAAAGCCGTTATGAGGTAATCAACAAAATCACTGATTTTGAGGAGTTGCCCTACTCCTTCATTCCGCGCTTGGCTGGACTTTCACCCGAGCAATTAGCCGATACCCTTATTACCGGGTATCTTGAGCCGGAAGACAGGATACTGTTCGACCCCATCCCCAACCTGATTTTCACCCGCGACATCGCCGTCACGGTAAAAGACCATGTCATTATTACCAAGGCCAACAAGTCGGCGCGTTTTCGGGAAAACTTTCTGACGCGGCTCATTTTCAGCAGCCACCCTATTTTTAAACGGCTGAAAACTGATGGCAAGACCATCAACCTAAACCGCGTGGATAAATTCCCTCCCAACAAACGCGGCGAAACGATCAGCATCGAAGGCGGCGACGTGATGATGATAAACAAGGATTATCTGCTCATAGGATGCTCTGAACGCAGCAATGAATATGCCTTCCAAATGGTGAAAGACCACCTTTTCGAGCGCGGCATCATCAAAAATGTAGTTCAGGTAAACATCCCAGCTGAACGTTCCTACATGCACATTGATACGGTTTTTACCCAAATCAACCACAACCACATGGTTGGGTACAAACCCATTGTTCAAGATGGCCTGGGCTCTTACGTTGAGGTGCACCGGTCCAATGGCGAAGAAGTAGAATACGCTTGTCTCAAGGATTTTTTGCTCGCAGAAATCAATCCGAAAATGGAGTTTATTTGGGCTGGAAGAGGTGAGTCCCCCTATCAGGAGCGCGAACAATGGACCGATGGCTGCAATCTTGTAGCACTGAAGCCTGGCGTTGCCATCACTTATGATCGCAACCCTATTACGGAAAAAGCCTTTAAAGATTTTGGCTATAAAGTGGTGGGCGCAGAGAAACTCATCCGCGACATCGATAGCGGCAAAGTAGATCCTGAGAAAGTCGAAAACACGATAATCACCATTCCGTCCAATGAACTTTCGCGGGCACGGGGTGGCAGCCATTGTATGACTTGCCCCATTGAACGGGAGATCATTGTTTAGTACCTCCTCTAGCGCAACGTGACAAACCCCCGAATAATCGGTAGTAGTTTTTCCAAATAAACATCAAATTCCAGTATGGTTTCACGCTGTAGCATGGTTAACACCCTGTCGCATAACTGACGGAATACCGGGGTTTCACTTTCTTCCTGCAATATTTGGTACATCGCTGTCAAGTGGGCCTTTAAGGTGTTTTGTTCCTGTGCCTGCTTGGTCAATCCAGCTGGAATGTAGCGAAAACGGGCTACTACCTCCGTTGTTAACCAGGCTGTTCCGCCCTGCATCAAGCAAAGCAGCATTGAAATATGCTCGCCCAGATAGGGCACTCGATTATCCAAACCCCCTACCCTTGCAAAGCTTTCCCTGCGCCAGATAACCGCGTTGATGTGGGAAGGATACAGCAGCAATTTTTCCGGGGAAAGCATGAAACCGCTTTTTATTGGAACAACTACTTCCTTTTCTCCCGTTTGCATGTAGGAGCAGCCCGTCACAAAATCGAACGAAGTGTTTACTATATTTGCCAGTAAATCGAGGGTTCTGTTTGGAAGGCTCTCGTCGTCGTCGTCCAAAAATAGGACAAACTCACCTTTGGCAGCGGCAAGGCCTGCGTTCCTGGCACCGATCACCCCAAGGTTCGTGGGGGTCCGAATCAGCCGATGCGCCTCGGGGAATGCTGTGATTACCAGTTGCGGCATTAGCACGGCAGACTGGCTGTTGTCGTCTACTATGATCAACTCGCTGTCGTCACAGCGTTCCCGGGCGATAAATCCGACCGCGTTTTCTAGCAGCTGTGGACGGTTATAGGTGGTGATGATATAGCTAAGTTTCATAATGACGGTGGACGGTGGACGATTTGCTCAACAATTGAGCTTTTGTTTGGCATTGAGTTTCAGCACCTTTGGCATAAGTTTTTTAACGCAGCATCATCAGAAAAGTTATTTGCCAAAAGTGCTGAAACACTCAAGCCAAGGGTTATTTGAATGCTTTGCAAACCGTCCACCGTCCACCGTCCACCGTCTACCGTTAAGTAGATCAATCCAAATTGACGGCTGAATGCTTCAATTTCTGCGCCAACTCAGGGCCCAGATAGCGGCCTATGATTCCATGCACGAAATACAAAACTGGCGTTAGTACGATGGCCATCATCACTTTGTAAAAGTAGCCCATCAATCCTATGGCGGCAATTTGATTCAAGGACCAGCGATGCGCGGGGTCAGCACCAATGTAGAACACAATGATCAGGATAATGAAGCTGTCGAAAAGTTGAGAAATCACCGTCGAACCCGTCGCCCGCAACCAGATCAGGCGATCGCCCGTGGCTTTTTTGAAAGCTTGAAAAAAGTAGGCATCCAATAATTGTGACACCAGAAAGGCCGTAAGAGAGCCCACGATAATCAACATACCCGTATCGAAAATGCGGTTGAAAGCGGTGTTGATATCAGGCTTTATGTCCGCATTGATATCCAGCCAAAAAGCGGCAGGCGCAGCCTTTGTAGTGAGTAGAAGCATGAAAAAAGCGTATGCGATTACGCCTATTGCGATATAGGTCAGGAATTTCACCCCGCGTTTTCCAAAATATTCATTGATGACATCTGTCATGATGAATACTACTGGCCAAAGGATGGAGCCTGCAGAAAAATTGAAGGAAAGATTCTCGATGCCAAGCAGCGTCCAGTTCACCGAGGCGAAGCCCAGTGAGTTTTCAAGGGAGAACATCTTCGGGCCAATCACCTCAGCAATTAAGGTGTTGCCGATAAAAAAGCAGGCCAGGACGAGGAAGAGGCGGTTTTCTTTGCTAAGCTGCTTCAAGAAATGTGATAATTTTATTAATGTGATAATTTATTAATGTGATAATTTGATAATGCGATAATTTGATAATTAAGGGTACGTTGGCTTGGCATAGTTGGGATGAAACTGCTATCCGGCAAAATAGCCACAAAAGTCCACCAGCAAATGAAAAAATTTGACGCAAAATTACATCATAAACTGTCGGCTTAACAACCTCGACATGGAAATACTCGAAGACCGCCTCACGCTTTGGGACAACGCGAGGCTTAAGCCTTATTTGAAAGCGGGACCGCAACCATCGGGCCTGGCTTGCATTCATGAGGCCTGGCGACCTTCTGATTGTCAGCAACCCAATATGAGGTGGCACTGCCATTTTGTGCATCATGTGGTTATATGCATAGCATTAAGGTACGGTGATTCAAGCCTGGTGCCAAGGTCGGCTTTCAGTGGGTGTTAAAAACATGGAATACCTTTGGTAAGATTTGGAGCGAGCACAATTACGGTAAAAAAGGAATCGAAATCAGCAGGATTAATGAGGCTGATTGGATGAATTAATCAGGTTGGTTGTATCATTGCAAAATGATCACTTATTTTACGAATCAAAATAAACCTATAACTGTATGAAATGGAGTTGTCTTTGCTTCCTTCTCTTTTTCATGCCCAGTCTTTATGGTCAAAAAAACAAGGCCGATAGCCTCCTACAAGCTATTGGCGAGGCTCAAAGCAAGCAAGAAAAATTTCAGGCCAACCTTGCCGCTGCACGGTGGTTCGACGTGAACGATTTGAGGCACAGCCAGCCGTTTCTCGATGAAACCATGCGCATTGCAGGCGAGCTTAACGATGCTAAAAGCACCGCTTTGGCGTGGATGGAACGCGGCTATCATTACCACCGTAGGGGCATGAGCGACTCCTCAGTTTTAGCTTACCTACGGGCACTTGAGTATTCCCGTGCAGCAGGGGTGGTTTCTGATGAATCTTCTATTCTAGGCAATATTTCCTCCGGATATCTTAATTTAGGCAAAATTGCTGCTGCCCAACGCTTTGCAACATCCCAGTTAGAATTCGCTCAAAAACACCATATGTTGCGGGATGAAGGAAGCGCCCATGCCTTGTTTGCGAGAATCTACGATTTCAACGGAAACGTTCCTGAGGCTATCGCCGAACTGCAAAAAGCTGTCGCCCATTTTGAGAAATTTGGGTTTCAGGAAAATTTGCCGGCAATATTCAGCGAAATCGGTGCTGAATACGAAATTCTGGGACAATACGAAACGGCGCTCCATTGGTTCCAAAAAGCGCTCATATTATTCGAAAAACGCAATGAGGAGTTTGCTGTTTCTGAAATGTTGGGCAATATCGGCAACATGTACGATATGCTTGGCAAAGCTGACTCGGCAATTTATTACAGCAAAAAAAGCATCTATTTGGCGCAAAAATCTGGCAATCGCCGACAAGAGGCTTATGCGCTTAACAACCTCGGTATAGTCTTCGACATTCAGGGCGATAAAAAGGCGGCGCTTGATTGCTATATAAAATCGCTGAAAATCAAGGAAGTGCTCGCTGATTCCGCTTCGTTTGCTAGTAATTACATCAACATCGGCGCCCTCCAGATGGGCTTAAGTCAGCTTTCTGCCGCCAAAGTCAGCCTTGAAAAGGGCTTGTTTTTTTCTGAACAGTTTCAGCAGCTCGACTTCCAGCAAGAGGCCCTGCAAAACCTGAGCGACCTGCACGAAAAAAGGGGGGATTATAAAAATTCCCTGCTCTTCTTGCGCCGGTACTATATCATCCGCGATTCGCTGGCTTCCCCCGCCGATCGCGATTCCGTGATGGCCCTTCAAGCCCGCTTCAATGATGAGAAAGAAGGCCGACTCCGTGCTGAGAACGAAACAAGCAAGCTCCTAGCCGAAGAAAAATCCCGACGAGCATTCTTTTTTGGGCTGCTGTCGGTAGCGACAATCGGCTTGGCTGGACTGTCTTTATGGTTTCTGATTTTTGCCCGCCGAAAAAACCGACAGCTCGAACTGCTGCTGCAAGAAGTGCAGCATCGGGCTAAAAACAACCTCCAGAACGTTGGCGCATTGCTCACCTTGTTCTCTCGCGACATGCGCGACCCTCAAGCCAGAGATGCCCTTGAAGAAGGCCGCCGCCGGGTCGATGCCATGAAAATATTGGAGCAACAGCTACTGCACCGGCCGTTTAAACCCTCACAGATCAATGCCAGCGACTACCTTGGGGAACTCATTGACACCCTTGCTGCCTCATTGCCCACCAAATCAGCCATCAATATTAGGCGGGAAATACAGCCCATCGAAATGGATGTAGAAAAAGCCATGTCAATCGGCCTCATCATCAACGAACTGGTGATCAATGCCGTAAAACACGCCCAAACGGCACCTGCTATTTTTATTTCACTCCAAAAAGAAGGAAAATTCCGGCTTATCGTGGAAGATAATGGTACTGGCTTGCCAGAAGCCCTTAATGCGGAGCGGAGCAACTCATTTGGCTTGAAAATTGTGCGCCTTTTTGCCGACAAGCTTAAAGCTTCCTTGATGCAATCCAACACACCTGGAGCACGATTTGAATTCGTTTTTGAATAAGTATGGAAAAGCTAAACATACTTCTGGTAGAGGACAATCCGCTTGAGGCTCTCGAAATGGAGGTTTTCGCGCAAAATGCTGGTATGACAGTGGTTGGGATCGCCCGCAGTGGCGAACAAGCCTTGCAATTACTGGCCGAGAAACAACCCGACCTGGTAGTATTCGACATCCATTTGGAAGGAGAATTGGATGGCATTGAAACGGCGCAAATCGCAAAAAGAAGCTTGAACATACCCATCCTCTTTCTGACGGAAGATACCCGTACCGAGACCATGCGCCGCGCCGCACGCGCCCAAGCTGAAAACTACCTGCCCAAACCTTTTACCGAACGAAACTTCCTGACAGCCATTCGCTTTGCACTCCTGCGCTTTGCAGAGGAAGTCAACCATACTCCAGCGTGGTTTGCGCTAAACGATTCATTTTTTCTCGCAGATGAGGACGGCTACCGAAAAATCAAAAAAGAGGAGGTCTTTTTTCTAAAAGCCAGCAAAGAAAAAACCATATTTTATCTCGCGAACAACCAGCGATTGACCTGCTCTATGCGTTTGGGCGAGCTGGAGGCAAAAATGCAGCACATGGATTTTTTGCGCGTCCATCGGTCTTTTATGATTAACCCTAAAAACGTAGAGGGTATCCGCAAGGGCATGCTCATTTTCCCGGACGGCCTGACCACGTCCTTCTCGGCCCAATACCTTCCCAACCCGGCTTTGGTGTTCCCCATCCTGGGGCACTAATTTTTTCTGTGGCCCACCAAGGCCTCCCCGTGTTTCTCAAACCAGTTTTCATGGCTGTGGCCTGTTTTCATGGTAGCGTTTTTGGACATTTGACCATGCCAAATGCTTGGCGTTAATTCAAAAACCGTTCATCTAACTTACATCCAACATGAAGAAATTGCTACTCATTTTACTGCTTCAAGTTTTTGCCTTTGGGCTTGCCGGGCAATCTGCTACAAAAGGCTGGGAAACTTTTTACTCGGGAAACAGCGGAGGAGAGGACCGCATCGAAGACGTGCTGATTGACAACAACCAAGTGGTTTCTGTCGGGCGTCTCTACAAGAATGCCGACGAAACCTTGTTGATTACCAAACACAGTTTAACGGGGCAACAACTATGGGCGAAATCCTGGGCCATCACCGGGCTTGACCTTTATCCATATTATATTCAAAAAGGTATAAACGGCAATTATTATGTGCTGGGATATGGCGACAGCGGCGAGCATTTCATCGTCCAGTTTGACACCAACGGCAATTTTGTCGAAGTGAAGGTGTTGCAATTGCAAACCGCTAACGATTTCAAGGTATTGGCAGACGGGTCTTTTATTGTGGCTGGAGAAAACAAC
>JBBRWA010000042.1:0-27457 GCA_038246345.1 Chitinophagales bacterium
GTAGCGCAACTGCCGCAAGGGATGTATTGGTGGGTAGTAACAAGTGATGGTGAAAGGGTGAAGACAGGTAAGGTGATCAAAACCAGTAAGTAATAACGACCACAACGCAAAGGCTTCGCTTTTGGCGCTTCCGATTATTTAAACCAAGCGCAACGCGACGTTGTGGTCATTGTGGCGTGGCGTGAAAATTTTTCAGTAGTGTGATGCCGCGTTTTTACCCGCCGTAGCTTTAGCGAAGGAGGGCCACACTCCTACATGCAAATCGCCCGCAACTTCTGCATATACTCCAACCCTTTCTCCCTTGCATACGCCACATTCCGCCCCGGAATCCCTTCCGCGTCCGGAAAATTATCTACAGCATCGCTCACGCTGTCTTCCCGCAAAACATGCAGCATGGGGTAAATGGATTTGTTTGTAAAATTGGCCGGATCGTCGGGCTCCACATCGGCAAAACAGTAGTCGGGGTGAAAACTGGCTACCTGGTAAATGCCTTCGTATTCGGCTTCGTCCACCAGGTTGTCGGCCATTTCTACCAGACTGAGGTAGCGGGTAAAATCCGTGAAGCTGTTGGGGAAAATGATAAAGGTGGTTTCGATGTCTTCTGCACCGTCTAAGTGCTGCATTTCCTGGAGCAGCGTGGCCAGCGTACTTTCAACAGTGGTATCGGGCAGCACCACGTAGCGGATGCTTTTGCGCATCATGGCTTTGGCCGCGAAAGGGCAAAAGTTGCAGCCAATGACGACGGATTTGATCCAGTTGGCGGTTTGTTCTATTATTTTATCTTCCATCACTCATCTCTTAAACCATCGCTCCATCCGCGTACATCTCCTCCCGCATTTTCCGCACTTTATCGCTGTGCAGGTACTCGCCGTAAGTCATGTATTGGTCAATCAAGCCATTTGGCGTGATCTCAATGATGCGATTGGCCACAGAATCGAGGATATGGTAGTCATGAGAGCTGAATATGAGGTTGCCTGTGAACTCCTGCATACCCGTGTTCAAGGCGGTGATTGATTCCAGATCCAGGTGGTTGGTCGGCTCGTCCATAATCAGGAAATTAGGGTTGGACAGCATGATTTTTGACATCATACAGCGCACTTTTTCACCACCTGACAATACACCTGATTTTTTGAACACTTCTTCTCCGCCGAACAGCATGCGGCCCAGGAAGCCCCGGATAAAGGATTCGTCTTTGTCCTTGGAATACTGCCGCAGCCAGTCGATCAAGTTCATGTCCTGGTCACCAGAGAAAAAAAAGCTGTTGTCGTTGGGGAGGTATTGGGGAGAAATTGTTTGGCCGTATTGGTAGCGGCCTTCATACAGACTGTCCTCCCCGGCGAGGATAT
Organism: Chitinophagales bacterium; assembly: GCA_038246345.1. Lineage (GTDB taxonomy): Bacteria > Bacteroidota > Bacteroidia > Chitinophagales > Saprospiraceae > M3007. The sequence continues at coordinate 1,347 of JBBRWA010000042.1, forward strand.
TGAACAGCGCGGTGATGGCGGATGCGTTGCGACTGAGCACGGCTATTTTTTCACCGCTGTTGAAACGGATGTACATGTTTTTGAATAGATACTCGCCATTCAAGTCTTTTTTAGACAGGTTTTCCACATCTAAAATGACATCGCCTGGTTCGCGCTCAGGCTTGAAGGCAATGTATGGATAGCGCCTAGCCGACACCTGTATTTCCTCCAGGTTCAGTTTTTCCAGTGCTTTTTTCCGGCTGGTTGCTTGTTTCGACTTTGATGCATTGGCCGAGAATCGGGCGATAAAGTCCATCATCTCCTGGCGCTTCTGCTCTACTTTTTTGTTTTTGTCGGCCATTTGGCGGAACAAGAGCTGGCTGGTTTCGTACCAGAAGGTATAGTTGCCCGTAAACATGCGGATTTTCCCGAAATCTACGTCCACCACGTGCGTGCACACCATGTCGAGAAAGTGGCGGTCGTGCGAAACAACGATGACGATGTTCTGGTAATCGGCTAGGAAATTGCATAGCCAGTCGGTGGTTTCGGCGTCCAGGTCGTTGGTCGGTTCGTCCATGAGCAGGATGTCGGGAGTGCCGAAGAGTGCTTGGGCCAGGAGCGCTTTTACGCGATCGGATGGCTCTAATTCTTTCACCAGTTTGTAGTGCAGGGATTCGTGCACGCCCAAGTTGCTGAGCAATTCAGCGGCGTCGCTTTCGGCCATCCAGCCATTCATTTCGCCGAATTCGCCCTCGAGCTCCGCTGCGTGCATGGAGTCGGCCTCCGTTGCGTTGGGGTTGTCGTAAATGGCGTTTTTCTCCGTCATGATATCATAGAGCCGCTTGTGGCCCATGATGACAGTATCCATGACTTTAAACTCGTCGAAAGCAAAGTGGTTTTGGCTGAGCACGGCCATGCGCTCGCCGGGTGTGATATCTACTGAGCCTTTGGCGCCTTCGATTTCGCCAGCCAATATTTTAAGGAAAGTGGATTTGCCCGCGCCATTGGCGCCGATAACGCCGTAACAATTGCCTTTTACAAATTTAAGGTTGACATCGTCGAAAAGCACGCGCTTGCCGTATTGTAGGGCAACATTGTTTACTGATAACATATAAATGTGGGAATGAATTATTGAAATGGGGCGCAAAGGTAGGGCTTTTTGCAGAAAACGCTTGTGTTTAGGGGAAAATAAAAGTGGGAAATGGGGTTGCATTGCTGCAAAATCGGGTATATATTTACGAAGATACCGGGTCGAGGTATGCCCCGTACCAAGGGTTTAGACTCGGCACTAGTACAATAGCTCGGAATTCTGCCCGGCCGAAAAGGCCAACACAACCGCAAGTGGTACAGCTCGCTGGCAAAGCCGACTGCAATAGTTTGTCGTCTGGCCTAAAGCGAGACGACAGCGTTCTTTGGACTTGCGATCAGTAGTTAATTTGGTCGTTGGGTTGAACATTTGTGGCCAGTAGTCAATCTCTTTTCTTGCCACCAAAACGATACCCTATCATGATGCTGGATTGCAAATCCACTCGAGTAGAAAAAAGCTTTTCTAGAAAATCATTTTGGTCTTCCGGGGCTAAATCTACAAAGTTCAAATTTGCTACATAACCGAGACCGCAGGAAACCTCAAAAAACAACCGACTACCCTTAAACAATTCTTTGTATCCAAACATCAGACCAAAGCTGCTGCGGCGAAAGGTAAACTCATCATTTACCACATCATCATTAACCCATTTGATTCGCCCATCAACAATTCGCGCATAAGGAGCCAAAAAAAAGCGATCCAGGCCGTTTTCAGTTGGTTTGGTGTAAAACCGGAAGTTGGCACCAAGCAAATAACCACTAAATCGGTTCTGATCGATACCCAGAGCACCCAAAAAGGAATAATAAACTCCGGGTGCAATTTCAAGGCTCACTTTTTTGGACAGGCCAATTTCAACACCGAATTTGGTAGTGTTTGCAAAAAGACCACCTAAAGTGAGTTTCGCGTCAACAGTTTGCGATTGCCCGCTCATAGAAAGGCTACACATGCAACATGTCAAAAGTAATAGTCTATATAACATAATTAAAATGGTTTAAATTTTTCACTGAATTTAGGACACTGATAACAGTTTTTCCATACAAATTATTGCTTAGTATTTTGGTAACAATCATGAAATTACTCTCACTTTTAAGCATCCAACAGCATTTTGAATATAAGAATCTATTTATTTTCCCCTCATTTTCAAGTACTTTTGCCTAAAATGCAGTTGCTATGATCACCTCACTCAAACAACTCGACCTCAACGCCCAGTACACCTACGCCGACTACCTCACCTGGCAGTTCCAGGAACGGGTAGAACTGCTGCACGGCAAAATCCGGGAAATGTCGGCACCGAACCGCGTGCATCAGGGTATCAGCCTAAACCTGTCCCGCCTTTTTGCCAACGCACTTTGGAAAAGCCCCTGCAAAGTATATGCCGCCCCCTTTGATGTCCGCCTCACACCATTCAGCCAAGTAAAAAACACAGCGGTAATCACCGTTGTACAACCAGACCTCTGCGTAATATGCGACCCGGCAAAACTGGACGATAAAGGCTGCATCGGCGCACCTGACCTTGCAATTGAGATTCTTTCTCCTGGAAACAGCAAAACCGAGATGAAAGACAAATTTGACCTCTATGAAGAAGCTGGCGTACTGGAATACTGGATCGTTTTCCCCGGTGAACGCAGCGTCCAAATCTTCAACCTCAATGAAGAAGGGCGATACATCGGGCTACAACCAGCCATCGAAAGCGACATTGTCACCACCCCAATTATCCCCGGCCTCGAAGTTGACCTAAAAGACGTTTTTAACGTCTAAGCCCCCCAAGCCCAGCGCCAATTATCAAATTCCCGCATTATCAAATTATCACATTAATTATGCTCCGCCGTTTCTTCCAAAAATACACTGGCTTCCTCCGCGACCTAAAAGCCTCCTACGTCATCAACAACGTGCTACACACAGGACGTTTGAAGCACAACCGGGAGCTTTACCGCCGCCACGGATTGCACAAAAGCATCTACAGTCCGCTTGGACATGCCGATTTTGAAAAGCAGGGACATTCGAGCGACATACCCTGGCTCGACCGGGACAACAGGCTTGAACTGTTGGAGCAAAGCGCTGCATTTCAAGCATTTGAAAAACCATTGCAAGAAAAAATCCGGCAGTTTGAAAGCGATGGATTTATGGTTTTGGAAGGCGTTTTTTCTGAAAACGATACCCAGTCGCTTAATAATGAAGTAGACGACCTGCTGGCCAAAGGCAAAGCGGGGTTCAATTTCACGGGCCGCAAAATTTTTAACCTTTGGGAAATCAGCAAACAGGCCGACGAGCGCTTTTTCCGAAACGCCGAGTTGCTACGTCTCCTCTCCTTTTTGATGGGAAAACAAGCCGTCCCGTTCCAGTCGCTCAATTTCACCTTGGGCAGCGAACAGCGTATGCACTCCGATTCCATCCACATGACCACCGAACCGCCCGGCTACCTCCTGGCTACCTGGACGGCCCTGGAAGATGTAGAAGATGGTTGCGGGCCATTGGTGTATTACCCCGGCAGCCACCGTTTGCCATTTGTTTCTACACAAGACTACAACTCCGGGAACTCCAAGTTTACCATCGGTCACAACAGCAACCGCCATTACGAAGATAAAATCGCCGAACTGATCGCTGAAAAAGGGCTTGAAAAAAAGACATTCCTGCCCCGTCGCGGCGATGTGCTGATCTGGCACGCCAACCTGCTGCACGGCGGCAGCCCCATCACGCGCCCCGGTACAACGCGCCGCAGTATGGTTTGTCATTACTATGCTGAAGGGGTGATCTGTTACCATGAAATGTCGCAGCGGCCTGCACTGATGCCCAAACGTTAATTTTCTTCCGAACCCTTTTCCTACTCCGTTGTTATAGCGACTCAAAAAAAGGAGCAAAAATGTCTATTCGCATTATCCCCAAAGCACAACAAGGATCCGGCGCTTTCAATGGCGGCGAAATCCTGGAAAACAAGCCCATCGGCTTTCCGCAAGACCACTCCAGCATTAAGCCTTATTCTAACCTGTTTTACTGGGCGCATGCCCGCGCAGTAGCCGAAAGCACCATTGGCTTACACCCGCACCAGGGCTTTGAAATCTGCTCATTTGTGTTGAAAGGAGAAATTCGTCACTACGATACCAAACTCAAAGAATGGCGCCCCTTAAAAGCCGGCGACGTTCAGATCATTCGCGCCGGAAACGGTATCAGCCACTCAGAATGGATGGGCAAAGATGGCGAGATGTTTCAAATCTGGTTCGACCCGAATTTGAACAAAACCATCACGCAACCAGCCAGTTACGATGATTATCGCAGCGCTGATTTTCCAGAAAAAACGGTGGGTGCAGCCCGTGTAAAAACCTTGGTTGGCGAAGGCAGCCCCTTCCGTATGGACACCCCTGGTATTGAAATCCTCAGCATTGACATTGCTGCTGGCGACTTCAGTCTGGCTGTTCCGAACGGTAAAATCGGTTCCGCCTACTTACAGGAAGGCAGCGCCAAATTCAACGGCGAAGCGGCCAATACCAGTGATTTCGTTTTAGTGGAAGGACAGGAAACGCTGGAAATAAGTGATGCGGCACAAGCAAGGGTTTTTATCATCTTTTCTCCGAAGGAATTGGACTACAAAACGTATGCGCAATTGCGGTTTTGAGCATCCCAATACCACCTTGCGGCATAAGCACTTTTGCCAAGCACAATGCGCAGTAGCACTGCGTTTACGCCAATGTCGTTGACTTAATCTCCATCCTTATTCTCCTTTCCGGTGGCAAGTAATTGTTCATTCGGTTTGGCAAGGCTTTTATCCAACCCAGGTTAAGCCCGCCATAGCGGCAAAGCAACCAGCCAGTTGGGCTGCCTTCCGGCAATTCAAACGTTTCTTTTTTCAGGAAACGCAGGGCTTGTTCCAGGCTCAAATCTATTCCCTTCAACTGCTCGGAAGCCAGGAGGCTGAGCGCCAGCGCATGATCTGGCACAAAATCCTTGCCTTTAAATTCGCCGATAGGCGTACCGAACCATTTGATTTTCAAATGCTTGTCCAGCAACAGGAAATCATTTTCCAAATCAGCGGGCAAGGCGAGCACATTGCCCATTGTTGTTTGAAATATTTTCACATCGGCATCTTGGCGCAACCACCGGCTGGCTTCTGGAATAAGTGCTTTTGACAGCGGCGACAAGCTGCGAAAGGTACTTACTGCGTGTTTCCGGCTGCTTGCACTGTCCAATTTTCGAAACACCGCCATGAAAAAGCCTTCCCCGCGCAGCTTGTGCGGGAAAAACTGATAGCCACCGCCACGGGATTCAATACCCCACGCTGCGGGAATTTCCAAGGACAGCACTTCTAAGCCAAACTCCGCTGAAAGCCACTTCACGTTGTCCCCATTTTCTGCTGAATTGTAGGTGCAGGTACTAAAAACCAGTACGCCTCCTGGCGCCAGGCATTCCACCGCCGCACTGAGTATGCGTTTTTGACGGGCAGCACAAAGCGTCACCGCATCCAGTGACCATTCCGACACGGCATTTGGGTCTTTGCGAAAAAGGCCTTCGCCGCTACAGGGCGCATCGGTCACGACGACATCAAACCAGTTTTCAAGTTCGGAAAAGGCTTCTGCTTCTCCACTGGTAACCGCAACATTGGGATGGCCCCATTTCTCCAGGTTTTCCCGAAGCGAATTGGTACGCGAACGGATGGTTTCATTGGCCACCAACAGCCCTTTTTCACCCATCATAGAGGCTAGTAAAGTACTTTTGCCGCCTGGAGCGGCGCATAAATCGAGAACTTTTAATGGTTTAGTAAAATCAACGACTTGCCGCAAAGCTTCGTGCAAGAACATGGAAGAGGCTTCCTGAACGTAATAGGCACCAGCGTGAAACGCGGGATCAAGGGTGAAAATCGGGCGCTTTCCCAGGTAAAAACCCTGCGGATGCCAGGGCACCAGAGCATCTGTTTCGAGAAAGGGCAGCCCCGCTTGTAATGACTTGCGCGGATTGAGTCGGATGCTCACGGGTGTGGGCTGTTCCAAAGCAGCGCGAAACGCCGTAAATGCTTCGTCGCCGAGAAGGCGTTGCATTTGAGCAATAAATGGTGGTGGAAGCATGTGGAGAAAGACGTAGTGCGGACAATTGATTGGGCAAAAATGCAACGAATCTATTGATTCATAGAAATCATCTCTATTTTTGACCATTAAATCTGCTTGAAACTTTACAAATGATACAAGCTAAGCAAGCTATCCTGCTCATTGTCCGGCAAATAGATGATCTGTTGCAACAAATTGAGCCTCATGACTATAGATGCCCATTGAGGGAATTTGACGGCAGCACATTGGGGCAACATTTTCGCCATATCCTGGAGTTTTTTCAATGCCTTGAAAAAGGTATAGAATGTGGCTCAATTGATTACGCCTCAAGGGAACGCAACATGTTGTACGAAGACAATCCATTGTTGACAGCTTCAGCCTTTAATGATTTTACCCAGCTTTTGGAACCCTCAATCGAAGACAAATCACTGATGGTAAAGGCAGAATTTGGTGGTGAAGAACGGCCAGTGTACAGCAGCACTTTGGGCCGCGAGCTGCTTTTTGTTTACGACCATGCCATTCATCACCTGGCGATGATCAAAATTGGTATTCGGTGCCATTTTCCTGCAATACAAATAGACAGGGACTTGGGGGTATCACCTTCCACCATCAAGTCGCGGCAAACCGTCTCATAGACACACAGCCCAGATCAGCGCTCCGGTTTCCAATTCCAATTTGCCAAAGCGCAACTGGTAATTGTGCCAAAAGTCGTTTTTTTCAATAACGCCATTGGCCTTTCCCGTTTGTCCATCCCATTCGACATCTTCCACAAAAATGTTTTTTCTAAAATCTAAAGCTTTGAGGCCGTACGTTTTATAAAGGCTTTCTTTTGCCGTCCAATACAGGTGGTACAATTCAAAACGTACGGATTCTGGAAACTTTGCCACAAAATCAAACTCCGCTTCTCCCAGAAATTTTGAGGCAAGGCGCGGCATTTTTTCTACCAAAACCTGAATATCGCAACCGCAATTCTGCGCAGAAATGAGGGCACCAACCACACCTTGTGAATGGCTCAGTGAACAGTACAAATCTGGCTGATCGAGGAAAAATGGTTTGGAAAAGGCATCTTTGGCCAATGGAAGGCGATGCGTCGAGCCCGTTATTTTGTGCAAAAGCCAGCGACTCGATAACCACTCCAAACGCCGCTTTTGCTGCATATCAGTCATTTCTTGTGCTTCAGCGATGCTTAGTGGTAATGCTTCCTTAAAAAAAGTTTCAGGCTCAGCTATGTGCCAAAGGCCAAGTGTCGTGCCAGGGAATGGTTGGGTGCTGCGTAATAGTGCCATAATACAGCGCAAAGTTGCAAAAACAAAAAGCGCTGCCCAAGAAAATTCCTCAGACAGCGCACATGATTTACTAAAATCGGTTCAACCTGGGAAGAAAGTTATTGGCCAACTGTTTTAGCAATCTTTACCAAATTCGTTTTCATTGAATTGACAAGCTTCACTTGTTGCCCAATGGATTCTAACACAACATTGGTGAAACCCAATTCTGCAGGTGTTGTCCACCCTGGCCTCTTGATGATCAGCAACAATTCGCGCAAATCTTTTTCCGAAGCCTTTTGGAGGCTGGCCAACGCTTTGCTCAAAGCAGTGATCTTTTTTTCAAGTGCAACTCTTTCTAAGTCTTTCATGGTATTGGAATTTTTTGGTGAAAAAAATTGTGGAAGAGGAGGTTACCGGGCAACAATAAATTTCTCTGTGACCGTATTTTTTGATGTCTGTAACGTAAGCACATAAAGCCCGGGAGCATAGCTTTCTGCATCAACTTCAAATTGCAGGCTTCCTGCCTCATGCCAGTCGCTGGCTGCAAAGCTCTTGATCATTCGACCCTGTATGTTGCGTACATACAAACTGTAAACGCCATCTTCTGGCAATTCAGCCGTTACAAAAAGTCGGTAAGTAGTTGGATTGGGATAACAGTTCAAACCTAATTTGCCAGAAAACACATCCTGCCGCTCAGACCTGTCCTTTGCCATAGAAGCCGCTGAATTGGCCAAATCCCAGGATGTCGGCTTGAATGCAGGGCTGATGTTGCACTCCCGGATCAGCGCCCAATAGTCGCTGCCTTGCTGCGCCCAAAAACCAACTTTCATATCGATAAAATCGCCAGCCTGCATGATGACCTTCCCGCCTGGGCTGACCACCCCGTTGGTATTGATAAAATCTTCTGCCATAAACAATCCGGAAGGGATCGCACCACTGACAAACAGGCTGGGTGTGCAGGTATTTAACAACGTGAAATAATCAGTGGTAAACATCCCGCGTCCGTGGGTGGCTGCCGCCACCAGGTGGTCGCTGCTGCGGTATTGCAGCATATCGACCCGAACGTTTGCAAGGCCAAAGGTGTTCGTGGGCCACCATTGGGTATTCACGCCATCCAGGTCGTCGGTGCTCCAAATGCCCAGTTCTGTGGCCAGCATTACCTGGTCGTGGTTGAATGGATTGAACATGGCCCAGCGGATGGGCATATCAGGCAGGTCGTCATCCAGGTCTACCCATGTTGCGCCGCCGTCAGGGGTTTCCCAAACGCTGTTTACGCCAAAATTTGAGAAGATTACGAGCCAGTGGTTGTCATTGCCTGGCTCCATTTCAATACAGGAAATATAGGAGGCGGGCATTCCAGCTGGTTTTGCAATAACCGTTGCGGTAGTTGCGCCAGGCATGTTAGCATTGTCAACCCTTACAATTCGGCCATTCGTGGTGCCTACGATGATTTGGTTGGCTGTAAGGGGAGCTACTGCGACTGCACTCACATTGCTGCCGCCAAAAGCTCCTGCATAGGTTTCTGTGGTATTGGTATTGGCACCACCAACATCCGAAATGCGACCCAGGGAATTTAGTGTGTCGGAATAGTACAGGATATTGGCCGTGTTATCGTATTCAGAAGGAGCGATAAACAGTACCTTAGTGTCGTCTCCTCCAGGAAGTAATCCACCAAAACTGGCACCCCCATTGGTAGAAATATTGTACTGTCGGTTTTGAAAACTGGTGATCTGAACATTCGGATTGTCCTGGTCAATAAAGGAAAAGGCGCCATCGCCGCCAGTTGCCAAAGAGGTATTGGCAAGCCCTGCTGCCGTAAATTTTTGCGTGCCGTTATCCTGGGTTCCGCCCAACATGTAATTGGATCCACTGCTCGGATGCAGCGCGTTAGACAAAAACTGCGTGACGTTGTAACCGGTATTGCGTTCGGTCAAAGCAGGGTTTGCCGCAGCACCGTTAGTGGTTCGGTAAACACCGCCGTCGCAACCAAATACAATGTCGTTGGAGTTGCCCGGCCGGTACACAATGGCGTGCTGGTCGCTGTGACCAATTCCGATGCCCGTCCAGTTGGCTCCAGCATCAGTTGAGGCAAACAAGGCAATAGCGCCGACCCAAACCCGATTGGCATTGTTGGGGTCAACGGCAAGGACTAGGTTGTACCAACTTTGACCGCCAAGGGCTGGCAAAGTGACTGGCATCCAGGAGTCGCCCCCGTTTGTCGATTGGAACACGCCCAGAACAGAGTCCTTGTTAGGGTCATCTGTTTTCTGGTGTGCTGCGTACAATATTGTGGCATCATTGGGGGCACAAGCAATTTCTACCCTACCAAAGTTACTGCTTGGCAGTCCAGTATTTACGGCTGCCCAGGCTCCGCCTGCCTGGGAGCGAGACACGCCGATGCCTGGCCTGGTGGCAAAGAAGTCACCATCTGCTGCAATTTCAAAATCTTGAACGGCATTGCCTGCGCCGAAAATGGTCGGCCATGAGTTGCCGTTGTCCATCGAGCGGCGCAAACCGTTGTTGGTCGCAGCATAGATGGTGCCCGCATTGTCGATCACGATCTTGTTCACATCGGCAAAAGCGGTTGGCAGCCTTGTCCAGTTGGCACCGCCATCCATGGAACGCCAGATACCGAGTCCGCCCACCGCGTCATAGTTGCCAAATCCCTCGCCTGTTCCGAAGTACATTGTATTCAAGTTTGTAGGGTTTTGCGCTATGGTCGTAATGGCCAGGTTGTCGAACAGGTCGTTGATTTTTGTCCATGAAATAGCGCCGGCGTCAATGTCGCCCGTGCGCCAAAGCCCGCCTGCCACACCTGCCGCCCATACCGTTCGGCCAGAAGGGTCGTTCCCGTCTATCAGGATGCCACGGGTGCGGCCACCGACGTTGTTCGGTCCGCGCTCGTCCCAATATACCGGGATGGCATCGTCTTTTGAGGCCATTTGAGCGCGTTTTTGTTCCGCAATCTTCTGAGCTTTAATGAGCCGTTCCCTGGGGATGGTATTGGTTGCGGGGTCGCGAGTCATCAAGAATTCTTGTTCAAATCGACCTTTGATTGTTGTAGCTAGATCTCCTTCTTTTTCATCGTCCATTTCCATAGGCTCTAGTACCATATTGTGGAAGCAATTCCACAATGCAGGTGCAAACCAGGCGAACGAAAAAATCGAAACACAGATCGCTATTATTTTTATTGAATGTTTCATAATACGATGTGTTTGATGGTGAAAAATCAGTGCTTCGCTGTTGTTAAGTCCGTGCGCAATGCGTCGATTTGTTTTTGTTGCTCGATGATAATGAGGGTGAGTTGTTCTATTTTTTCGAGGAGAATGCGCTGGTTTTCGCCGAGTTCAATACCGCCAGAAGCGGCAACTTCTTTTGCAGAAGGTACGCCAGGCAAGTGCTTATTTTCTTTAATAAATTGCTCCCAGGCTTTGATATCTGGGACGGGGGCATCGAACACATAGTCGGGCCAGGTAGCTTGTAAGGCCACGCGTACTTCTTCAGCAATCACTTTTCCGCCAACGCTCAGCATATAACCTGCGCCGTAATTTGCTGCACCGATTTTCATGCGCTGGTCGAAATTTGACTGCCCGTCCACGTCCAATTCCGCTTTCAGGTGGGTGTTTCCAGTCACATCCTGGGTACCGTCTACATTTGAATTCCCATCCACATCAGCATTGCCAACAACTTTCATATTGATGCCAACATTGAGGTCATTGCTCACATTGGCGCGGCCATTGATACGGGTATCGCCGCCAATGGTAAGCAGGTAAGCGGGGTCGGGGGTTACTGTGCCAATACCTACATCAGTGCCATCGTCGAAAAGCTGGCTATCGCCCAATTTGCTGGAAGGGTTGTCGGGAGGCAGGAAGCGCGCGATACGGTTTGGCGTGCCTTTAATATCCGCACTGGTAAGCAGTTTGTCCCAAGCAGCAGTCCAGGCAGCATTGTTTTCTGTTTCGCGGCGGTTCCAGATGCCGTCTTGTCCGAAAAAGAGCTGGTGGTCGTAAGCGCCGCCACCTGGGGCAAGGCTCAGCACACCGCCGAAGTTATTGGCCATTGCGGAGGCTGGCACGCCGAGCGTGGAACGTTGTCTCCTTTCAAAATACGCTTCATTGGTGTACGTATTTGGCGCATCGTTGGCAGCAGAAAGCTGGTCGAAATGGATGCGACCGTGGAACCGTCCAGAAGTGTGGGTGTTGCCAACAACATCCAGGTTGAAGGCAGGGACGAGGGTGCCAATGCCTACCAGGCCTGTTTCTGTGAGTATCATGTGCTCCGTAAGGGCAGCGCCATTGTTGGTGGCAAAAAGCATATTCGCCGTCAAAGAACCAGAAGTGGTTGCCTTGGTGATCGACCGAATGCTAGCGCCAGTTCTAATGGCATTAATATCCGTCAGGCCGTTCCATTTTATGGTGCCGATGACATCACCTGTTTGGATGGCAGTTGGGTTGTTGCCACTGCTACTGCTGTTATGGCGATACATGATCAATTCAGGTTTTTTGCCTGAAACTTGAGCGAAGGTGGTTTGTGCGACCATACAGCATAGTAGCACGATCAATGTAAAAAAAAAGGTTGTCTTTTTCATTGGAAAAGGAATTTGGTGGGTGAAAATGTTTGAAAATAGTGGCTGCTAATCAGAAGAATTCTGAGCGGACTCTAATGGCTGGAAGCTTGAATTATCTGGTTTGTGTGGTTTATGAAAATAATGGAAGAATCGTGAACCAGAAGTGTGACTTTTTTCAAAGAATCCGCTCAGACGGTGGGGCTAATCGCTGCGATGGAGTCCAGCATAGTCAAAATATCAGCCGCAACAGCAGATAAATCCCGCTCCACCGCTTCATTGCTAAAGCGGATTACGGTGACGCCAAGTTCTTTTAAAACCTCTGTTCTGGTTTCATCATGTAGCATTTGTTCAGTACGAAAGTGGTACCCGCCATCAATCTCAATGGCCAGTCGTTTAGCATGGCAATAGAAGTTCAGGATATATTTTCCGATGGGGTGCTGCCTGCGGATTTTGTAGTTGCCGAGGCGTTTGTCTCTCAGTGCTTCCCACAATATCGATTCAGTGTTGGTGGGGTTATCCCGGTGTTTTCGGGCATATTCAAATAGTTTGGGTTTAGCACCATGGTGCATGCGCGGTTTGGGTTCAGGTGGGGGTGTTTTCATTGTACGAAAATAACGGGATTTTGGGAAAAATGCAAGTACTTTTTCGCACTTATTGGCAATTTGCTGCGGGGCATTTTCTTGGCTTTAAGGACCTAACAATATGGCCTGTAGGGCGTCCCCTCGCCAAAACTTTACAATTAAATATGCAATCCAGCCGTCAAAACCTCTTTTCCATATTGCATACTCACTATCTTTTGACCATAATGATTTAACTTGCACTCCTAAATTACACACGACTAATTTTTTCACCAACCCAAAGCTAATCTCATGCTAAAACGTTACGCATCCTTCGCCTTTGCACTGTTGCTCGGAATGAACTTTTCTTCAGCAAAGTCAATTGACTTCCTGGTGCCAATGACTCCTAAAAAGTCCAAAATAGTCAATATCTCGCTCCTTACTTTAGATACCGGCGATGTCCAAGCCCCCATCATTACCTGCATGAATGGCATCTCGGTCAATATTATGCCCACTGGCGTGATAACACTGTGGAACACTGATTTTGCGATTTCGGCCAAAGACAATGAGACACCTGTTAATCAAATAAAATTTGGCATCCGCAAAGCAGGAACCGGCACTGGATTTCCAGTAGATTCAATGGGAAACCCTATTACCAACATCACATTTGATTGTGAAGCGTTGGGCGTTCAAACCGTTGAAACCTGGGCAATAGATTTGCAGGGAAATGCTGATTATTGTACGACTACAGTGCAGGTTTTGGACAATAATATGAACTGCAGCAACAATGGTTTGGATGGAAGACTGTGTTTTAGGGAATATTGCAGTGGTTTGGGCATTTCCGAGGTTGTCCTGCGAATATACTCTGATACGCTCCTTTCAAACCCACCCGTTATGTTTTATCAAACGGGTTCCGACAATGCATGTTTTGATGTGCCAAATTTTGATCTGATTGATTCGACTTTTATCATGGCCTTGGCTAAAGATGACAACCCGGCAAACGGGGTAACTGCCTACGATATCCTACTGATAAGCAAGCATATACGAGGAATCCAACCATTCACAGAGCCTTGGCAATGGGTCGCTGCCGATGCCAATCAGGACTATATGGTAGATGCCCAAGACAGCCTCGAACTCATTCATTTGATTTTGGGCATCAACCAATATTTGCCCAATGAGGCTTCCTGGCGCTTCGTCCGCTCCGATTATGTATTTCCAAGCCCCAACCCATTGTCACAGCCTTTGCCTGAAACAATTAGGGTTGGCGAATTGGTTGATTCAGCTCAAGTATTATTTCTGGGAATAAAAATCGGCGACCTTACCATTGATTGCCAACCCCAAACCCCGGTGAAGACGCCTGCCAATTCTCCGAATTTCTACGCTGCCGTCAATCCGAACCCAACCACTAAAGGCGCCATGCTCAGCGTTTACGTGGAGCATCCAGCAACGGCACGCCTTCAAATCCGGGATATTTCAGGGAAACTGACCTTTGATTCGGTGATTCAGCTTCCCGCAGGGAAACAATCCTTAGAAATCCCAGAAATTGCCTTGCCCGTTTCGGGGATGTATTTCTATAATCTGCAAATTGAGGGAAATATGGTTTCCGGGAAAATTATCCGCATATAATTGCCTTCCTCCTCTCTGCCAGCTTTCGAAATGGAAAAATCCGGAAGCTGGCGGAGAGTTCCCAATTTATGCTCTTTCAAAACTTATGTGAAACTTGTGCCGTACGGCTACTATTGGCAAATTAAGCCCCAACTTTGCCAAAATTTTCAACAGCCCGATTATGCGATTTCTTTCAAAAATTATACTTGCATCATTTTTTGCCACCCTTTTTACAGCATGTTTTCAAACTGCAACCGATCGCCCTTTGCCCATCCTCGGCGAGCGCGACATCTCACCCGCTGGCGACACCATATACCCCACGATTCCTGATTTCCAGTTCATCGATCAGGACGGTCAAATCGTGAACAACGCCACCTTTGCCGGCAAAGCTTATGTGGTGGATTTCTTCTTTATTCACTGCCCCACCATTTGTCCAAAAGTAAAGGCCAACGGTCTCCGGGTGTACAACAAATTCAAAGACAACGATGGCGTATTGATGCTTTCTCATTCCATTGATGTACGGAACGACACCGTAGCAGCCTTAAAACACCATGCTGAGAAACTGGGCATCTCCTCTAAAAAATGGCACCTCGTCACCGGCGACCACGATGCCATCTACGGTATAGCGGACAACTACTTCAGTGTAGCCACAGAAGACCCCAGCGCACCCGGCGGCTTCGACCACTCAGGCCGCATGATCTTAGTAGACAAAAACCGCCACGTACGATCTTTTTGCGATGGCACCAACGCTGAGTCTGTGGATAAGTTTATGCTGGATATTGAAAGGTTGCTAAAGGAAAAGTAAAAGGCCAATCTTGATTTGGATAATTTCGCCTAGTTCACGGACAACTACCAAGCGTCACTATTCCGAAATCCGCACTCCGAAATCCGCATTCATTCATTCGCTTTCCACACCCGCAGCACATTCCCACTACAAATTTTGCGAATGTCGTCGTTCGAATAACCGCGCCGCATCAGCTCCTCAATGAGGTTGGGAAACATGCTCACATCGGCCAAATCGGGCGGAAGGGCAGCCCCTACCCCATCGAAATCGCTGCCAAGCCCGATGTAATCAATGCCCACCAAGTTTTTAATGTGGTCAATGTGGTCGGCCACTTCGCGAACGGATATCCAGAAAGGTTCGCCGTTCTTTTGGCCAAATTCCTTATAAAAAGTTGCGGCTTCAGGGCCGTATTCGGGGAGTTTCAGCGCTTCACGGGTGGAGTCGGCCATTTTCCAGGCGGCGCGTACCTGGCCACCCAGGAAGAATTGGCTGAAAGGCACTTGCACCACACCATTTGTTTTTGCAATAGCTTTAGTTTTTGATACGTAATGCTATGTTTTCTATGTCCCTATGTGGGCGTCAATATCGGGAAGATGTGTTGAAAATTTTATCAAGTTTTTAGTGAATTGATATTGCTCCCCACGTTTGGGGTGCGGCAGCATCAACGATCGAAACTAAAAATTGCGGCATCCTTATTCTTCAGCCCGCGAATTTTATCCGCAATAATACCCGCTGCAACGACACTAAAAACAATTCCGTTGCCCCCATAACCCATTGCAAAATGCACACGGTCATGGTCGTAATTCCCAATAAAGGGCAAGCCATCTTTTGTTTCTGCAAAAGTACCCGCCCAGGAATAATCAATTTGAAAAGGAATGTCCGGAAATATTTTTTGGAAGTCTGCCTGCAACTGTACTTGCTTTCTAGGAAGAAGCGCGTCTCGTTTTTCAGGGTTTTGGAATGTTTCATCTCGCCCTCCTACTAAAATCCGGTTATCGCTGGTTGTACGCATGTATAGGTAAGGTGTTTTTGTCTCCCAAATAAGCGCATTTTGCTTCCAAATTGGTTTCTGTGCCATTGGCTTGCTCACGATCGCGTAGCTGGAGTTAAAGTCTGTTACCTTTTTATCCAGGTATGATTGTGTCTCATATCCACATGCAACAATTATGTGATCGGCATGGATTTCAAATCCGTCGCTTGTCTTAAGAAATACCCCATTTTTACCAGCTTCCCAAGCCTTTATTTCAGATAAATCATAGACACTATTGCCTCCCGCAGCAACATCTCTCAAAAGGTAGTGGCATAATTTGTAGGGATTGACTTGTGCGCCCTGGCTGGATAAAATCCCGCTTGGGGCATCAAATCCAAACCGGTTTTTTATATCTTTATTTGATAAGCATTGTACATCGAATCCTAGTTTCTTTCTAGCTGTGTATTCCGGCACAATAATTTCCTTGCTATGCTTTTTATAACTGGCATAGAACAAACTGGGATACTTTTTAAAATCTGCCTTGTCTGAATATTTACTTGAAAGTTGCGCTATTTTATCAATGGCATGGGAGCACAATTGATACGCACGTCTCGCATTCGCTTCCCCTACCATCGTTTCCAACTGAAAGAGCGGCACATCCATTTCATATTGCAACATGGACGTGCTTGCTGAAGTACTTCCATAGCCAACATGGCGTTTGTCAACTACAGTCACCTGCATTCCACATGAAAATATCCGATGCGCAATCAAGGCTCCGGTAATACCGCCTCCAATCACCAGAACCTGTGTCCGGATATTTTGGCGCAGGGTAGGAAATGATTGAATAATCCCTTCTTTTATCATCCAAAAGGGGTAATCCGAATGTAAGTTCATCTAGATTCTGAAATGAAGGCTGCCTAAAAATAAAAAAACGGCGCAACTGTGGGAGTTGCGCCGAAAAACAAATTAACTGTGGATATTTTCCAAGGTCTGTGCGTGCATTTTGTTGGCATTATGGGCGCTGCGGATTGAAGCCAATTGGCGGCTAAGCACCATGTTCACATCGGCCGGCAAAGCAGGGTCGGTTGATTCGAGCGCAGATTCGTAGGCCTTGATGGCTGCTTCATCACCATATACACATGAATTGAGTGCCGATTCTTTTTCGTGGCTGGAGAGCGAAGTTTTTATGTCCATCCATGTTCGGTGAATCATTCCACCAATGGTAGTTTCAGTGGCAGGTTCTCCGCCCAGGCTCCGAACATGGCTGGAAAGCTCCTGAATAAAACGCTCGCTGTCAGACTTGTATTGGCTGAAGGTTACTGTGGAGGTAGCACCATTACCTTCTGTGACATCCTCGATGGCATGGTCATATCCCTTTACACGGTCGCGGTTAATTTGAATGAGATCGTTCAGGGTTTCAGCCTGAGATTGTTGGTTGGTCATAATTTAATTATTTTAGTGTGATTGTTTTTTGTTGAGTCCCAAAAATATATGCCACGAAAAGTAACATGACATATATGGGACAGGATAGACAGGCTGGGGAGAAATATTCCCAGAAGGGCACTTATTTTTCAATTACATCCTCTAAAAAATCTGGTCATCATCGTCAGTGTCAAAGCCTTCGGCATCATTCATTTTTTCTCCACGAGATACGTCAGTGTCTGTCCTCTCACCTTTGCTGTTCGGTGGTTTTTGAGTGGTATCACTGGGTCTCTGCTTGGATTTATCTGCGGTAATTTCTGGTCTCTCTCTGTGGGGATCTAGCTTTTTAGTTGGATCTACAGGTTCAGAATGCCGTGGACGACCTCCTCGATCCATGTCAGGAACATGCTTTTTTTGGACGCTGGTACTTTTTTCGGACTTTTTCATTGTTGAAAATTCTATTTGCTTAAAAATTGTTCTTTTGGTTGGTTTGGCGTGTTGAACCGTGTTGTACCGCATTCAATAGAGTACAAGTCAGTACATCACAAGGGTATTCGTAGCTTATTCGAAAAATTCCATGCCTGACAGAATTGTGGAGTTTTGTCCGCAACATGGGGACAGATTTGTTTAATAGTGTGGATTTTTTTCCCTTTATTAAAACAACATTGATTCTTCGGCTATTTTCGCCCAAAATATTTTCCCTTGTCTGCACAAAAAATCATACTCATCTCTCCTGCGCACCCGCTCCGTGGCGGTATTGCCGCCTCCTCGGAAAGGCTCGCGCAGGCATTGCAAGCGAAAGGTCATGCCGTAATTATCTACTCATTCTCCCTGCAATACCCGGCCCTACTGTTCCCTGGCAAAACGCAGTTCACGGATGAGCCAGCCCCCAGAGACTTGAACATAAAAACCCAACTAAATTCCATCAACCCAATCAATTGGTTATTGGTTGGACGAGCCATCGCCAAAGAAAAACCCGATCGGATAATCGTCCGTTTTTGGCTGCCCTTAATGGGTCCATGTTTGGGCTCGGTGCTGCGCATGGCACGTTTTTTTTCTAAAAAACACTTTCCCATTACGGGCTTGGTAGACAATATAATCCCCCATGAAAAACGGCCTGGAGATAAGCCTTTCGCAAGCTATTTCGTACGTGCCTGCGATGATTTTGTCGTGATGTCAAAATCTGTCGGCCTTGAAATTCAATC
Organism: Chitinophagales bacterium; assembly: GCA_038246345.1. Classification (GTDB taxonomy): domain Bacteria; phylum Bacteroidota; class Bacteroidia; order Chitinophagales; family Saprospiraceae; genus M3007. Next base: position 19,818 of record JBBRWA010000042.1, read on the forward strand.
ATTTGCCAAAAAGGAAGTGCGCTTTGCGCCCCATCCTTTGTACGATACTTACGGCGATTCCATGCCAAAACCGGAAGCCCGCAAAGTGCTAAACCTTCCAGGTCAAACACCTATCGTGTTGTTCTTTGGCTTTATCCGCAAGTACAAAGGGCTGGATTTGTTGCTGCAAGCCTTGAGACAAAACCCTGAAATTCATGCCATTGTAGCCGGGGAATGTTATGAGGACTGGGCATTTTATCAGCAAATTATTACAGAGAACAACCTCGAAAATCGGGTGCATTTGTTCACCGATTTCATTCCAACCGAGCAGGTACGCGTGTTTTTCTCCGCCGCTGATTTGGTGGTGCAGCCCTATCGAACAGCCACTCAAAGCGGCATTTCACAGATTGCCTACCATTTTGAAAAGCCCATGGTGGTTACGAATGTAGGTGGGTTGCCGGAAATTGTGACGGATGGGGTTTCTGGGTATGTGGTGGAGCCAACTGCAGATGCAATAGCGGCTGCCATGAGGGAGTTTTTTGCCCATAACAGGAAGGAGGTTTTGGAAGCAGGAGTAAAAGCAGAAAAGAATCGTTTTTCATGGGATAACTTGGTGAACGAGCTCCTTAAAACTTCACCGGGATAAAAATAGAAAAGCCCAACATCCACTACGACGTTGGGCTTTCTAGTGATCCCGACTGGGCTCGAACCGGTAACCTACAGATTAGAAATCTGTTGCACTATCCATTGTGCTACGGGACCAAATTATTTTCTCCGCAAAAATAGCAACTTTTGTGCAGTCAAACAGCGAGAAATTCACAGAAAGTTCCCACCAATATTTTTTTGGGCGCATTTTAAGCCATATCTCGTTTTTTCCCCTTATCTTTTCCTACTCAAAAACAACCCAACCAAGCACCATGGATCAAGCAACAGTTACCAACGTCCAAATCGAAGCATCCTGGAAACAGGTGCTGGAGGAAGAATTCCACAAGCCATATTTCAGCGACATCAAAAAAGTGTTGCTGGAAGCCAAAGAGGCTGGCAAAACCATTTACCCACCCGGCCCGCTCATTTTCAACGCTTTCAATAAAACGCCCTTCGACCAAGTGAAGGCGGTTATTCTCGGCCAGGATCCGTATCACAACCCCGGCGAGGCCATGGGACTGTGTTTTTCGGTGCCAGAAGGCGTAAAAGTGCCGCCCTCACTCGTTAATATTTACAAGGAAATAAAATCCGAACTCGGCATAACGCCGCCCAACCACGGCGACCTCACGAAATGGGCCGAACAAGGGGTGCTACTGCTCAACGCCATGCTCACCGTCGAAGCGCGACAACCAGGCTCGCACCAAAAAATCGGCTGGCAAACATTTACCGATGCCGTCATCCAATCAATTTCAGACAAAAAAGAAGGCGTGATTTTCCTGCTCTGGGGCAATTTTGCCCGGGGCAAAAAGAAACTGATCGATGAATCCAGGCATTTTGTCTTGGAATCAGCGCACCCTTCGCCGCTTGCTGGTAATGCGTTCCAAGGCTGTGGGCATTTTGCGTACGCGAATGAGATTTTAAAATCCCAAAGCAAACCCGAAATTGACTGGAAGTTGTGATCCGAAATGCGGCCAAACATTCGCTTTGGGAGAACACCGTGGCGAATATTCACAGATAAGCTGTCCTTTCATTTATTGTTCAAACCATTGATGATCAATGGCCACTTCGCTGCTTTACCCTGAGCTGTCGTGCTGTAAGCATCCGTCCACGTAAAAAGGACGGATACCTACAGCAGGACTACTCAGGGTAGGAGATGTAGCGTTTTTCAACAATAGCCAAAGCGCGCTAATTCCGCACTCCACATTCCGAAATCCACATTCCGAAATCCGCACTCTAAAACCCAGTATCGAAGAAATCCTTTCTGTAAGGCACTTTGAGGAACTCCAGCGTTCCCGGTTTCACGCCAATAAAGAACGAATACGTGCCACGATCAGGCTGCCAGCGCAAGCTGAGCGACCAGCAGTGCAGGTCGCGGGTAAAGCCTATATCCGGATACACCAAGCTTTTGGAAGGGAAATCATAACTGATATTGCCCAGATCTAAAGACCATTTACTGGTCAGTTTAATGCTGCCTGATAAACTAATGTTGTTCGTTCCAATGGCGAACGTATCCCGTGCAGTACCAAAACCCGTTGGTATCAATAGGCGGTTGACCGATATTCGATGGCTCACCCTGAAATTGTCGAAAAGACTGAGCAAGTTGTCTGCATTCACGACAGTGTTTACAGGATTGTTCTGAATGCCCTTTTTTGTTCCTGAAACTTGCGCATCGGCTTTGCCCTCAATCAAATCTCGGATTTGCCGGATTGAAAAGCCCGTATTAAGGGCAAACCCCAATTGTGTGGTGCGCACCAATCGCCCTTTTTCTTTGGTCATAAACTTGTTGACGCGCTGGCCGTTCCCATTGGCGATATAAGGATCAAAAGTTACGTTCCAGGTAAGCTGGCTCAAACCTTTGAACAAGCGAAACAAGCCACCCGTACTTACCGTCGACCACTTCAAAGAGTCTGCAGTAAAGCTGTAACTTCCAGAAAACGACAAGTTTTCAAAAATCCTTTTCTTCAATACGGTGTCGCGCTTGGCGGAAAAGTGCTTGAATTCCAAGATATTAGACAAGGAGTAGCTGAGTGCAACATTGCGCTTCCCCAAGTCAGGCCTGCTGTATATAGCCTCATCATAAATGCCATATCGAATAGAATCGCGTTGTGGCTGGCGCAGATCTGTGTAATAATATTTGAAATAGCGATCTTGTTGATTACTGAAATCCGGCCCAAATCCGATACTGGCCGTAGGGGTTGCCTTGTGCCGAATGCCCCGAAACCAACCTTTTTTGAATTGTTTGGTGTAAAACAAGGCAGTATTGGTAGAAATGCCCACGTCGTATTTTCGGAAGGTGTGGAAGTTCCAGTCCCGCGTGGTTTCTACTTCGCCATAAGTCGACTTTCTTTCATTCAGTACAGGATCAATGGTTCCATCCGGGAAAAAGGTCGTGTCATATACCTCTGTGATCTTGTTGTTCAGGAATTTTTTGATGGTGTACGGGTACCAGTTTTCTTCGTACCGGATGTTTGGACTGACGTTTATGAACTTGAAAAGCTTGAAGGTGTAGTCGCTGCTCGCTTGGTGTTGTATACCAATGCGGGCGTTGTCAAGGGTGCTTTGGGTAAACAATAGTGTATCGGCCGTACGAAAGCTGTTGTCGAACTTGGAGGAATAAGTAAGGGAAATTTTTTCATACCACAGTTCCTTGCCGATGGTGACCTTGCGCCGGAACGGAAAAATGCGCTGCATGGTAAAATTGACGCTGGGTAAGGTGATGTCCATCTGCCGCGTTTGGGTATTTTGCGAGTGGCGCAGCGCAGCGGAGAACTGATAAGGTTTGCCGGGATAAGTCTTGTTAAAGGTCAAGTTAGACGTCAGCGTGTTTTGATACACGCTTTGAAAATCATTCTGGTTGCGGTTCTGGTCTTGGTTGGTTTGGATGTTGACAGATCCATTCAATCGGCGCGAAGGATGCGCCTTGGGATCCTGGTTGTGCGTGAGCCGGAGGCCAAATGATTTGGCCACTACTTTTTCTGCGCGGCTGTCTTCCGTCACCCTTCGGTTATAATTAAGGGCCACATCGCCCGTAAATCTGTATTTATAATTGTATCGCACCGTGCCGGATGCTCCCAAAGTACCACTGGTAAACGCCCGGAAAAGCACCGTGACATCAGCATGTTCACTGACAGGTTGGTACCAGCCCAGGTCATTGATGCCCAAGCCTTCTTGCCGCCGCCCCTGAAAATCCTTCGGGATCAACAGGCCCGCTTTCCGCTTAGTGGTCATGGGGAAAAAGCCAAATGGGATGATGATGGGCGTAGGCACGCCACCCAGCTCCAGATTCGACATGCCCGTGACGACCAGCTTGTTGGGAATAACCTTTAACTTTCTCGTTCGTATGCCATAATGCGGGTGTTCTGCATCACAAGTGGTCAAAATGGCATCTTGGTTGTAAATAATGTTTTTAGATTTTTGAGTAGTGTCAGCGCTGGCGCTACCAACAAATTTTGCCCTGGTGCCCAACACGTACAGATCATCCTGTTTCGTTCGTGCCTCGTAAATGATCCCCTTTCTTGATTTGAAATTGTAGCGCAGGCGTGTGGCGGTGAAGGTTTGTTGACCATCATTGAATTCTGGCAAGCCTACCAATTGCCCGGAGCTGTCACGCAATTGTTCGGCGCTAATTTCGTTTTTGGCATAGTCAAGCAGGATATAACCCGCTTTTATGTCCAATGTAGTGTATTTTACCGCCGCATTCCCATATAAGTGAACCTGTTTATGCACCACATCAAACCACATGGAATCTTTGGCGCTGTATGCCACTTCAGCATCAAGTCCTTCATTGCTAAAGCGGATGTCAGACAAGTCAACTATAGAAGAATCACCCCTACCAGACGGCAAAGAATCAAGTGCCGGAACCGCTGTTGAATCCGGTATTTGCGCTTGCAAGCCATTCAATACGAACACTAGGCACACGATTTGCAAGAAAAGCCGATATTTGCAGGGTATTTTATACACAAAACTGAATTATGAGATCAAACTACGCACTACGAACGCTGTTACTCCTTACAGCGTGGCTTGTTTTGCAAAATTTTAACCTCGGCCATAAAGTTGTAGGCACTACAGCCAAAACGGAAACAAACGCTTGCGATCAGCGCAAAAGTATGGAAACTCTTTCCTTACTTCCATACCTGGCGACAAACAAGCCTCTCCCAACCGCAATAAAACCAACGCTGGCCCCGTCCACCGTCTACCGCCCCCCGTCTACCGTTGAGAACTACAAAATTAAAACCATCGTTCTCGATGCGGGCCATGGCGGGAAAGACCCAGGTTGCTCCGGACCCACTTCCAAGGAAAAGGACAATGCCTTGGCCATCGTTTTGCACCTTGGCGCGCTGCTTGAAGCCAACTTCCCCGAGCTCAAGGTTGTTTACACCCGTGAAACGGATGTTTTTGTAGAGCTCAACGAACGCGCCGCCATTGCCAACCGCAACGCAGCAGACTTGTTTATTTGTGTGCACTGCAACGCCATGTCCGTCTCCCATGTACATGGCGCTGAAACCTATGTACTTGGATTGCACAAGGTTGGCGATAACCTTGAAGTTGCCAAAAGAGAAAACGCTGCTATTTATTTAGAGGATAATTACGAAAAAAACTATGGCGGTTACGATCCCAACAGCACCGAAGCACATATTTTCGGGAGCAGTTGGCAAAGTGCCTATTTGGAGCAAAGTATTTTGTTGGCACAATATGTCCAACAATTTGCCAAATCGGAAGCATTACGCGACGATCGTGGGGTAAGGCAAGCTGGCTTTTTGGTCTTAAAAGAAACTGCGATGCCTGCAGTATTAATAGAGACAGGTTATTTAACAAACGCCACCGAAGACGCGTACCTTGCATCCCCGGAAGGTCAGGAACAGACAGCAATGGGCATTTTCAAAGCCATTCGTTCCTATAAAAATCACATGGAAAGAGGTCAAAACAGTGTTGCTGCAACAAGTAATGCGCCTGTAAAATCGGTTGCCAGAAGAACTCCGGTGAACGCTACAGCCAAGGAAGCTGTCGCTGTAAAGTATGAACCAGTTGCTGTAAAAAAAGCTACCGCGACTTCCACGCCCGCCGCACCAACATTTAAGATATTTTTGCTTTCATGGCCCAATCGACTCGATCCTAATACTGGTCAAATGAGCCTGCTATCAAATATCAAAGAGGAATTAAGAGAGGGCAAGTACCATTATTACGTAGGCAATTATGCTACCAGGGCAGAGGCCGAAAAGGTATTGCCTGAGATCAAAAACCTCGGCTTTAAAACGGCTAATATTGTTCAATAAATTGCTGGTTTTTTCCCCACTTAAGTCCATTCAAATTCTCCAACAACTCAACCATTAACAATACAATGCTCAAAATCAGCAACGAAGTAAAAGTCGCAGTGCTCGCCATTATTGCAGTAGGACTCGGCTTTTGGGGGTTCAAATTCTTAAAAGGAATAAACGTATTGACACCCTCAAAGACTTATTATGTAAAATACACCAATGTTGATCAGTTGCGGCCATCCAGTCCGATATTTATCAATGGCTTTCAGGTTGGCATGGTGAAGGATATGTATATCGACAAAAATGACGATAAAACCATCATAACCGTGCTGAATATTGATAGGGGTGTCGATATTCCCAAGGATGCTGTTGCAACCATCATCGGTCTTACACTAATGGGCGGAAAGGCCGTTGAAATTATCATAACAAATCCTTGCAAGGGTGGTGATTGTGCCGAAAGTGGCAGTTACTTAAAAGCTGACTCCAAGTCATTTTTATCCTCTGTTATCGGTGATCCCAGCCAAATTGATGCTTATACCGATCGCCTCAGAGCCGGCCTAACCATCAACATCGACTCTCTGGCCAGAGTACACCCCGATGGCGTTGCCGCTTCCGTTGATGCGTTAGACAACTCCTTGAAAAATATGGAGCGGATGACTCAACACCTCAATGAAATCCTGGCGCTGAATAAAGCAAGTATTGGCATCATCACAAGCAATTTTGCCTCGGTCAGCGGCACCATTAAAGCCAACGACAAAAACATCAGCGAAGCCATTGCCAACCTCAGTGAACTCAGCAAACAACTCAAAAACGCTGGCATTGACAAAACATCCCAGAAAGCAGCGCAGGCCTTGGATTCCATCACCTATTCCCTCAACACCCTGCGCAGTACCTTGACTGCGACAACTAAAACCATCAGCCGGGTGGACACCATCGCCCAAAAATTGGTAAATGGCGAAGGATTGGTCGGAAAAACCCTGACAGACGAGGAACTATACAACAACTTGGTGAGTACAAGTCGCCACATGCACCTTTTGCTACAGGATTTGCGCATGCACCCGGAACGTTATACTCGGGTCAAGGTGAAATTGTTTGGCAAAAATAAACCGCCAAAATATGCCAATCCATTAGACGATGCAGCCTACCAAATGCTGGTAGATAGTCTTGAAAGAGAATACAGCAAAAAGCTGAAAAACTGATGCGCAGTGCCATCAAATCTGGCGAAAGCAAACTCAATAAAATAAGACTGCTGTACGACGAACACGGTGCAGAAGGCTATTACCGCGATCATGCCGGGGAATATGAGAATCCGCACTTGCCCCTGATCCAGTTGCTGCTGGAGCGCAACTTCCACCGTCTGGATTGCACTGGGACGGTGCTTGATTTTGCCGCTGGCGGTGGAGAAGTGACCCAAAACCTGCAAAAATTAGGCGCTGAAAACGTTGCAGGTTGTGACCCATTCACCTACGCGCTTTTTGAAAAAAAGACAGGAATTCCCTGCCTCCGGCACGCTTTTAAAGATATAGTAAAAAACGGCATTTCTGAACGCTACTCCCTGATTATCAGCTCCTTCGCGCTCCACCTTTGTCCGCAAAAGGACTTGTTCCCCCTAACCTGGAATTTATTTCAGGCCGCCCCCACCCTGGTGGTCATCACGCCCCACAAACGACCGGAATTGGAAAATTTGCCTGGAATTTCCTTGCTATGGGAAGATGTGGTTGAAAACGAACGGGGGAAAAAGGTGCGCCTGAAAACGTATAC
>JBBRWA010000043.1:0-27374 GCA_038246345.1 Chitinophagales bacterium
GCTGCAAGTCGCCGTATTGCCGCAAGCATCGGAGGCTGTCCAGGTGCGTGTCACGGTAAATCTTTGGGGGCAATTTCCTTGGGTGATCACATCCGCAGAAGTGATCACAGGTATGCTACCACACGCATCGACAGCGGTAGCGGCCGGAAACGGCTGCCCTGCCGGGCATTCCACGGAAGCGGGCACTGTCGGGCACGTAATAACAGGCCCCGTATTGTCGGTAACAGCAATGGTGCGGCTGCAAGTCGCCGTATTGCCGCAAGCATCGGAGGCTGTCCAGGTGCGTGTCACGCTGAATCTTTGGGGGCAATTTCCTGGGGTGGTCACATTCGCGAAAGTAATAACAGGAGTGCCCCCGCAAGCATCGGTAGCGGTGGCAGCCGGGAAGGTCGGCACCGCCGGGCATTCTACGGAGGCTGGCACCGTTGGACAGGTAATAATCGGCGCTATAATGTCGGATGCATTATACGTTACCCCACAAGTCGTTGTATGTCCGCCGCCATCGGTTACCGTGTACGTGCGAACTAGTATATATGGCGAGTTTGCGCAGCCTGCGCCGGAGGATGTTTGCGTAATGGCAACCGCCGCCGTTCCGCAAGCACTTACGACCGTGACATCCGAGGCAACACCGGCCGGGATGGCGTTAATGCAGGGGAATGAACCCCCAAATGCAGGTGGGCAGGTGACTTCCAGGGAGCAAAGGCAAGCGGCAGGCAACTGAACACTATTGGCACTGGTCGATATGGCACCGGAGGTTGAAAGCCCTCTGCCGCTCAAGACCGCTCCATTGCCTAGGTTGATGGCTCCGTCCGCGATAATAGTACCTTGAAAGAGGGTGTTGCCGCCCCCGTTGAAGGCCCCATTTATTTGCCAATACACGTTGCACAAACTGGCACCGTTGGTCAGCAAAACACGGGAGGATATATTCGTGGATAAAGCGCCGTTTAACTGAAAAATAAAGACCGCACTGGGATTACCTCCCCCGTCTAAAATCAAATCGCCATTTAAGACGGAAGCGGAGCCGATGCAGTAGATATTGGGCGCCAGCGTCTGACCATTCCCAAACGGAGTGGCTAAAACAGCACCGCAGGTACGCGATGCTAGATAGCCGTAGGCAGTAGCCACATCCGCGGCCGCTTGTGCGGAAACAGGATCTGCTACATGGATTTGTCCAACCAGGAAGCCAGGCGGTGAAAATGCGCCCACATTCGTGCCAATATCGCCGGTAACGCTGGTGGCAGCATCGCCGTTGAATGCACCAGCAGCAGTAAATAATGCGAATGTGGAGGATGCTCCTAAGTCGGGTGCTTGTGAAAAAGCAATAAGAGGGAGAAGTAATAGCAAAACCGCTATTGCAGATAGGAAGAAAGTTTTCATAAATGAATGATTAAAATTAGATGCGTAGATTTGAATGGGTAAAGGTATTCCTAATAATACCTTATAATGTTGTACAATTCTTGAAAATAGTTGTATAATTCACACCTTTTTCATTTTCTTAAGTTATAAAAATACCTTCTCGCAACGTCAGACGATTTTTATACTGAACAAGCTCTTTGAGGCAGTGTAAAATTTCGGGTCAGATGACCAACTCGGTGGCGCTATTGAATTTAAGGGGGAAATTATCTGGCAAAGGAGGGATGGCAAGCCATACTACGTGCCCTCTAGTCCTACCTGACGTTTTAGTTTCAACTTTTTGAAGTGGGACGGGGTTAGCCCCGTTACTTTTTTAAACTGCTTGGATAAATGTGTCACACTGCTGTAATGGAGCAAATAGGAAATTTCTGTAAGGTTGAGTTCGCCGTATATGATCAGTTCCTTGGCGCGTTCTATTTTGTGTGCAATGATGAAATGTTCTACAGTAATGCCCACGACCTCTGAAAAAAGGTTGGACAGGTATGTATAATCAAGTTGCAATTTTTTGGCAAGAAAAATGGAGTAATTAACCTTGATGGGCGCTTCTTCGTAGTGCACCATTTCGATTATCACATTTTTTATTTTTTCAATCAAGATGGCTCTTTTGTCATCTATCAGTTCCAGTCCTGTCCTTTTTAAAGCAACTTTGAATTGCTCGCGCTGCGCTGGCGATATATCTTCTAGAATTTCTACCACGCCTAAATTAACATTTACATACCGCAGTCCCAATTTTTTCAATTCCTCCTTTACCACTTTTTTGCAGCGATCACTGACCATATATTTGATGTATAATTTCATTTGGATTATTATTAAAATGAAGCATAAACCCTTAATTTGTTATTATGAGTTGTTTTGATTTATTAGCTATTTTTCGTGAAAGGTCGGCTGAATTAGCTTGGTAAAACATGATTTATGTCACTAATTACGATGACTTTTGTCGGCCCGTTATTTCAGCCTGGTGTAGCACCAGCGGGGCGATGATATCCGTAGCCTTAAAGGCGCCCCGAAATGCCAGCCCCAGCGGGGCGGTTATGTGGAAATTACGTGATTATATTGTCGCCCCGCTGGAGCTAAAAAACATGATGCCAACTACAGATATAACCGCCCCGCTGGGGCTGACTTTAGCATTAAACCTGAAGCTCTTTACGAACCATTATTAAGTTGCTTGCCAATAAAAAAGGAACTTCAAACTTGCGCTCAAAACTCCTAGATAATTATGAGCGGAAAACGAGACTCGAACTCGCGACCCTCAGCTTGGGAAGCTAATGCTCTACCAACTGAGCTATTTCCGCATTGGTAGTTTGCAAATGTACAGGTTGCACGTTCTTTGTGCAAAATTATTTCTCTGTGATATTCACCGATCAAATGCAGCGCAGCATCGAAGTGGCCAACTGGCCGCCCCAACGCATCGTGTCCGTCGTGCCATCCCAGACAGAACTACTGGCTGAGTTAGGGCTTGACAATCAAGTGGTTGGCATCACAAAATTCTGCGTTCATCCTGAAAAGTGGTTCCAGGAAAAGCCCAGAATTGGCGGTACCAAAACACTAAATCTTGAAAAAATAGCAGCCTTGAAACCCGATTTAATTATTGGAAACAAGGAGGAAAACGCCCAGGAACAGATCGAAACGCTCGCCAAGCACTACCCTATCTGGATGAGCGACATTGTTTCTTTCCAGGATGCCCTTGCCATGATCCGGGATATTGGACAGCTTACCGACCGTCAGGAGCAGGCAAACGCAATGGCATCTGACATCGAATGGCGCTTTGAAAAAATAGCCGATCGTTTTTCAAACAGCACGCTGCGTGCCGCCTACCTCATCTGGCGAAAACCCTACATGGCAGCGGGCAACGGAACATTTATCCATGAAATGCTGGGATGCGCAGGTTTCAAAAATGTTTTTGGCCACCAACCCCGATACCCGGAAACCTCCTTGACTGAATTGGCCAAAACTCAACCCGAGGTTATTTTGTTATCTTCAGAACCTTATCCGTTTGCTGAAAAACACGTTGCCGAATTGGCAACAGCTTGCCCAAATGCCAAGATAATCCTGGTGGACGGCGAAATGTTCTCCTGGTATGGCAGCCGGCTCATGATGGCACCTGATTATTTTCAACAGGTACACGAAATGCTCCAATAGCTGTTTTAGGCAAATTTTAATGCCACAAAACAAGCATATTAGCAAAAATAAGCTTTTCTTCGGGCAACCAATTCTAAGCTGGCTTACTCAAGCAACTAAACACAACTATTACTCACACAATTTCCTGCTTATGAAAAACTTACTTACAATCCTGCTCCTGAACGTGTTATTTGCCTCCGCACTGATCGGCCAAGCAGTCGTGGAAATCGGGCAACCCGTGCTGGAACGCCGCCCCGGCGAAATGGTCGTTCAGCTTACCAAAGGCGTTCGACCTGAAGTATTTATCGCCAAATTAAACCGGCTCTCCGGCGGTTTGGCTGGCCTTTACCTGAAAAAAAACATCGTTGCTGAGTGGGATTTATTCCTGATTGGTTTCGAGGAAGGCTTTGGGGATCCCATGGATCTTGTCGAGCATTCAAACCAAATGGCTGAAGTTGTTTTTGCGCAGTTGAATGACATTGCACAGGAACGCAGTGTCATCCCCAATGACCCTGATTGGCTCCAACAGTCGGATTTGAGCCTTATCAAAGCCCCGGAAGCATGGGCAACCTCCACGGGTGGTCTGACGCTGAAAGGCGATACAATTGTCGTAGCCGTTTTGGAGAAAGGTATTTTATTTAGTCACCCCGACCTGGTACCCAATCGCTGGTGGAACTGGGCGGAAATACCGAATGACGGCATTGACAATGACGGCAACGGGTTCGTTGACGACAGGGGTGGCTGGAACCCTTCAGATAGTGCCGACAATACCGGCAACCAGGGATTCCACGGCACTGCGGTGTGTGGTATTATTGGCGCTGTGGGCAACAACGACCTGGGCGTTGCAGGCATCAACTGGAACATCAAAATGATGAATCTATCCGGTGTAGAAAGTGTTGACAATATCCTGGAAGCCTATTACTATGTGTACAACATGCGCCGGCGCTACAACGAAACAAATGGCGCCCAGGGTGCATTTGTCGTTGCAACCAACGCCTCCTTTGGCTTCGACAATTCATTTCCCAGCTCGATGCCCGGTTTCAAGAACTGGTGCTCCTTCTACGACTCTTTGGGAAAGGTCGGGGTACTGAATGTTGGGGCGACGACCAATGCCAACACCGATGTAGACACCTACGGCGACATGCCGACGTTTTGCGGCAGCGAATACCTGATCACCGTAAACCAGGTGAATGCACTAGGCTCTCGTATCAGCAGCGGATACGGAAAAATCTCTATTGACCTTGCGGCACCGGGTACTGGCACTTACACAACGTATAACGTGGGGAATAACACGCCTGGGTACAAAGGATTTACGGGCACCTCCGCAGCGACACCGCATGTTACGGGTGCAGTAGGCTTGCTGTACAGCCTTGGATGTGAAGGCTTCACTTTCGATGCACTTACGGACCCTGGCACTTGCGCCCTGCGCGTACGTGATGCGATACTAAACAATACCGAACCAACTGCGGCATTGAAAGACATCACCGTTACCGGGGGCTATCTCAACCTGGAAAGAGCCATTAACGGGGTCACTGAAGTGTGCAATGGCGCGGTGGGGATACTTGATGTAATTACGGTACAAACACAGATGCAGGGCAATGAAATAAAGCTGTTTTATCAAACACCCACCACGCTTCCGTACAAATTCAGGGTGTTCAATATGTTGGGTCAGCAACTGTATGAGGAAAACGTGTACCCCAAACAATTTTACGAAAACTTTGTCAAATACGACTTCACGCACCTGCCAAGGGCCGTCTATATTCTGTCCATAAGCAGGGGAAATGCCATTGTTTCAGTAAAATTTCCAAAAATTTAATTTTGTGCTTGGTTTATTGCCAAGGCTTCAACTATCTTTGCCGCCCGAAAAACAGGCATGGCTCCGTAGCTTAATGGATAGAGCACCTGACTACGGATCAGGAGGTTAGAGGTTCGAGTCCTCTCGGAGTCACCACAGTTTTGAAGTGTTTGAGCGATTGTATTATGATCTCGCTCATTTCTTGAAAGTTGTTTCAACTAGAACACTCAAATTTTATTAAAATGTCTAAAGTATGTGATTTGACTGGGAAACGGCCAATTAGCGGCAACTACGTTTCTCACTCCAACCGTAAAACGAAGCGTCGGTTTTATCCGAACCTTCACACAAAAAAGTTTTTCGTGCCTGAAACGGGCGAATGGATAACTTTGAAAGTGAGCTCTGCCGCGATCCGAACCATTTCTAAACTTGGTATCTTTCAGTACATCAAGAAATTAGAAAAAAATGGTGACGTGCTTTATTACGGCGCTGCTCCTCAAGGCTGCTGATTATCAGTCAGCACATCACAATTTCTCGTTCACCTAAGTTTTCAAAAAAATGGCAAAGAAAAGTAAGGGAAACCGAATTCAGGTTATTCTCGAATGCACCGAACATAAAACCACTGGCCTTGCTGGCACTTCACGCTACATTACGCAGAAGAACCGCAAAAACACGCCAGATCGCATGGAGCTAAAAAAGTACAACCCAATTATGCGGAAGTACACCACGCACCGCGAAATCAAATAATTTCACCTGCTAAAACAAAAAGGCTATGGCAAAGAAAGTTTCCAAGAACGCCCGTGTTGCCCAACGTGCAGCAAACGCAGGCTCCGGCAAAGACCACGTTAAAGTGGTAAAAGCTGTAAAAGATCCGGTAACCGGTAGATACTCGTACAAGCAAATGATCGTTCACAAAGACAAAGTGAAAGATTTTTTCGCCGACGCGAAATAAGATAAACACACACTTGCATCCGCAAGGACGTTATCAAACCGTAAACTAGTTTTATCCCGAATTTTTCTTGACTGAAAAATTCGGGATTTTTTTATGTGCCTCGGAAGGGGCACATCTTTGGGCTTAAACCTACGAGGTTTTGACCAGGAGGTGTACTACGACACCACCGCCACACATTTCAGCTCAATCGCAATCGGTGTCGGCAAACGCTCAATACCCACCGTTGTCCTGCATGGCGCATTATCCTTGAAATACTCCGCCCAAATCCGATTGTAGGTGTGAAAATCACGCTCCATATCCACTAAAAAAACGGTTACATCCACCAAATCCTCCCATTTGGCACCGCTGGCCTCAAGTACCCGGCGCACATTGTCGAACACTGAATGTACCTGTGCTTCAAAATCAAAGGCCGTGTAATTGCCCGCAGAGGAGCGCGATAGCCCCGGCACACTATCATCATCCGGATTGCGCGGCCCAATACCCGATAAAAACAAGAGGTTTCCCACTTTGCGTGCATGTGGATACAGCCCCACGGGCTTGGGCGCTTGCTGCGCATCTATTTTTTCTGAAGAAGCCATTTTTTGAGTTATGAGTTATGGGTTATGAGTTATGAGTTATGAGTTATGAGTTATGAGTTATGAGTTATGAAGTTGACAGCGAAGGCCAAGATTTGGGTTAAAACTAATTATCATGGCAATTACATGCGTTGTCAAATCGAATGCTTTAATTTGCAGCAACAAAGATATGTAAATCACGGTGGACGGTAGACGGTGGACAATGGACGGTTTGCACAGCGATTGTTTATGCTTTAATCATCCGTTTTCAGCACTTCTGGTGAAAAACTCGGTTTCTCCATTTTGTACAAACCATTGCTTTTAGGTGCTGAAACAACAATCTCAATAGCAACCTCCAATGATGTGCTACCGTCTACCGTCAACCATCTACCGTAAAAAAAATGTGGGGAATTGATCTCGGCGGCACCAAAATGGAAGCTGCCATACTCGAAAGCAAACAAAATCTGAATGCATTACACCGTATGCGTATCCCGACGGAAGCGCATTTGGGCTATGAGCATATTATTGACCAGGTAGTTAAACTGGTAAATATGCTGGCGGAGGAATCAGGCAATCGTCCCAAGTCCATAGGCATCGGGCATCCCGGCACCCTGGATCCTAATACCGGGACTATCAAAAATGCCAATACCACCGCCTTGAACGGCAAGCCATTCAACAAAGACCTTGAGGCGCGGCTGGGTATTCCCGTCAAACTAGCCAATGATGCCAATTGCTTCGCCGTGGCGGAAGCCTTAATGGGCGAGCCAGCAAGTCTAAAACCAGCACCAGAAGTCGTCTTTGGGGTCATTATGGGCACCGGTGTCGGTGGCGGCTGGGTGATTCGGGAACAAGTGTGGAACGGAAAGCAGGGTATCGGCGGCGAATGGGGCCATAATTTCCTGGATGAAAGCGGCGGCCCTTGCTATTGCGGCAAGGGAGGCTGCGTGGAAACGGTTATTTCCGGCCCAGCACTGGAGCGCTACTACGCCAGTGTTTCTGGAAAAAAACTGCCCCTGCGAGAAATCGTTTCGCTGGCCGAAAATAGCAGTGATGCACTCGCCGTGCAAACCATGGATCGCCTGAGCCACTTTTTCGGCAAAGCCATCGCCGTAGTCATCAACATCATGGACCCTGATGTGGTGGTGATCGGCGGCGGGGTTGGGAACATCGACCGTTTGTATACTGATGGAGTGGCTGAGGCCCAGAAGCACCTGTTCAACAGTCGGATTGATACGATATTTATGAAGCCGAAATTGGGAGATAGCGCGGGGGTGTTTGGCGCAGCTTTGCTTTAATGTGATAATTAGGGAATATGATAATTAGCTAATTTGATAATGTGGTAATGTGATAATATTGGCGGCCGCAGATTCAAGTTTCAACTGCAACAGAGTTAGAGGTTTTGTAACAGCGATCGTGGGGTGAAAAATGAGGATAACCGGGTTACTTTTGAGTCACTAAACTTGAAAAGTATGCCGCAGTTATCCCCGTCTCAAAGGTACAAAATCGAGGCGTTAAAAGTTCTTAAGTACAGCAGGATGCTTTCAACCAAACAATTCCTTCCTCAAATTCAACAACATATCCCGCGTCATAGCATCCAAATCGAATTCCGGTTTCCAGCCCCAATCCTTCCTTGCCGCTGAATCATCAATAGAACCCGGCCAGGAATCAGCGATGGCTTGCCGGAAATCGGGCGCGTAGCTAATTTCAAAGCCTGGAACCATTTTTTTGATGCTGCCGGCAATTTCTGCAGGGGTGAAGCTCATGCCAGAAAGATTGTAGCCCGTACGCACCTTTATTTTGTCCGCGGGTGCTTCCATCAGCTCCAGGGTGCCACGAATCGCATCGGGCATATACAGCATGGGCAAGGGCGTATTGGCTTTCAAAAAACACTCAAAAGGTTTTCCTTCCACCGCATAGTGGTAAATATCCACAGCATAGTCGGTGGTGCCGCCGCCGGGCAAGCTTTCGTAGCCAATGATACCAGGGTAACGAATGGAGCGTACATCGAGGCCATAGCGTTGGAAATAGTAGTTCGCCCAGTTCTCGCCGGCCACTTTGCTGATACCATACACTGTTTCAGGAATTAGAACCTCAAATTGTGGGGTATTTTCTACAGCGGCTTCCCTGCCAAATACCGCTATGCTCGAGGGGAAATAAACCTTGTGCAGTTTCTTTTTCCGCGCCACTTCCAGCACATTGAACAAGCTGCGCATGTTGATGTCCCAGGCTTTTAATGGGTTTTTCTCGCCCGTCGCACTGAGTATGGCCGCCAGGTGGTATATCTGCGTGATTTTGTGCTTGTTGACCAAGCCCGCCAAATCGCGGGCATTCAGCGCATTCAGAACTTCCGTAGGGCCATCTTGTGGCTCCATGGGCCGCAAATCGGAAGCAACTACATTGTCATTGCCAAAAGTTTTGCGGAGGGCATTGGTCAGCACCGAGCCAATTTGGCCGCCAGCACCGATGATGAGTATCTTATCTTGCTTCATTATATCTGGTAGTACGCTTTGGCGGCGAATGTAGGGCGAACAGTGCCACAGAACAAAACAACTGCGTTACTTCTTCTGTAATGTTGGCACAAATTATACTTCCTGAATGTTTGATCCAATGACCCAACGCCGATCACCAATCCGATGCCAGCCGTTGCTGCTTGTTTCAAATATTGCCACTACCGCGCCCTGGTCTAGCTTGCCCACCTTGGCATTGGCAGTACTTGGACCGGAGCGCACATTGAGGAAGGGTGAAGTGACTTTTCCAGAGCGGCCCAGAGAAGGCGCAGGGGTTTTGTTGGCAGCCAACACCTGGATATAATCTGCACTCACGAAACGGAGCTGTCCAATCTTCCAGAATCCAGAGACTTTTTCAAGGAGGTCTACAATATTACCGCGATTCAGGCGGGCAACTTGTGGGTTGGCAGTAGAAGGGCCAGAGCGCACATTGAGGAACTTGGAAATTACCTTGCCTTTCAAAATTTCTGTGGTTGGCGCTTGTGTCGTTGTTCCGGAGCCGCTGCCGCTATTGCCCGAACTACCACCACTGGTATTGCCACCAGCGCTGCTACCACCTTGCATATCTTTCGCCAACTGTACGGCCCGTGCTGCATTCAAGCGACCATAACCCAGTCGCTGCGAGCGGCCGCTGCCATCGTATCCGCTGCCAATTTTATCGACGGAGCGGCGTAAAATTTCTTTAATTTGGGGAAGCGTAAGATTTGGATTGGCGCTGAGCATCAAGGCGCAAGCGCCCGCTGTCAGTGGTGCTGCACTGGAAGTGCCCCCAAACCTGCTGGTAAAGGTGTGTACTAATGCCCCACCATCATCGC
Source organism: Chitinophagales bacterium (assembly GCA_038246345.1). Lineage (GTDB taxonomy): Bacteria > Bacteroidota > Bacteroidia > Chitinophagales > Saprospiraceae > M3007. The sequence continues at coordinate 10,152 of JBBRWA010000043.1, forward strand.
TGGCCTTAACAGTGGCCGTGGTGATCCCTACCCCATCGTTGCCGTTAGATGGCGCGCACATAAAGGCATTTGGGCCGTAAAAAGTGTAGCTGGAGGATTCATCAAGGCTGTTGCTTGCCGTGACACAGATGACATCTGCGTGCGCCGCGAAATCACTGACCTGTCGGGGCTGGTTGTTGGAAGCCGGATTGGCATTGCCCGCTGCAATGAAGATGGGGATACCTTTCCCATTGCGTCCATCGCGCGCCACCTTGCTGATGGCATTGCTGACATAAGTAGAAAGGGGCACTGGTTTTGGAAAGCCCAGGCTACAAGAAATAATGTCTGCACCGTTCATCAGTGCATGATTGAAAGCATTCACAATCGCGTCGTCGCTCAATATTTCCAATTTGATGGGAATAATGCGGGCATTGGGCGCGGCACCAAGCACTCCTTGAAAATCTACGGCCCCTGCCGCGACCGCAGCGCAGGAAGTGCCATGACTGTAAACCCCCCAGGAGCCGTCGCTGGCTTGGAACCAGGGCGAAACATCCGCACCCCGGTTGACCGCGTTAAAGGAATTGCGGATTTTAGAGCCGTCGCCGCGCAAAATCGGGTGATCGGTATCAAACCCGGTGTCAATGACGGCGATATTAATGCTGGAGGCACCAAGGTTATTCAGCAGCGACCAGGCGTGTTTTATTTTAGCATCCGCGCCGCGTTTAAATTGAGCGGTGCCATACACGGCGTTGTTGATGTCAATGATGGGAATTTTGTCACCCGTATTTTCATGGTGCCATTGCGTGCTGATAAATTTCCCTGTTGGTGCTGAAAAGCCACCAGCAACAGGCTTGGCCATGAATTCGGGTTCAGCGATGCTGATCAGGCGGTTTCGCTGTAGCAACATGGCGCATTTCACCGGGTTGGGTGAATCGGGCGTGGCGCTTACCCGGTATGCTTCCGGGCCTACCACCTGCCGGATATTGAGCGAGAATTCTTGCAGCACCGCCATTTGTTTGTCGTAATCGGTGCCGGGCTGAAATTCAATGTATAAATTACCTGTTGGAATGAGGCCACTGTCATCTTCCTCGTTCACAAGCCAGACATGGGTGCCGACGGAGACATCCGGCTGCGCACGGAGTTTGTCGAGCTTTGCATCAAGCCCCCTTTTAGCCGTCACAATTTCAAAATCCTTCACTTGCTCATTCTGATTGGCTCGTCTCGATCTTTTCTTTAAGGCCGGGTTGTAGCGCACCGCGACCTGGGTTTTGCTCTTAAAGATGCTGAATTCTTCTCCACCATATTTAAAGGTGGCTTTGTTTACTTTTCTGGCTGCCATTGAAATTCAAATTTCGAAGATAAAAGGTCGACAAATGTACAAAAAAACGCCTATTTCCGCATCAGCGGCAAAATCACCTTCCCCGTTGTGCCATTTGGCTCCATAATCCGCAGCATTGCGGATAACGTAGGTGCAATATCCGTAATACTCACAGGTTCAAAGGTTTCACCGTGCTGCACATGCCAACCATACCACAACAAAGGCACGTGGGTATCGTATGGATAAGCAGAACCGTGGGTGGTGCCGCCATCTTTAAAATATTTGTCGTCGGCATGCCAGGCAGGATCCAGTTGAAATAGAATGTCGCCAGAACGACTGGGGTGAATACCGCGGCGGAGCTCCGCGACGTAAGGATACTCCGGTGGAAGCTGCTCCAATTGTTCCCGCGTAAACACGTCGTAAACACCCGGCTGTGCACGTAAGGTTTCGCCAATAACATGTGCCATTTCATTCGGGTCCAGATCGTAATCGCCAATTGCTGCCCAATTCAGCCATATTTGCTGATTGTTGTAGGCGCTGATAAAATTGGCCGTCATGCCGAAATGAGCAGCCAGCGCTTTTTCAAGCCGATCTTCTAATTGAGATTCCTCAAAAACACCCGTTGGCATGCGAATATCCATCAAATGCTCCGGCGTTTCCGCACCACCGTGATCAGCAGTCAGGAATACCAGCGCGTTGTTTTTTCCAAATTTTTGATCCAAATACTCCAAAAGTCGGGCAATATCGCGGTCGAGCCGCAAGTACGCATCCTGGGTTTCTTCTGCGTGAATGCCAAATTGATGGCCGATGTAGTCGGTAGAAGAAAAGCTCAGGCACAAAAAATCTGTCCATTCATCAGCGCCAAGCCCCATTTTATCAATGGTTTCCAGCGCAAAATCAAGTGTCAGGGAATTGCCAAAGGGGGTGAAACGGATCACGCTCAGGCTATTTGTTTTTTGCCGAATGGCGGCCAGGTCATAGGGCATATCACCCTTAAACTGGGTAAAATACTTACCATCCTCATAGCGTTTCCAGTTGTCGAAGCTTTGAGAATAATCCTTTCCTGGCAACTTCTCCCAGCGCCCTTTCAAGTACGACTCTGGCAAGCGCCGGGCATTAAAATCACGCACCCAGGTTGGCAATTGAATTGAATCTGGGTAGTATGTTGAAGTAATCCAGTTACCGCTCTCATCATCAAACCAGTAACAAGCATTGGGGATATGTCCGGCTGGCAGGATGCTCCCACGGTCTTTGAGGCAGACACCCACCACTTTGGAGCGGAAATTATTGGAAAGCCGTAATTCGTCGGTAATGGTGGAAGAAAGCATCACAGCAGGCGAATGCTGCCCTACCTTTCCACTGGTGCCGCCAACGGTTTGGTAGCGCGGATCAGAAGTCACGTAACGGTCCTTTTGGAGTGCAGTATCCCACCATTCATTGGCAATAACACCGTTTACAGATGGCGTTGTGCCCGTATAGATGGCAGCATGCCCAGGCCCTGTATAAGTGGGCATGTAATTGAAATGGGTGTTTTCACAGGAAAAACCTTCGCCAAGCAAACGTTTGAATCCACCTTCGCCATAGCTTGATTCATAGCGATAGAGGAAGTCATACCGCATTTGATCGACGACGATGCCCACGATGATGCGGGGCTTGTTGGGAGCGGGATTTTGAGCAAACGAAATCGAGGATAATATTAAAAATAGACTGGTGATTGGTAATGTTTTCATGCAATACTAATTTGTCAATTAAAATTTTCGGGCGAAATTGGTTGGAACGAATTTCCACCTAACGCTTGGGCTTTCATTGCCTTTTGCTTTTTTGCCTTTTAAATATCCATAACCTTGCGCCGCAACTCAAAGTGTTTGCCGAGGTAAACTTTTCGAACCATTTCGTCGGCAGCCAATTCCTCTGCTGTGCCCGCTTTCAGGATGCTCCCCTCGAACATCAAGTAGGCGCGATCTGTAATGCTCAACGTTTCCTGAACGTTGTGATCCGTTATCAGGATACCAATGTTCTTGGTTTTCAGCTTGGCAACAATATACTGAATATCTTCCACCGCGATGGGATCTATGCCTGCAAAGGGCTCATCGAGCAGGATAAATTTGGGGTCGGAGGCCAGGGATCGGGCAATTTCAGTGCGCCTGCGCTATCCGCCAGAAAGGGTGTCGCCCATGCCTTTCCGCACCCGGTTGAGGTTGAATTCTTCGAGCAGCGACTCCAATTTATCAGCCTGCTCCGCCCTGCTCAATTTGGTCATTTCAAGCACTGCACGGATATTGTCTTCCACAGAAAGTTTGCGAAACACGCTGGGTTCCTGCGGCAGATAGCCGATACCTTTTTGTGCCCGACGGTACATCGGCAGGCTGGTAATCTCTTCATCGTCAAGGTAAACATTGCCATCCGTGGGCTGAATGAAGCCGACCGTCATGTAAAAAGAGGTGGTTTTGCCCGCGCCATTTGGACCAAGCAAGCCCACAATCTCCCCTTGGTTCACATCGAAGGAAACACCTTTGACGACGGTGCGTTTGCCGTAGGTTTTGATGATATTTTCTGCTCTGAGAACCATTTATGGAGTTATGAGAGATGAGTTATGAGAGATGAGTTATGAGAGGAGTTTTTTTACGATGTCGGAGATGGCGCGGCCGTCGGCTTTGCCGGCCAGTTGTTTGTTGGCAGCGCCCATGACCTTACCCATGTCTTTGGCGGAGGTAGCGCCTGTTTCAGCGATGATTTTTTGTAGCACAGCTTCCAGTGCTGCACCTTCCATCATGGCTGGTAGGTAGCGTTTGATAACCTCAATTTCTTCCCTTTCGATGGTCGCCAATTGGGGACGATCGTTTTTTTCGTAAATATCCAGCGACTCCTGGCGGGTTTTAACCAGCTTTTGCAGGAGCAGCACTTCCCTTGTTTCATCAATGGTTTGTCCGCTGCCGTCCGTTTTCAGGAGGGTGATGGCGCTTTTGATGGCGCGAATACTGCGCAGCGCTACCTCGTCTTTGGCTTTCATCGCGGTTACTAGGTCTTTGGATATTTGTTCTTCCAGTGTCATATAAAGCTGTTTTTGAAAAACGCGTTTGAACGGCAAATGCGGCCTATTGGGTAAATATTTGTGGTGCAAACGGTTTGAATTTTTCCAAAATGAAACCGCCCGAAAGGCAAAAGCGTTCCGGGCGGCTACATTATTTTCCTAAAAACGCCTGATGATTAGGCATCTTTTGTCTCTGTAGCTGCACCAGCATCCTCCGAGTCGTTGCCCGCAACGGATGCTTCACCATTGGCTGCTTTGTGCACAATATCCTCAATGATTATTCCATCTTTCTCGGCTGTCGAAGCGTCCGCGGTAGATTCAAGTTCCGCCTCAGATTTGTGCACAATATCTTCAATGATTATTCCATCTTTCTCGGCTGTCGAAGCGTCTGCGGGAGATTCGAGTTCCGCCACAGCCTTGTGCACAATATCCTCGATGATGATCCCTTCTTTTTCAGCGCTTGCTGCTGTTGCTGCTTCTGCTGCTTTTTTAGCTTTATAGGACTCAAGAGCTTCTTCCGCCTTCTCTAATACTTCTGTTGCTTTATCTGCAACAAGGTTTGCCACAGCTCTCGCTTTTCCTAGAGCGCCTTCGCCCTGATCTGCTGCTTTGTCAATAGCTTCTTCTACTTGTTCTAAGGCTTCGCCTGCTTTAGCCGCCATTTTGCTGGCCAGCATTTTGGCTTTTTCCAAGGCGTCCTCTCCTTTATCGGAAGCCTTTTCAAAAGCCTCCTCCGCCCTATCCGCGAACATTTCCGCCACAACTTTAGCTTTACCGAGGGCATCTCCACCTTTTTCAGTCGCTTTTTCGTAGGCTTCTTCCGCCTTGTCCGAAGCTTTGTCGAAAGCCTCTTCTGCTTTTTCTGCTACAACGCTGGCAACCGCTTTTGCGGTATCAATGGCATCGACCAAAACATCCCCGAGCAGTGTTGCCGCTGCTTCAAAAAGACTATCTTCTTTGGCTGGTGCTGGCTTCTGGGCTTTAGTTTGGATCTCGGCAGCGATTTCAGACTTCACCGCTTCTTTTGCGGTGGCTATTTTCTTCTTCTCCGCTATTTTCTCAGCGCGTTTGGCCTCTTTGTTTTTTGCAATACTCGATTGTCTTTCAATATCAACAATGGAGCGGCGCATTTCTTCAAGTTTTCCCCGCTTGGAAACAACGCGCTCTTCGATCATTTTGATTTTAGCCATTCGAATTTGTGATTCCAATTGGCCCTCTGATTGATGTACTTTTTTGGTTTGGAATTCCAGCTCATCTTCATCACGACGAACACTGTCTTCCATGCGTTTTAACGCATCAGCCAAGCCACCTAAGCGACGGTCATGGCGATCCGCCATTGATCCATCGTTTGCTTCAGACCCGAATTTCCGCTCCTTTGCTTTTTTAAAAGCTTTGTCGAGGCGGTTCCAAATTTGGTTGCGGTGTTCGTTGCTCATGCGTGCTTCGCGATACCGTTGCTGCATTTGCTTGAGCTCTTCGAATACGCTGCCCAGTTTCGAGCCGCCAGCCGCGATGCGAGCATCGATATCGTCAAGTGCCTTGTTGAAATCACTGGCGACCCCCGCAGAAGCCTCCATAAACTCGCCCTGTACCTTTTTGCGCACCAACTTGAGGTCTTCAAAAAGCAGGTTTATATTATCACGAAGGTGATTGGCATGTTCCCGGAACAGGTTGCGCTCACGCGATTGGTTTTGTACTTTATCCCAAAAAGATTTCAAACCGTCCCATATCTTGTTGTCGTAGGAACTAATCTGCGCCACCTTTTCTTTGAAATCTTCTAACTCTTGCTGGTATGCCAGGTGCAATTTTGTAGAAAGCACGGCAAAATGCCATTCCGTTTGAGCGCGCTGAATCAAATCTCCACCTTGCTCTATTTTTAATGTTTCCGGCAGAAGACTTTCGGTAACGCTGAGCATGCGTTCAGTGGCAGTATGCCCCTCCGGGAACTCAACTTCCTTGCCTTCGCGCCATTCGCTCATCATCTTAGAGACAAACTCCTCCGATGCCATTGCTTCTGAAAATGTGTAGAGCATTACTTTGCTCGCTGCTGCTTGAAGTTCCAATGCGATGAGTACTTTTTCGTCTGCTTCGTTGGTTCCCCAAATTACGATCTTGTTCTTCATTTCAAACTGTTGACTGTTAACTATAACCGTGATACTGCTGCTAGATAAATTGGGCAATTTGCGCCAAATTTTTATCCTACGTAACTTTGTGCGGCTGCAAAACTATACCGAAACGGCGGCTTTTTTCAATTTTTACTTCAAAATACCCGCTTCGAGCAGGTATTCTGCAATTTGGACGGCATTTGTAGCTGCGCCTTTGCGCAAATTATCACTCACCACCCACATATTCAACGTATTGGGATTGCTCTCATCGCGGCGGATGCGCCCAACGAATACATCGTCTTTGTCGTGCGCCATCAAAGGCATTGGATACTGTAAGGTAGCTGGGTCATCCACCACGACTACGCCAGGGGCATTTTCGAGCAATTTGCGCACCTCAGCTAGGTCGAAATCGCGCTCAAATTCAACATTCACGGACTCCGAGTGGCCGCCGATTACCGGAACACGGACGGTGGTTGCCGTAACACGGATACTATCATCCCCCATGATCTTTTTGGTTTCCAGCACCATTTTCATCTCCTCTTTTGTGTAGCCGTTCTCCGTGAAAACGTCGATGTGCGGGAGTAGGTTCATGTCGATCTGGTAAGGATATGCGCGATCGCCTGCCTTGCCGGAACGCTCGTTCATCAACTGGTCAACAGCTTTTACACCCGTACCCGTTACGCTTTGATAGGTGCTGACAACAACACGTTTAATTTTATAAGCATCGTGCAAAGGCTTGAGGGCTACCACCATTTGAATGGTAGAGCAGTTAGGATTGGCAATTATTTTATCCAATTTGGTCAGCACATTGGCATTCACCTCCGGTACGACGAGCTTTTTCTCAGGATCCATGCGCCAAGCAGAGGAATTGTCGATCACCACAGTACCATTTTCAGCAAAGCGCGGGGCCCATTCCTTGGAAACACTTCCGCCAGCCGAGAAAATGGCCACATCAGGCTTTTCGTCGACAGCAACTTGCATGCTGATGATCTTGATGTCTTTGCCTTTAAACGTCAGTGTTTTACCAACTGAGCGTTCACTGGCAACCAGTAAGAGTTCTGAAATGGGAAAATTGCGCTCTTCGAGCACTTGCAACATCTTAGTGCCTACGAGTCCTGTAGCGCCGACGACTGCGACTTTCATCAATTATGGAGTGAATGGGTGAATAAATCTTGTTTTATGCGCGGCAAAGGTATGTACTTCTTCAATTTACCGCAGCGATTCTTCTATGCCAACTGATATTAAATGGCTGGAGCCATTTTTCAGCAAGTTCGCGTTTGCTTTGCACCAGGGTATTGGCCATCAGCGTCGTGTCCGTTATTTGCTGGTTTTTTACAGCAAGCGCAAGCTCCTGTTGGTTGGCAAATTTTAGCTGGTTATCGTCGCCTACCCAGGCGAAGCGCATCCGTTCAAAAAAATCGACGTTCCAGGCATCACCCAACTGCTCCAGAAAATGGACGGATTTGTCGATGGAGCAACCACTGGCGCCGGCGCGCGTTTCATCAACCATCAGGAAAACAAACTGGTTTTCAAACACTTCTGCAGTGGCAAGCAGGGCCTGGTTGTGGGCAGTCCAGTGGAGACAAAAAGCATCCAGTTGCTGCTGGACAGCATTTGTCTCGGATTCCGTCAACGGGCGGTTGCAGACATAAACCCAGACGCGGGAGTCAGGAGAGAAATCATGCAATTGGGAGAGATTGGGTGTCAAGGTGTTGGGCATGGTGTAAGCAGCTTATTATTTAACGCGAAGGTACTTAATGAAATCGGTGGATGGAGGATCCGTTTGTCCAAGGATTCGGGCAATGGTTACAATTTGTCCGCGATGGTAGCTGCTATGGTTTATACAATGGTGGATCATTTCAGCGCGTTGGCGGGAGTCTTCGGTGCCATTTAGCAATCGAAAATCACATATTTCATCAAAATTACCTTCCAAAAGCCCTTGAACATAATTGTTAAAGGCTGTGGATTGTTGTAGTATTCCTTCAAAAACATCTTCCGTTGAGCCATTAAAGGTTTGTGCTAAAAAGGTTGTCGGTGGGGTGCCGAGTAAGCGTTCGCGCCATACTTTTTCAGCGGCCCAAATGTGTAACAAGGTCAGTTTGAGGTTGGGAAAGCTGGACGGGACTTCTTGTTCCATCAATGCTATTGGCTTGGTTTTCAGCCAGTCAACGGTTTGGGTATTGGCCCAGAGATTGTATAAGGCGTAGTCTTTAAGTAATTTCATATTGATGCTTTATCCGGAACAAACCTAATAGACAGCGAGTTCACACAATGCCGACTGTTTTTTGCCGTCAAACGTTCTCCTTCAAATACATGGCCAAGGTGCCCTCCACAATTGGCGCACACGATTTCAGTGCGTTTCATGCCGAAGGTGCTGTCGGTGTGCCGGATGATGGCACCAGGCAACTCATCATCAAAGGAGGGCCAGCCACAATCACTGTCAAATTTATCGCCGGATTTGTACAAAGGGGCATTGCAACGCCGACAGATATAGGTACCAGCAGCCTTGAAGTTCCAGTATTCGCCTGTAAAAGCCCGCTCTGTACCTTTCTCGGCGATTACATGCGATTCTTCAGGGGTGAGGGTATTCCAGGTTTGCGGTTTGTTTTCCATAGTATGATCTGATTTGTGAACGTATAAACAACAAAGGCAGCAAAAAAGATCATCAACATCACCTACATTTGTCGATTGACATACCGATACCTTCCATTTTTTCATAGATACCATCAATGAACTTTCAACAACTCGAATATGTGCTTGCTGTAGACGAGCATCGGCACTTTGGCAAAGCTGCCGCATCCTGCTTTGTCACCCAACCTACCCTGAGCATGATGATCCAAAAATTGGAAGAGGAGTTGGAAACCAAAATATTTGACCGGAGCAAACAGCCCGTTGTGTCCACGCCCATTGGTGAACTCATCATTGAACAAGCCCGCAAGGTGTTGCTGGAGCAGGAGCGCTTAATCGACCTGATGCGCCAGCAGAAATCCATGTTGAGCGGGGAATTACGGGTAGGCATTATTCCAACCCTGGCACCTTATCTGGTACACCGTTTTATCAATCAGTTTTTAGAAAAATACCCCGGCATACGCCTTTTTGTATCGGAACATGTTACTTCATCTATCATCAAACGCCTGAAAAAGAACCAATTAGATGTAGGGATTTTGGTAAGCCCGCTTGGAGATCCCGCTATAAAGGAAACTCCTTTGTTTTATGAACCGCTGTTGGTGTATTCGTCTCATACCTATAAAAAGCACTTTTTGTTGCCCGAAGACCTTGAACCAGAGGAATTGTTGTTGTTGGAAGAAGGCCACTGCCTCCGTTCCCAGATCATGAATCTTTGTGAGTTGCGGCGGCGTTCTGAAAGTCGCCTCAATTACCAAAGCGGCAGCCTTGAAACTCTGATGCGCCTGGTTGGTACCGGACAAGGAATTACCATCTTGCCAGCCATGGCTGTGGAAACACTGAATACGGAGCAAAAGCAACATGTTTTTCCGTTCAAAGCACCGGCTCCCGTGCGGGAAGTGAGCTTGGCAACACACCGGAATTTTATGAAAAGCGATTTAATTGCTGCGCTGAAAGCCGAAATCATGGAAAGCATACCAAAAGAGTTTGTTGATGGGAAGGCAGTAAAACGGATACCTATTTAAGTCAGCTTTTTTTTACAAATCTATCGTCCGTCAATGCCTCTAAAAACAGCTTTATATCCGCTTTTTCTTCAACGGTAAGGTTTAATGGCGCATTGAGCAAGGTATCCCGGTTCATACCACCCGGCACTGTTTGATTAGGCTGGTCATAAAATTCAATAACTTCTTCTAGGGTATTGAACATCCCATTGTGCATATAGGGCGCTGTGAGGGCAACATTTCGCAAGCCCGGAACCTTAAACTTCCCAAGGTCAATGCTGTCACCTGTAATGTCGAAACGACCGCGGTCGGCCAGGTGGCGGCGGCCCGTGTAAAGTCCGACATTCCGGAATTCATCACCCGTAAAATCCGGTGAAAAGTGACAGTCGAAGCACTTTCCTTTTACCATAAAAACCTCGCGACCACGAACGGCAGCTTGACTCATGGGATTAGGCTGTTGTAGCATCCAACGGTCGAACGGTGAATTGGACGTTTCCAGGGTGCGCACAAATGCTGCCAGCACCGATGCTAGGTTCTCCGCATTGGCAGGGACACCATATATCGCTATGAAAGCTTCATTGTAGGCCTTGTTTTGCTGGAGTCGTTCCAAAACTATGGGCATGTTGGCATGCATTTCCAGCGTATCTTGAATGGGCATGAGCACCTGCTGTTCCAGCGTCGCTGCCCGGCCATCATAGAAAAAATAGGGCCTGGCGTTCATGTTGGTGATGCCCGGTGAATTTCTACGGCCAAGGGTGCCACCAACGCCACGGCTAAACAAAGCCGTATCACAGAAGGCAAATTCCGGGACATGGCAACTAGCGCAGCTTATGGTGCTGTCTAGTGACAAAATTGGGTCGGAAAACAACTTCTCTCCCAGGGATTCAGGGGTTGGGGGGAGGCAGAAACCCAGCAGCAGAACAGAAAAAAAAATGAAAGCGGCAATTCTCATGGTGCAAAAGTAATGTAGAAGGCAATTCTGTGCTAAAATTTCCGAAAATTCAGGCATTTGTCCTAACTTTCGGGGTACAAATCCGATTATTCATGAAAAACATACTCCTACTGATCTTCTTGGTCGCCGCTTTTAACGCTTTCAGCGCACCAGCGCCCAACTTCACGGTGACAACTTCCGATAACCAAACCATACAGCTATATCAAAACTTTATCAGCCAGGGAAAGGTTGTCGTGATTGAGGCTTTTTTTATTGCATGCCCGCCCTGTGGTACCCACGCACCCTTATTTCAGAACCTTTATACACAAATGCAGGCTGCCCACCCTGGGAAAGTGGAGTTTATTCTGTTGAGTACCCAAAGTGGTGACATCAATACAAGTGTAGCATCTTACAAAGTCAGCAAAGGGCTGACGATGCTGGCTGCAGGATCGAACGGAGGCAGCATAACCGCGTTGCAGCCCTATACCAGCGGGCAGTTCGGCCAGTTTTTAGGCACCCCTACTTTCATTGTAATAGCGCCCAATACGGGTGAGGTTCATTTCGATATCCGCGGCAATTCAGCTTCCGCTACCATCACCAAAGTAAGCCAAAAAATAGAAGAATTGCTGCCGCCGCCGTTTGTTCCGACCTATTGTAACCTTAAAGATTATTTCAACAACAGCTTGGATGCTGTTCAATTGCAAGTAAAAGCACCACCTTTTGATACGACAATAATGGCCAATGGTGCCTATACCCTATCCACTGTCGCATCACTGGCCAACAAAATGTACACCATCATTCCCCACAAAAACGACAATCCTTTGAACGGGCTGACTACCTACGATTTGGTGTTGATTTCCAAGCATATTTTAGGTATTGAAGCCTTAAAATGCGATTGGCAGCGATTGGCCGCCGATGTGAATTGTAGTGGATCCATCACAACATTTGACATTGTTACTGCGCGAAAAGTTATCCTTGGGATTGACCAGGAGCTGCCCTGCGGGTCATGGCGGTTTTCACCGGACTCTGCCTCCTCCATGAATGGCAATTGTCTGGAGTTTTTAGCGGTAAAATCAGGTGACGTAACGGCCGGGGTTTGCAATCAATTTTCCCCCACGCCTGAAGACCGTGAAGCGTGGCGTTTAGAAATCGAAGATCGAATGGTACAAGCTGGCGAAACTGTTTTTATTCCCCTAAATGCCGTTCATTCGATGGATTTGCTGGGCTTGCAAGCGGCATTTTCCTTCGACAACAACTATTTGAATATCAATAGTGTAACATCTCCAAACTTGTTGGAATTTGGCAAAGAAAACTATAGCCTTAAAAATTCATCAATCGGAGTGTCCAATGTATCCTGGATCAACGGTCGTGGTCAAAAAATTGATGCGGACACCCCGGTCTTCGTGCTGGAAATAAGTGCCAAAAAGGGAGTGAAACTATCCGAGATATTGAGCCTTAATATGAACACACCACTGCGGTCAGAAACATACGATGCCACAGGCGGCGCCCATCCCTTGGAGCTAGTTTGGCGCAACAGCACCAATGCCAGCTTTTTACCCCCCAACCTGTTTTTCTACAGTCCCAACCCAACACCGGGCTTATTTACCCTCAGTACCTTTAGTGATCACGATTATGCGTGCCTGGTAGAAGTAGTTGATTTGCAAGGAAAGTTACGGTATCAAAACTCATTTGCTGCCAGCAAAGGCCATCATTCATGGCCAATTGATATGGAAGGTCAAGCATCAGGTTTGTACTTCCTTCGAGTGAATGGGAGCGTACGGGGGAAAATCGCTATATGGTGAAAAAGGGGTTTCTGGTTTCAGGTTTCTGGTTTCAAGGTTTCTGGTTAAGGGTTCTTACGCTTAGTCCAAGTTATTATCAAGAGCCATGGGGAATGAACCCTTAACCAGAAACCTTGAAACCTGAAACCTGAAACCCCTTTTTAAATTACATGCGTCCCAGCACCACAAATTTCCCATCCAATATCTTATAGGTGCGTCCCATAATGGTGATGGTTTGTCCTTCTTCCATGGTTTTGAGTTTGGTGATGTCTTCTTTTATGGTGTGCAAGCTGCCTTTTGTTTTCCACGCAATGTATAGGTGTGCCGGATTCGGTGCATAACGCACGCCACAGAGGATAACATGGACAGGTTTGGTAATTTGCGAGATCAATTCCAGATCGCGGGGGGTGGCATTGTTATCAGAAATAAGGATTACTTCTTCGCATTCCGGACATGCTTTGATGCCTTCTATTACGGCCTCAATGTCGTTCTCGGGTGTATCATCGCCATCCCCGCCAGCGATGGCAGAGATCATGGTTTCTTCTAGCACCTCTATACTTTTAGGCTTGGCGTGGTACAAGCCACCAGTGCTTCCTATTTCTTTGTCTTCCGTTTCTTTGGAATCGCCGTCGTTAAAAAACACAAAATGGTCGGTATTTTGGAAGTTACTTTTTAGGGCATTCCAGAGCAAAAGGTCTGCGATAAAGGGCATCATGCTGCCTGTTACGTCTTCCACCACAAGCATTTTTTTCCAGTCTTTGTTCCGATCCATCACTTTCATTACGAGCGAGTCTGATTTCAGCCCTTTGCAATCTTCGGGGTTGTAACCGCGCAAAGGGTGGGATTCAATGCGCGCTTTGCCATCCTCGCCTATGGTAAACTGAATCAACAGGGAAAACTCAATAGAAGGCTTGCCTTTCCCCCAACCAGAAAGATTGCCCATAATAGCCTTGATATGCTCATTATGTTTGGGAGAAGCGCCTTTAGAAACCCTGATATTTGTTGGCTTCCCGGAATCGTTGCCAATTTGAAATTCTACAATGGCTGACTTGGTGCTTCCTTTTGACTTCAATTCATCTTTGGGGAATTTAATATTGCTTTCAAGCCAAGTTTTCAGCGCATCTGGGCCGCCGGGATACTTAGCTGCATCAGCAGGAGGCCGCTTCTTGGCGCAATCAACCACAGCATCAAGCTCGGTTTTGATTTCTTCCTTGCGTGCTTCCGTCACAGGAGGCTGGTACCGTATAACGAAACCATGAAAAAGGGCGCGGGCACTTTCTGGGGTATTCGCCTCCGTCTGAACGGTGACATCCCAACGGATTCCAGTATCTTTGAACAGATCAGGGGCAAGCTTTTGAAGCGAAGCAAAGCGGTCGCTGTCCAATGCCTTCTGATTGGGTTGGGAATGGGTGAATTTGGAATAAATGTACTCAACCGAAATTTTTCCGTAAGATTCTATGGCTTTATATGCTTCAGGGTTTAGAATACGTGGGCTGCCATAATTAAATCGAATGGCAAGCTCGTAAATACCAAAACCAGTAGTATCGAAAACCGCAATTTCCTCGACAGGCTGGGCAAGAATTTCTTTGGAAGAAATTCTTTTTTGCCCAAACAAGGTTGAAATAGAGAAAACAAATCCGAATATTAAAGTCGGGGTCAAAAACTTCATAACAATCTTTTTTTAGGTTTATCTGTTGGGAAATGGGCATTCGCTTTCAAAAAGTTCCGCAGAGTACAAACTTCATTCATACAATCTTTGGTGTATCGAATTCAAAATATGTTGCAGTCGACTTCAATTATTTTTTCATTTTCTTTAAGTAGCAGGTTGATTCTTCGAAATTTGTCCAGTTCTTTATTTAAAGTTGATAAATTTGCCATTACTTTATTTTTCTGCCTTTAGTTTGCGCCATATTTAATCTTAATTGATCAACCCTCAAGAAGCGAATTACCCTTCCAATGCATCTCTTGAACGTTAAAAAAAATTCAACATCACCTACTATGATAAAAATCTACACAAAGCTCCCCTTTCAAAAAGTTTTCTTGATTATCCTGCTGGCCTTGCCTTGCATCGGCTTTGCTCGCGTATCTGGAGGCCCTGGTGATCCAGCGAACCCGGATTCGCTCGGGCGGCGCGGCTTGGGGCCTTTGGGCCACTTGGAGTGCAACGTACATGTAGACACCAATTGTATTACCAAAATGATTACTTTAGAGGCTTGGATCGACTACACTTTTACCGGAGTCTCCATGCCTGTAACTGTTCCTTGGTCAACTGGTGCAACGTCACACAAAATCATCGTCACCCCGCCTGGAACATGGAGCTGGGATCCAACAGGTATCGGCTGTGAAGTGGTGCACCAGAATACTTCTATTTCGGTTGACAATACATTTTTTGCCGGCCCAATTGATGTATTAGGGCCTCCGGCAATTTGTCCTTTCGAAACTGTTGAACTTACGGTAAACACTCAGGGGTACAGTCCATTTAACTCCTTTCAATGGAGCCCTGATTTCAGTGATCTGACACCCTATCCTATTGATAACCCCGGGATTTACTCCCTTACCGTCACCGATGCTTTCGGATGCCCCTTCACCGATCAAATCAATATTCCGCTGGTACCGCCATTTGTGCCTCAAATTGTGGGCCCTATCAGGATTTGCCCGGAAGGAGATACTGCCATCTTGGTGGTACAAGGGCCCTATTTTAACTTCCAGTGGAACAGCGGTGATGTAGGCAACCCGCTCATTGTAACCGATCCTGGCATCTATGAAGTTACAGCAACTGACACATATGGTTGTACTGGTGTTGGTTATTATGGCGTTCAAAACGCCGGTGTAGATCCGTTTAGCATTTCCGTATCCAGCCCTACAATTTGTCCGGGACAGCTAGACACCTTGCGTGTTTTAGGTGGCTATTCAAATTATAGTTGGTCCAACGGAGTCATGGGTATCACCAATATTGTGAACCAGGCGGGAACCTATACGGTAACCGTCACCAATATTTACGGTTGCACCGGTACAACCTCCGCAACGGTCACTGCATTGGTCCCTCCTACCATACAAATAACGAATACGCCATTGTGTCCCGGTGGCTCAGCCACTTTGACTGCTGTGGGCGGGCCATTCCCTAAATATACCTGGTCTACGAGTCAAACCACTAACTCAATTAACATTACAAACACTGGTACCTACTCGGTTACAGTCAGTGGAACCGGGATATGTGCTACAACCACCAATATTGTCGTCTCCCTAGCGGCGGTGCCTACTACGGTGATCGCGCCACCTAATTTATTAACCTGTAGTACAACGCTGGTTCCATTGGATGGCAGTGCGTCTTCTTCTGGATCAAATTTCCCGCTTACATGGACGACCATGGGTGGAAATTTTGTTTCAGGAGACAGCACCCTTATGCCCATAATTAACCAGCCCGGGACCTATATTTTAAGCATTACCAATACGGCAACGGGTTGTATCACCATGGACACTGTGGTTGTTGCGCAGAATACCACGCCCCCAGGCGCTAATGCGGGTCCACCGGCAACACTTACCTGCACCAATACCAACCTGAACATTGGGCCAATCCCAATACCGGGGAACCCAACACTCTTACCTGTATGGACAACCGTAAATGGCAATATCGCTTCCGGGGATTCCACTTGGTCGCCAAACATAACGCTGCTGGGAACCTATACACTAACGGTAACAAACCCCCTGAATAGTTGTACCAGTACAGCAACCGTGACCATCGGTCAGAATATCACGGCTCCAGTTGCCCAAGTTTCACCACCAAGTCTTTTGACATGCACCCAAAGCATTGTTCCCTTAAATGGTGCTGGCAGCAGCAGTGGGCCGAATTTTACGCATCAATGGTCATCACTCAACGGAACCCTCTCCGGGCCAACAAATGGCACGAATGCCTCCGCTGCGTCCATTGGCGACTATACCTTATTGGTGACAAACACCACCAATGGCTGCACCTCAACGGCCTCCGTTACGGTAAGTGCAGATGTCAACATTCCTGTCGTGAATGCTGATCTGCCCAATATTTTGACTTGTAGCGTCCAAACCATAACGATTGATGCTTCTGGCTCTTCTAATGGGCCTAACTACCAGTTTAACTGGACTACTACAAATGGAACAATTGTAAGTGGTGGGACAACGCTCACGCCTGTCGTCAATGGCCCCGGTACTTATACGCTCTCTTTGGTAAATACCGCCAACAACTGCTCCGCCACTCTTGGTGTGCAAGTACAGCAAGACATTGTGCCTCCAGTAGTGAATGCAGGGCCAAGTACGACTTTGAGTTGCAGCGTTGCGTCTTTACAGTTAGATGGAAGCGCTTCTGCTACAGGGCCCAACTATACTTACCAATGGACCACTACCAATGGTGTGATTTTAAGCAATGCAACCACGCTAACACCAACGGTTAGTCTTGCTGGCACCTATGTGTTAACCGTA